>CAVKWN010000075.1:0-17484 GCA_963660075.1 Lachnospiraceae bacterium
ATCACATGGGAAAAAACAAACCCACCAGTCAATATCTCATGCCGATATTTCAAATATTCCACCGAGTTTATCATTTGGGCAAGAAAAATGCAGAAAGTACCACACAAATTCAACTATGACTTGATGAAAGAACTGAATGACGGCAAGCAAATGACGGATGTATGGCGAATGCCAGCTATCGGTCGTTGGGAAAAGACTTGTGGCAAGCATCCCACGCAAAAGCCTTTGCGTTTACTTGTTCGGATGATTCTTGCATCAACCAACCAAGGCGATTGGATTCTTGACCCATTTAGCGGAAGCTCTACGACAGGCATTGCTGCCAATTTATGTGGACGGCGATTTGCCGGACTTGAACAAGAGGAGGAATTTTGTAAGTTGAGCAAGGCAAGGCGCGAGGAGATAGAGAAACTTGGAAACTATGACAATCTTATAAGTCATATAGAGGATTTGCATAAGCTAAAAGATTACTCTATGGTCAATGAAGATATGAATGCTTATACGCAATCCCCGTTTTAGTTTCTTCTTATGAGTGATAATATCGAGCAACTATACATAGTCTTCGAGGCCTACAAACGTCTGGCGGAGCCACATAAGCGTGAGAGAACTTCGGCATGGCGCACGGCTATAAGTTTGCAGAATGTGTCAACCGCCAGTTCATCCGCATCTACTGCCTCGAAGGCGAGCTAATCCCCGATTGCCTCTCGATGGAATCACCATTATGCAGCAAGGAGAATTTTTATTGCTTCAGTCTATGATTTGAGTTTCTGGGCTCATTACGAGCTGGTGACCATCCATCCGTGGACAGACGGAAACGGCAGGACATGCCGGTTGTTGATGAACCTGCTTATGGCACTCATGGCCGACAAAGAACAAATCAAGACAGAAGAGCTTGTCAATGGGATGGACATAAAAGAGACAACCGCCAAACGCTATCTGCGCCAACTTACCGAATTCGGTTATCTCGAAGCACATGGTGGCAATAAAAACAGATATTACACAAGGAAGAAGGAAATATAAATATGGGGTCGAGAGTGACCGCAAAAAAGAAAAGCGCTCGTCGTGAGCGCTTTTACTATAGAATGTGAGATGATGTGCTTGTAGGCAAGCGGCAATCATTGGCCTTATATGAAGATGTTGTTTCCGAGCTTCTTGGCAAGCAAGTTGCGTATTTGCTGCATGTCCTTGAACTCTTCCATCAGCTTCTTCAGCTTGTCCATGTCGCCTGCCACTTTCGTCATCTGCGCCTGCAGTTCCTTTAAGTGTTTTTCCACGTAGTTCATGCGGAAGTCGAGAAGCAAGTGCTCTGTTTGTCCCCTGAGCGTGTCCATCTGGTTGGCCTCTTTCTGTTTTCTCGCCTCCTCGTTTATGGGCGCCTCGTCTTTAGGCTGTGTCACATGGTATGCGTCGGCCGACAGCTCGGATGCCACGCGGCAGATGTTTATGTCGTCGTGATGTAGGAAATAAGGCTCCGCCTTCCATTGAGGGTCCGCGCTTCTCTCCGCCGCCTCGTGCAATATGCGGTTGTATAGCTCGTTGCTGAAGGTGAGATGGTCTTGCGTAAGGCTGTAGTACACCACCTGCGCTATCGTGAGATCGTGGCATACACCATTGTCGTCTTCCACATTATTATATATGACGCACTCTCCATGCTTTACGATGAGCCTGACGATAAGCGATGATGCCTCGCCCTTGTCGTCTACGACGCGCTCCTCGACGTTGCGCTCGGTGGCTTGGGGGGCGGGCGTGGCGTTAGGGCTCTTGCTCCTTATATATCCGTTCATCCTGCTTATGAGCGTGGCCTCCGCCATGCCTGTGCGTTGGGAGCAGTCGTGGATATACGTGTCGCGCAAGATGGGGTCTTGTATCATGGATATGCTCTCCACGATGGAGTTGATGCCGTCGGCGCGCTTTTTCGGGTCATTCTCGCCCTTGAGCAGCAACGAGGTCTTGAACTGTATGAAGTCTTCCTGGTTGTCGTCGATATACTTGCGGAAATCCTCGGCGGTGTGGTTTCTCGCGAACTCGTCGGGGTCTTGCCCGTTGGGCAGGAGCAGCACCCTCAGGCTCATGCCCTCGGAGAGCAGCATGTTGGTGCCTCGCAATGCCGCGTGTATGCCCGCCGCGTCACCATCGTAGATGAGCGTGATGTTGGCGGTAAACCGGTGGAGCATGTGTATCTGGTGGAGGCTAAGGGCCGTGCCGGAGTTTGCCACGACGTTCTCGATGCCACACTGGTGCATGGATATCACGTCGGCCTGCCCCTCAACCATGAACACGCGGTCTTCCTTGGCTATGGCCCGCTTGGCTTGCCAAATGCCGTAGAGCTCGTGGTCCTTGTGGAAGACCTCGGAGTCGGGCGAGTTTACGTATTTCTGGTTTACGCCCTTGGTGCGCTTGTCGAGCACGCGCGCCGTGAAGCCCACCACCTTGCCGCTCACGCCTGTCCACGGGAACACCACGCGGCCAGCATAGCGGTCGATAAGCTCGTTGCGCTCGGTCTTGTAGCACAGGCCGGTGGACACCAGGAACTCCTCCTTGTAGCCTTTCTGCTTGGCGGCGGCGGCGAGCAAGAAGCGGTCGGGCAGGTCGTAGCCGAGGTTGAACTTCTTGATGATGTCGTCGCGGAAGCCTCGCGAACGGAAATATTGCAAGCCTATGGCGTTGCCGTCGGGATGGTTGTGGAGAAGGTCCTCGAAGTATTTCTCCGCCCATTCGTTGACGATGAACATCGACTCGCGTTTCGACTGCTGCTCCTTCTCCTCGTTGGTCAGCTCGCGCTCCCTTATCTCTATGTGATATTTCTTGGCTAGCCATCTGAGGGCCTCGGGATAGGAGAGCTGCTCATGTTCCATGATGAATGTCACGGCGTTGCCGCCCTTGCCGCAACCGAAGCAGTGGCAGGTGCCACGGGCGGGGGAGACATAGAACGACGGGGTCTTCTCGTTGTGGAAGGGGCACAGTCCTTTATAGTTAGCGCCCGACTTCTTCAGCGTGACAAACTCCGACACCACATCCACGATGTTTGCCGCGTCCTTGATCTTCTCAGATGTCTGCCTATCTATCATAGGTAATATTGTCTTGCCTTATTTTATGACCCTTGCGTAGTCTTTCTTGCGAGGCTTGGCAGGATGAGGCGCGCCTTCGGGATAACCCAAGGCCAGGGAACCCACGCCCATGAGACCTTCGGGCAGCCCCCAGGCTTTCATGAGCTCTTTCACCTCGTCGTAGTCGACCATCTTGTCGACGCGATTGATCCAGCAAGAGCCGAGCCCTATGGAATGTGCCGCAAGCATCATGGAGCCGAGGATGAGACTGCCGTCTTTCACGCTGTTGACGTTGGCTGCAGGCGCGAAAACATACACATGGGTTGGCGCGCCATAGAAAGGATCAGACTTTGCCCCCATTATCTCCGCGTTTATTGTGGACAGGACGGACTTTTGGCGCTCGTCTTGTACGGCTACTATAAATGGCTCTTGCGTGCCCATGCCAGTGGGTGCCCATGTGCCTGCCTCAAGCACGGTGTTGAGTTCCTCGTCGGTGATTTGTTCTTTCTTGAAGCGGCGAATGCTCCGACGCTCCTTGATGGCTTTTAAAACTTCGTTTTCCATTGTGCTATCGCTTTTTTATTTAATGTCCTTGACGTAGATTCTGTGCCGCCTTATCTCTTCCGACTCCAGGTATTGCCATTGCGAGAGCACGCCCTTGTTGGTCTCCATCTGCGGTCCCGTGACGGCGTATTTGAAGCCGTAGCGCCTGTACCATGAAATGAGATCGTTGAAGATGATGGCGTTGGCGCCTTTCTTGCGGTATTCTGGCAGCACGCCGATGAGCAGCAAGTCCACAATCGGTGTCTTGTGCCATTTGAGCACTTTCAGCAGTTGCCACCAGCCGAAAGGCAGGAGCTTGCCGTTGTGGGTGCGGCGCAAAGCCTCGGAGAAAGAGGGGAATGAGACACCGAAGCCCACCATCATGTCGTCTTTCTCGGTGTCGACCACGCACGTGACGAGATTGAGGTCGGCAAGTTTTATGTAATTGTTTGTTATGGTGTCAATCTGCTCGGTTGAGAGCTGCGAATATCCGTAGAGGTTGCCGTAGGTGATGTTGAGGATGTTGAAAAGCTCTCGCGCCCTGCCACCCTTGGTCATTTCGCGTGAGTTGAACTTTCGCTCCTCAAGGTGGTAGCGCGTCTTGATGAGCTGTGCGGTTCGGGCGAACTTCTCCGGTGTCACCTCAGGCACCTTGATACGATATTCCACATAGTCGTTGTCCTTCTTGAAACCGAGGTTGTCCATGTGGGTGGGGTAGTAGGGGTAGTTGTAGTTGATATACATGCTCGACAGTTGGTCGAACCCGTCTACCAGCATGCCCTCGCGATCCATGTCCTCGAAGCCGAAAGGCCCGGCTATCTCGGTCATGCCTTTCCCCTTTCCCCAATTCTCCACGGCAAGCAGAAGGGCTTCTGTGACCTTGGGGTCGTCGATGAAGTCGAACCAGCCGAAACGCACCATCTTGCGTTTCCAATAATCGTTGGCGCGATGGTTGATTATGGCAGCCACCCTGCCCACGACCTTGCCATCCTTGTAGGCAAGAAAACATTGCGCCTCGCAAAACTCGAACGCGGGGTTGGAGCTTGGCTTCAGGGTGAGTATCTCGGCAAGGTAAAGATATGGCACGGCATACTGGTTGCCGCGATAAAGATCGTAGAAAAAGTCTACGAAGGCCTTGCGTTGTTTGCTGGTCACCACCTCGGTGACCTGTATGTCTGAGAATGAGTTCATTGCAGCCTACTTGATAAAACCTTGTTTTTTAAGAGCTTCCTTCAATCCTTCCGACATAGCCTCGTTGTCCTTGCGTGTGTATCTCAGGTCGGTGAAGACCTGTGCCAATGTCTCCTTGTGGTTTATCTCCACGAAGTGCTTGTTTTCCGCCAACGACTCCTTGTAGGCATAGAACCGGTCTATCCTCTCGGGGGTGTAGTCGTTGTAGGTCTCTTCGTGGACGATTGCTTCCACGGGCAGACGGTCGCTTTGCGCCGGGTTCTCGTCGGGCCATCCAAGCGTGATTGTCGCCACGGGGAAGGTGAGCTTTGGCAGTTTTAGGGTGTCGATGATGAGCTGCGGAAGATACACCGTGGTGCCAAGGAAGCATGTGCCAAGACCCTCCTCCTCGGCAAGGTTGCAAAAGGTCTGGCAGAAGAGCAGCGTGTCGGTTGCGGCATTGATGAAACTAAGGAAATTGTCGTAGCCGGGCTCTGCCTTGCGGTTCTCCGCCCAAAGCGTGGTGCGGCGGAAGTCGGCACAGAAAGTGAGCACTACGGGCGCGCCTGTCACCATGGGCTGGTTGAAATGGGCTGGCGCAAGCTTTTCTTTCATCTCCTTGCTGCGTGTCACTACGACACTGTAGAGCTGGAGATTGCCCATTGTCGGCGTGCGCTCGGCATCTTGCAGCAGGCTTGTCAATAATTGGGAAGGCACCTCACGGCATGAATATTTCCTTATGCTCCTTCTGTGATTCAAACTATCCATAATTCCTTTTTTACTGTTCTCTTTTGAACGTATTTATGCAAAGTTATGGAAAATTATCTGAAAAAAACGGTTCTTTTATCGAGTTTTATAAAGAATGTGGAAAATAAAAGGTATTTTTGCACATTAATAACTCGTGTGGAACGGGAACAGAACAAAACAAGCTTGTATATTTTTCATGGATTCACAAATATCAGACAAGGAAATCAAGGCCCAATCAACCGCCTCGTCGGAGGGTTCCATTTGGGCTAATGGCGACTACGCGCGTCCTCAAGTGATAGAGGACCGTCCCGACGAGCTCGACTGCGACGTAGTGCGCTTTCAGAACAACAAAGACAAATGGGTGGCTTTCGTTGGCCTTCTTGGTGGTCGCCCTTATGAGATTTTCACCGGTCTGCAAGACGACGAGGAGGGCATAGTGTTGCCCAAGACCGTGGTGAAGGGAAAGATCATCAGGCAGACCAATCCTGACGGGTCGCATCGTTACGACTTCCAGTTTGAGAACCGCCGTGGCTATAAGACCACAGTGGAGGGTTTGTCGGGCAAGTTTAACCCGGAATATTGGAACTATGCCAAACTCATTTCCGGAGTGTTGCGTTATGGAATGCCAATCGACCATGTGGTGAAACTCGTGAGCTCATTGTCGCTCAACGACGACAACATCAATACGTGGAAGAATGGAGTGGTGAGGGCATTGAAGAAATATGTGACAGAATAAGAGAATCATGTTCCACAAGTCATTCCTCACACTCTGCCTGCTGATTTTCGCCTCGTTGACGCTCAAGGCCGCACCGCGGCAATTCACGGTCGTGATAGATGCCGGACACGGTGGCAACGACAGTGGTGCCAAGGGCTTGATATCATACGAGAAGAACCTTACGCTGCGCTACGCCCTCGCCGTGGGCAACGCCATAGAGAAGAACTTCGACGACGTGCGTGTGGTCTATACCAGGCGCACGGACGTCTTCCTGCCGCTGCACGAGCGGGCCGACATAGCCAACCATATCAAGGCCGACCTCTTCATGTCGGTCCATATCAACGCCCTTGCGGGTGGAAAGATAAGCCGTGGGTTCCAAAGTTATACGTTGGGCAACGGAGAACGCACGGGCACAAAAGGAATACAGGAAAACCTGGAGGTGGCGAAGCGGGAAAACTCGGTGATATTCTTGGAGAAAGACTATAAAACCCGATACAAGGGCCTGGAAAACTCTGCCGAGGGTGACATCATGTTTGAGCTTATCGCCGACAAGAACCGTGAGCGCAGCGTGGAGCTGTCGCGCCTTTTGCAGACGGAGGTCTGCAGAGCCACGGGAAGGGAAAATGGCGGAGCCCATCAAAACAACCTCGCGGTGCTGCGCCTCACCTCAATGCCTGCGGTGCTGTTGGAGCTTGGCTTCATCACCACGCCCGACGAGGAGACCTACCTGAACACCGACACTGCCCTCGACGTTTTCACGAGCGGCATTGTCAATGCTTTCAGAATTTATAAGCAACGTTATGGTTCCGTGGACCCGGAGATACCGTTCAACGACAATGCCAATAATGGATCTTCAGCGTACATGTCAGCCAATATAGCGGCAGCCGACGATGATGCCAAGGCGACAAGAGCGACAAGGCAAACTACGGAGCGCAAGCGCGAGAGCACGCAAGAACAGAAAAAACAAACGGCTCAAGAAACGAAAAAACAGAAAGCTCAAGAACAGCAAAAGCAAACGGCGCGAGAAGAATCAAAGAAGACCGAGCGCGTGCGCCAGACTGACAAGAACGCGCCCGTGTTCAAGATTCAAATCTTTGCCGGGAAGCAGAAGCTCAATGATGGCAGTCTGCTCTTCAAGGGGCTGAAAAATTGTGAGAGCTTCACCGATGGCGACAAGCTGAGATACACTTACGGGGCTTCGGCCAACTACAACGAGATTAAGAAGCTCCGAGGCACCATTCTCGACAAGTTTCCCGACAGTTTCATCATAGCCATGAAGAACGGAAAGGTGATGGATGTGAACAAGGCTATCAAAGAGTTTCTTGAGAACAAGAAAAAGAAATAAAAACAACGACATAACAAGATAGACATGAAGTTTTTTACAAAAGAAGTCAAGATTGCCATAGTGGCTATCGTGGGTATCGCGGTGCTCTTCTTTGGGCTCCATTTCCTCAAGGGTATGCCCATATTCTCAACCGACAACGTTTATTACGCCATGTTCAAGAATATCGATGGACTCTCCGCCTCAAACCCCATCTATGCGGATGGCTATAAGGTAGGAACGGTAAAGTCGATTATCTACGATTACCAGAAGAGCGGCAACGTGCTGGTGGAGTTTCAGGTGGACGACGACCTGCGTGTGCCGAAAGGATCATCGGCTGAGATAGATAGCGACATTATGGGCAACATCAAGATGAATATTCTGCTAGCCAACAATCCTAGGGAGCGGGTAGAACCAGGCGACACCATACAAGGCAACCTGAACGCCGGACTGATGGGCACAGTGCAGCAACTCGTTCCCACCATCGCCGCCCTGCTGCCAAAGGTGGACAGCATCCTGACGAGCGTGAACTCGTTGCTTGCCGACCCAGCCCTCAAGGCTTCGTTGCACAACATTGAGACCATGTCGACAAACCTAGCGGCCACCTCGGCTGATCTTAACAAGCTCATGGCCCAGGCTAACAAGAAAGTGCCAGGAATCTTGTCGAAAGCAGATTATGCCATGGAAAAGGCAGGCTCCACGCTCGACAATACCGACAAGCTTACGGCAAACCTCGCCCAGCTCGACATCGCGCAGACCATGGCCAAGGTGAATCGCACTCTCGACAACGTGGAGAGCGTCACGCGACAGCTCAACTCTAAGAACGGAACCTTGGGACTGCTCATGAACGACAAGGAACTTTACCACAACCTGAACGGCACGATGCGTTCGGCTGACTCCTTGCTTATCGACCTCAAGGCGCATCCAAAACGTTATGTCCATTTCTCCCTGTTCGGAAAGAAGGACAAGTAAGACTTGCGTGAAATTTAAATTACGTTAACAAGCGTATGCTCTCAACCCCTAATGGCATAATTCATAAGAGGTTATAAGGAAATAACCCTTGAGAAGGGTGAAATTGGGGGTTGCAACGTAATGTTTTTTTGTGTAGCTTTGCATTTGCGTTTCAATAATGAGGCGTTTTGATGGCAGACAATCTACATCTCTGAGACAGCAAAATGACAGCAAAAATTGATTCCCGGTGGCAGAATGCCTTGAAGCTTATTCAGCAGAATGTAACCGGGCAAATATATGACACATGGTTCAAGCCAATCGTCTTTGAGCACTTCGATGAGGCTCAAAGGATGATACTTGTACAGGTGCCAAGCCCTTTTGTCTACGAATATCTTGAGGAGAACTTCGTGGATCTTCTTACCAAGGTGCTCTATGAGTGCTTCGGTCCCAAGATCCATTTATCCTATCGTGTCGTCGTGGACCGTGATGGCAAGGACAAGGGAGGCACGGAGACCGTCTGGTCGGAACCAGCAAACAGCGTTAAGCCAAAGCCTACGCAGAGGGCAAACCAAAGCCCGACACCGCTCGATGCTGCACAGCCCCAGCCGCTTGATCCACAATTGAACCCCCATCTCACGTTCTCCAACTATATTGAGGGCGACAGCAACAAGCTTTCGCGCTCGGTGGGATTGTCGATAGCGGAGCATCCGGGCACCATGCAGTTCAACCCCATGTTTGTCTATGGACCGTCGGGCTGTGGAAAGACGCACCTTATCAATGCCATTGGCGTGCGCACCAAGGAACTTTATCCGCAGAAGCGAGTGCTTTATATCTCGGCGAGGTTGTTCCAGGTGCAGTATAGCAACGCGGTGTTGCAAAACTCGGTAAACTCGTTCATAGCGTTCTATCAGACCATCGACATGCTTATTGTCGATGACATTCAGGAATGGATGGGGAAGACAGGCACGCTCAATACCTTCTTCCATATATTCAACAACCTCTTCCGCAATGGCAAGCGCATAATCCTGGCTTCCGACCGTCCGCCGGTTGACCTCAAGGACATGCCCGACCGTCTGCTCACGCGTTTCTCGTGCGGACTGATTGCCGAGCTGGAGAAGCCCAACCGCAAGCTCTGCGTGGACATATTGGAGAATAAGATCAAGCGTGACGGATTGAAGATACCCCGCGACGTTATAGAGCTCATAGCAGAGACGGCAAGCGGCAGCGTGCGCGACTTGCAAGGAGTCATCAACTCCCTGATGGCTTATTCCATAGTGTATAATTGCAATATCGACATGCGCCTTGCCGAACGAGTGGTGAAGCGCGCCGTGAAGATAGACGACCGTCCGCTCACGGTGGACGACATCCTAGAGAAGGTTTGCCAACATTATAATGTAACAACCTCGCAGATCAACTCCAAGAGCCGCAAGCGCAGCTATGTGGTGGCAAGGCAGGTGTCGATGTATCTTGCCCAGAAATATACCAAGATGCCCGCAAGTCGCATTGGCAAGCTCGTGGGCAACCGTGACCACTCCACGGTCATACACTCATGTTCGCAAGTTGAGAAGCGCATGCAGGTAGACAAGGAATTTTCTGCCGAGCTTACAAGCATTGAGACATCGTTCAAGTTGAAGAAATAGGGCAAGCCTGTTATAGAAAACAAATAAGGAATGGCACGCAGTCGTGCCTTCTTGCAGATAAAGCGACCCCCTGCATGCCAAGCGGCTTGCAGGGGTTTGTCATTATGTGACCCCGGTGGGACTCAAACCCGCGACACTCAGAACCGGAATCTGATGCTCTATTCAACTGAGCTACGGGGCCATTGCTTTTGACGTGTTGCAAAGGTAGTAATAATATGCGGAATGGCAAAATGTTTCTTGTTATTAGTTGCTCCCGATTGCAAAAAACCTGAAAACTTAGATTTTGTTTAAAAATAGTATTGACAAGTTTCTTTATATGAGCAAATTTGAGTACTTTTGCAACAATTATTAAAAACTAAGACAAATTTGATGAAGAGTACGATTTTGGCCGCGATGGCCGTATTGCTTTCCCTCAATGCTGGGGCAGCGGAAAAGAAAGACAGCGTTAACCCAAACAAGCCGGTCTTTACCGTAGTTAAGGAAAACCCTATTACCAGCATCAAGAACCAGAACCGTTCGGGTACGTGCTGGGATTATTCAACCCTCGCTTTTTTTGAGGCGGAGATTTTGAAGAACACAGGCAAGACATACGATCTTTGCGAGTCGTTTGTAGCCAACAAGACATATATGGATCGCGCTATTCAGGTGGTTCGCCTTCATGGCGATTGCCAGTTTGCCCAAGGCGGCAGTGCCTACGACCCTCTCTATGTGATTCAGCACTATGGCATTTGCCCGGAGACGGCAATGCCTCAGACAGGTAGCCTCTATGGCGACTCCTTGCTCAACTTCAATGAGTTCTTCAAAGTGATGAGCCCTTACGTTGAAGCAGTCGCAAAGAGCAATGCCTCTAAGCTGTCTCCAGCGTGGAAGAACGGTTTGCAGGGCATTCTCGACTCTTATCTCGGCAAGTGCCCAACGCAGTTCACATATCAAGGCAAGACATACACTCCGAAGAGCTTTGCCGCAAGCATTGGCCTCGACAGCACGGCTTGCAACAACTACGTCAGCTTCACGAGCTATACCCACCATCCTTTCTGGACAGCTTTCGCCGTTGAGGTGCAAGACAACTGGCGCAATCCCCTGTCTTGGAACGTTCCAATCAACGACTTGGCAAAGATTATCGACAATGCCATCATGAACGGCTACACTGTGGCTTGGGGCGGTGACGTGTCGGAGGACGGTTTCACTCGCACGGGTCTCGCTTACATGTACGACACCAAGAAGCTCGCCAGCATGGAGGGTTCCGACATGGCACACTGGCTCAAGCTCGCGCCTGCCAAGAAGAAGAACCTTGTCGATTCTCTCGGCGTTAACGTGCCTGAGATAGAGCCTACGCAGAAGCAGCGCCAAGAGCGCTACGACGATTGGGAGCTCACCGACGACCACGGCATGCTTATCTACGGTATCGCCAAGGATCAGAACGGCAAGGAATACTACATGGTGAAGAACTCATGGGGCACGACTGGTGACTACAAGGGTATTTGGTACATGACCAAGAACTTCATCGTGGCTAACACCATGGACTTCATGGTAAACAAGAACGCCGTGCCAAAAGACATCCGCAAGAAGTGCGGCTTCTAAGGATTTGTGCAAAAACATAATACAAAGGCTCACCAACAAGGTGGGCCTTTTCTTTTTTTGTTCTTTTTGCATGGCAATGCACCCTTTTGTTTCCTTTTTTCCTTATCTTTGCAAAAGAAATAAAAAACAACAACATGCATTTCAAATGGAAGTACGACCCATTAAAAACTGAGGAGTCTCGGCAAGCCCTTGAGCTGAGCGAGAAACTCAGCATGAGCCCTACTCTTACGGGATTGCTCGTCAAGCGTGGCATCACTACGGAAAGCGCTGCCAAGCGCTTCTTTCGTCCACAGCTTTCAGACCTCATCAATCCTTTCTTGATGAAGGACATGGACATTGCCGTGGACAGGCTCAACGATGCCATGGGACGCAAGGAACGGGTGCTCGTCTATGGCGACTACGACGTTGACGGTTGTACGGCTGTTGCGTTGGTGTATAAGTTCCTGCAACAGTTTTACTCGAATATCGACTATTATATTCCCGACCGCTATGATGAAGGCTACGGCGTGAGCAAGATGGGCATAGACTATGCCTATGAGACAGGCGTGAAGCTCATCATCATCCTCGATTGTGGCATCAAGGCCCACGACATGATAGCCTATGCCAAGAGCCTTGGCATCGACTTCATCATCTGCGACCACCACATGCCAGACGAGAACCTCCCCGATGCCGTGGCTATCCTCAACCCCAAGCGCGCAGATGATACCTATCCTTTCAAGCACCTTTGTGGCTGTGGGGTAGGGTTCAAGTTCATGCAAGCCTTCTCTAAAAACAATGGCATCCCATTCTCCAGGCTTATTCCGCTTCTCGACTTTTGCGCGGTGAGCATTGCAGCCGACCTCGTTCCCGTGGTCGACGAGAACCGCATTCTCGCCTTCCATGGCTTGAAGCAGCTCAACCAGAACCCTTCCATCGGCTTGAAGGCCATCATCGACATCTGTGGGCTCAATGGTCGCGACATATCCATGAGCGACATCATCTTCAAGATAGGCCCGCGCATCAACGCCTCTGGCAGAATGGAAAACGGCAAGGAGAGCGTGGACCTGCTTGTGGAGAAAGACTTCAACACCGCCGTAAAGGAAGCGCGCCATATCGACGAGTATAACGAGCAGCGCAAGGACATAGACAAGCAGATGACGGAAGAGGCCAACCAGATTGTCTCGCGCATCGATGCTCAGAAGCACCATTCCTCTATCGTGTTGTACGACGAGCACTGGAAGAAAGGCGTCATAGGCATTGTGGCATCACGCCTTACGGAACTTTATTTCCGCCCCACGGTGGTCATAACGCGTGATGGCGACCTTGCCACGGGCTCAGCGCGTTCGGTGATGGGTTTCGACATCTATTCGGCAATAAAGAGCTGCCGTGACATGCTTCTCAATTTTGGCGGTCACACCTATGCCGCGGGTTTGACCTTGAAATGGAGTGACGTGCCTGAATTCCGCAATCGCTTCCAGCGTTATGTGGATGAGCATATCCATGCGGAGCAAACCGAGGCCATGCTGCGTATCGACGACGTGCTCGACTTCAAGGACATAACCAAGCGCTTCTTCAATGACCTGAAGCGTTTCTCTCCTTTTGGCCCAGGCAATGAGAAGCCGATGTTTTGCACCAAGGGCGTATATGATTATGGCACGAGCAAAGTCGTTGGACGCTCGCAGGAGCATATCAAGTTGGAGCTTGTCGATTCCAAGTCGGGCACTGTCGTCAACGGTATAGCCTTCGGACAGAGTGCCTCGGCAAGATATATAAAGTCGAAGAGGTCGTTTGACATAGCCTACACCTTGGAGGCAAACGTGTTCAAGCGCAACCAGGTGCAACTCCAGATAGAGGACATACGGCCCACTGAAGAGGACATATAGTTTGACGCTTCAAGCAAATGGAACCGGAGGGAAAGGACATCTATCAAGACATTCTCCGCCAATACTGGGGTTATGACGATTTCCGCGGCATCCAGCGTGATATCATCGAGAGTATTGGTTCTGGCAGGGATACGCTCGGCCTGATGCCTACGGGCGGTGGCAAGAGCATCACGTTCCAGGTTCCGGCTCTCGCCGCAGAGGGCACGTGCATAGTGGTGTCACCCCTTATAGCCTTGATGAAAGACCAGGTTCAGCATTTAAGGGTCAAGGGAATAAGGGCGGCGGCTATCTATTCGGGCATGAAGCATAGCGAGATGGTCGCTATGTTGGAGAATTGCATCCTCGGCGACGTAAAGTTGCTTTACGTCTCCCCGGAACGTCTTTCCTCTGACATTTTCCAGGTTAAGCTCCGCCACATGCGCGTGAGCTTCATCACGGTCGATGAGGCCCATTGCATCAGTCAATGGGGCTATGATTTTCGTCCTGCCTATTTGGAAATAGGCAATCTCCGAAAGATTAAACCCGACGCTCCCGTGTTGGCGCTCACCGCCACGGCAACACTCCAAGTGGTCGACGACATTCAAGAAAAGCTCGCTTTCAAGTCGAAGAATGTCTTTCGCATGAGCTTTGAGCGCAAGAACCTGTCTTATGTGGTGCGAAAGGCAGAGAACAAGCCCGCAGAGCTGGTGCATATCCTTAAACGGGTTCCGGGCTCGGCTATAGTTTATGTGAGGAGCAGGCGGCGTTGCAAGGAGATTTCAGAGTTCTTGAGCTGCTCGGGCATTGTCTCCACGTTCTATCATGCGGGCCTTGAACATTCCACTCGCGACGAGCGTCAGAAGTTGTGGCAGGACGACAAGAAACGCGTCATGGTGGCAACCAACGCCTTTGGCATGGGCATCGACAAGCCAAATGTGAGGATTGTGATCCATTTCGATTGTCCGGACTCCATAGAAGCTTATTTCCAAGAGGCGGGACGTGCCGGGCGCGACGGCAACAGGGCTTATGCCGTTTTGTTGTGGAACGGCAGCGACGTGGGCAAGCTGACGCGACGCGTTGATGAGAATTTCCCGCCTAGGGACTATATATATAATGTGTACGACTGCTTGGCATATTATAACGGCGTAGGTGCGGGAAGCGGCATTGGTCACAAATTCTCTTTTGATATCGGGCAGTTTTGCGCCACCTATCATCTGTTTCCCATTCAGGTTGATTCCTCACTTCATATCCTCGACAATGCCGGTTACCTGCACTATGAGACCGACCCCGATGCGGCGGCTCGGGTGCATGTATTGCTGCGTCGCAACGATTTATATCAACTTGATTCCCTGTCGGGCAACGACGAGGCTGTGATGACAGCGTTGCTTCGTTGCTATGGAGGTCTTTTTTCCGACTATAGTTATGTTGACGAGTCACTCATAGCCTCACAAGCGCAACTCACGCGCGACCAGTGCTATCAAGTGCTCAAGAGCTTGAGCAAGCGCAACATCATAAGTTACATACCTCAACGCAAGATGCCTATCATCACTTATCAACGAGACAGGGAAAAAGAGGTGTTTATCCCCAAGGCGATATACGAAGACCGTAAAGAGCAGTTTGTCAAGCGCATAGAGTCTGTCATGGCCTATGCCGGCAACGACAACGTTTGCCGAAGCCAGCAATTGCTACGCTATTTTGGTGAGGACGACGTGGAAGAATGTGGCCACTGCGACGTGTGCATAAAAGACAGGCACGGGTCTGTGACCTTCAAGAACGCCACGGTCAAGCTCATTCTCGCCCTCCTTTCCGACAAGCAGCAACATTCGCTGGACGAGGTGGCTGCGCTGGACGCCCCGAGCGAGGACATTGACAAGGCACTTCGTTTTCTCGTTGGTGAGGACATGGTCAGCATGGACGTGGATAAACTGTCGTTGAGTAAATAAAAAAATAAAAGGCACACCTCACGGCGGGCCTAATATTGAATTATACAAAAACATTATGATATCTATCTCTTTAAAGTACTAAGCATCTTGGGTCTCTATACCTTTCCTTTTTCTGTTTGCAAAATTACTTGTTTTCTTTCATTGCCGCAATACTTAAAATTGGTGATTTTGGCAAAAACATGGTTGCAAGCTACTGAATTAAAAGCAAAAAGCGTACCTTTGTAACACAAACAAACATATAATTCACAATAATCCTACAAATAATCATGCGCAATACTTTTGGAAATGTCTTCACCCTTACTTCTTTTGGTGAGAGTCATGGCACGGCTGTTGGCGGTGTCGTGGATGGGATGCCTGCAGGGATAGACATTGACGTGGACTTCATTCAACACGAGCTCTCGCGCCGCCGTCCCGGGCAGAGCAAGATCACCACGTCGCGCAACGAGCCCGACCAGGTGGAGTTGCTCAGCGGCGTGTTTGAGGGAAAGTCCACAGGCATGCCCATTGGCTTCGTGGTGCGCAACACCAACCAGCACTCCAAGGATTATGACAACCTTCGCCAGGTGTTCCGCCCGTCGCATGCCGACTTCACATATTTCTCAAAGTATGGCATTCGTGACCATAGAGGTGGCGGCCGCTCCTCGGCGCGTGTCACCATAGCGCGATGTGTTGGCGGAGCGTTGGCCAAACTCGCCTTGAGACAACTTGGAGTCACCGTTCAGGCTTATGTGTCGCAGGTCGGCAACATTGAGCTTGACCGCGACTACCACGGATACGACCTTTCCACGGCAGAGGACAACGTGGTGCGTTGCCCCGACGCGTTGAAGGCAAAGCAGATGGAAAACCTCATCCTTGAAGTTAAGGAAAAAGGCGACACCGTGGGCGGAGTGGTCACTTGCGTCATCAAGGGCTGCCCCGTAGGAGTTGGCGAGCCCGAGTTTGGCAAACTCAACGCCCAACTTGGAGCAGCCATGCTCTCCATCAATGCCGTGAAGGGCTTTGAGATTGGCGACGGCTTCGACATGGTGCGGCATTTTGGCTCCGAGGTCAACGACATCATGACACCCGACGGGTTGCTCTCCAACCATTCGGGTGGCATTCAAGGCGGCGTGTCAAACGGTGCCGACATCTTTTTCCGTGTAGCGTTCAAGCCTGTCGCCACGTTGCTGATGCCACAACCTACAATAGACGTGGATGGCAATGCAGCCACTGTCGACGTTCGTGGGCGTCACGACCCTTGCGTGGTGCCTCGGGCGGTGCCTATCGTAGAGAGTATGGCGGCAATGGTCATCCTCGATAGTTATTTAATGAACAAGACGGTAAAACTGTAATCTGTCATTGTCTTATGATAGAGCAAACTGTAAGGATAGAGAGTGCCGACGCGAGACAAGCTCCAGAGATAGCCTCGCTTATCATGGAGGCGATGGATCATGACTGTTGCCAGAATTTCGCAGGCCCGGAACACACCTTGGACGATTTTCGCCACATGATGACCAAGCTCGTTGCCATGGACGACAGCCAGTATTCGTACCGCAACACCCTTGTGGCAATGGTTGGCGATGATGTGGCGGGATGTCTTGTGGCTTACGACGGCAAAGACTTGCTCAGATTGCGCAAGAGGTTTGTAGAGGCTGCGCGCGAGTTTCTTGGCCGCGACTTCTCCGCCATGGACGAGGAGACGAAGGCTGGCGAATATTACCTTGACTCGCTATGCGTGAAAGCAGACTTCCGCAAGCGAGGCATTGCCACGGCGCTCATTAAGGAGGCCATCAAGCGACATGGAACCCAGCCTATAGGGTTGCTCGTGGACCACACCCACCCTTGGGCGGAGCGCCTTTATCGAGCCATTGGTTTCCGGTTTGTTGACGAGACCATGTGGGGAGGCCATGCCATGAACCACTTGCAATACTTTCCATAGAATTTGGCATCCTTGATATATAAACAGAAAATCTCGCGAGACTACTCGCGAGATTTTTTCGTTTAATGGA
>CAVKWN010000076.1:0-17128 GCA_963660075.1 Lachnospiraceae bacterium
TCATTCTCTGCATCAAGTCGCCCATGAGTTTCGTGTCAAAGAAAGACATCGGCAACTTCAAGAGCTTGATGAAGAAGTCGCTCACCAACGAGATGTTGATTCGCAAGGATATGTGGAGCAACAACCATCTGCGGATAAAGTCGATTGCCGTTCGGCTGATGGTTAGCATCAACTGCCCCAACAGTATAAGCCAAACAAAACCTATATCTTTATTCTTGATGCCGACATCCACTATGGACTGAGTGAGGAACGGCAGGACGAGTTGCAAGAGACTTCCAACAACCAAGCCCAAAATGATTTGCCCGAAGTACTTGCGATATTTCTTCACATACCCAAAGAGAAAGCGGAAAGACCTCTTTTCTTTTATGACCTCTTCGTCCTCCATCTTATAAGAAAAGAATGCAGGAGTAGTTTCCAAGAACATGGCAATGCCCTTGTCTTCTCCATTTGATTTAGTGCTTATCCAATGGTGCTTAAACTCATCTAAGCTATAGGTTACCAATCCCTTTCCTGGGTCTGCAACATAGAATTTCTTTCCTTTCTTGACCTTATACAGGACAACAAAGTGGTTTTGATTCCAATGAAGAATGCAAGGCAAAGGGGCTTCACCTAGCATCATGATTGTAGCTCTAGCACATGTAGTATGCAATCCTAGAGTATTGGCTGCCTCATTGATACCTAACAAAGACACTCCTTCCGTTGTTGCAAAACAAAGTTTCGACAGGGAACACAAAGAGTATTCTCTGCCGAAATATTTACATACCATTTGCAAGCAGGCTACACCACATTGCATGGAATCATGCTGATGAATTATAGGAAAGCGCATCATGGCAACTACAAAACAGAAGTTTTTGACTTGCCTTCAAATTGCAGGTTACCACCATGCTTTAGTTTCTTTCCATAATCAAAAGTATAACTTGCGGAAAGTGACACATAACGCCTGTCCCAGGGGCGACTCTGATAGGCATAGCTATATATGTTGTCAGAGATAAGCCAGGACTCTGTATGACCCTTCTTCAAGAGAAGCGAATTGACCTGAAGCTTTACAAATAAATTTCCTTTCGAGAATTGCAACCCACATTTCAAATTGTCGGAGAAGCTAGTTAATTTTGAACTTCCTCTCATATATCCTTTCCCAGAAGAATATGAATAATTCAAATTAATAGACCAACATTTTCCCAAGGCGAAATAAGCGGTGGGGTAAAATCCCCAATAACCATTATTGACATGAAACAAACCTGTATGCCACTCATGAACATATGATATCAAAGAATTCAAGCGAATTTTACCTTTTGCCAAGGTTAAAGATGGAGTTATACTTGCATATATTGGATTGAACGAGCCACTGTTTATCATCTCCTTTACCATCACCCCATTGATTTCGTGCCAATAAGGCACTATGTCGTCTATAATATTATCCCAAGTGAATGACGCATTGAGAGAAAACTCATTGGAAGGCATCCACGTATAAGACAAAAGGGCGAATGCTTGTCTCACTGTCTTCAAGTCGGAATTACCCTTACTTCCGGTCAGCTCATCATCTTTGCGCACGACAGTGTTATAATATGTAGGATTGATAGAACTTTGGGTAATATTAGCCTGAAAATAGACTGATTGTTTAGGGCTTAGGCTTCCACTAAGCGTAATTTTGCCATTGAGAAATGCTTTTGTCCTTGCTTTCTCATCCTGTACTTTATAACTTTGAACTGGCACAGACAACCACAAACCACCAGACCATTTGTCGGAGAACTTATGACTGTAGTCCAAATCGAAAGAATAATAAGAATTTATCAGTTTCTGGTAAGTGTCAGCTGTTCCAAAGTAGCTGGTACGGTAGATCTCTGAGTTGAGTTGTGTTATAAATATCAAATAGTTTTGTTTATAAACAGGCAAGCCATAACCAAACCATAAACTTGGCAGATAAGCATCTTCCCTTGTTCCATTATAGATGTTTTGGCTCTCTGACCCCAATAACCGATAATCATCATTCCCCTTATTATGATTGTACGAAAAAGAGAAGCCTCCGTAAGCATAGGCTTCATGGGGCAGGCCATAAGCTACAATCTGCGAATTAATGTAAGGGGTAAGGGCGTGAGAGTATGAATCAGAGACCGAAAAACTGGTGTCCACATCATTATACAATATATTCTGTCGTGTATGAGAATTTGGAGTCTGAGTAAATCTCAAACCCGTTTGCAATGTCCAAACAAGTTTGTCGGTATCATACCTTGCGCTAAATCCCGTAGAATAAATGCGCTTTTTCTCATCTTGCTCATAATCTTCTTTTTTATTAAGCTTCGAGCCATCATTATAGGTATAAGTAACATCGTTGTTACCTACTATCTTACGAGCATTTCTATAATAGCCACCAACCATTGCTTGGTACGTCATGTGACCCTTTTTCAGTTTTCCAGCTACGTCATAATCGCCATAGTCGTTGTTGCCGAAGCCTTGTTCTGCCTCTGCCAAAACATATCCACCGTAAGCATATTCACGCAGCACGAAATTGACGACAGCCTGATAGTTCTTGTATTTGGGCTCAGATGGCGACTGCAAAAACTCCACGCGAGCGACCTCCTTAGGTCGCAGGCTTTTCACTTCCCAGTCGCTTGCTTCCACTCCATTAATGAAAATATGCACTTCTTTTCCCCAATTGGTCTCCACCTTGTTGGAGAACTCATCAACACGCAAGCCTGCCACCATCATGCGAGCCAACAAAGCGGAATAATTTGAAGAAGACCTGCGCTCTTCTGGAGTAGGTGTATATGACACGCCATCCTTTATGGCAACATGATTTTGAGCAGTTACCACAACTTCCTCAACATGTTGAGTCTTCAATGAGTCCTGGCTCTGCGCAAGACTAAACAGCGGAAAGGTCACAAGTATAATCAATGCTAATCCCTTCATACAATTTACTTTATATTCTCCAAATAATATCTCATTTCAAACTCAAAGGCCAAATATTCCTTAATCGGAAGATCAACAGAATGCTTGCTACAAATATTATCTGTAAATTCACCAGCTTCCAACATTTTTTGACTGCATGGTCCCATACACAAAGGAAGTATCTTACATGTCAAACAATTTGGGTTATCATATGTTTTAAGTTTCAGCCTTTGCTCTTTTCGGAATTCGTCCCAAAGAATAGACCCGTCAGAGCATAGCTTTCCCACTTGCGTATCATTTCCCAAAGTTCTACCATTGCATTTATGAACCGTGCCATCATAGTTTACAATGAAAAAACTTTCCGAATCAGAAGGACAAGCGATATTCTTTTTTCTAAAGACACCATGGGAAATTACAAATCCTTCTTGCACAAATTTGCTCAAGACGTTAAGCAAAAGCTGCCGCTGAGATTTGTCTACCATATAACGAGTTTGCCAAACCCTTTCAAAATGTATTCTAACCTTACTCCTATCAACGCCCTTTAAATCCTCTAAAAGAGGATCCATGTTAAGTAAGGTGGAATTATCATAATTAATGCGTAAAGTCACCAAAGGGTCATCCGAATATTGCGGATTTCTTATCTTGTTTGATATCGTTTTAACAGCATTTATTATCTGATGGTAAGTACCTTTGTTGCTGTGCTTCCAAATTCTTACCGTATCATGCTTGTTCTCGTCTCCATCTATTGTAATTTGAAAATAAGGATTCAATTCCGAAAGCTTATCTATCATCCCTTCTGTCATTAATGAAGCATTTGTAACAAAAAAAGACGAAAACCTTTTCCCAGCCCTCTCACATTTCTCTTTAACTGCATGAACCAAAGGATAAGCAACATTCGAAAAGTATAACAAAGGTTCTCCACCAAACAAAGCAAGATGTATGGAGTCAAATTTATCTTGCTCAATACCTTTATCCACATACTTTAATATTGCCTCAAGTATATCTTGAGACATTTTTGTTCCCTTTTTATGAGATTCATAGCAATACCAACATTTAAGATTGCAATCTTGAGTTGGATATACCATGAAATATAAATTTCGTTCATTGAACTTGGCCCTCATATATCGTTGCTCTATTAAAGCCAATTCATCCTTATCGTCATCAATAAGCATACCTAACTCTTTCATCTTGTTATACACGGAATACATTTGTCTTTCCAGACTTTTAACATCCAAGCTTAAAAGGTGGTATGCGTCTTTAGATATGCCCAGAAATCTATCAGTAAGAGAATTATACAAGATTGTAAACCCCTTACGAGGTATAGAAATATTATAATTGCTCTGTTTCATGATATTTTTATCTAAATCAAAAGTCATGGTATAACATTAAGTACATACCATGACCCAAAAGGCTCAATTAAAAGTCATTTATCTCAAGGTTTATGAACTGGAGGAGGACCTTGAGTTTGTCCAGCACAAGAGTTACCACAGTCATTGCCGCAATTTGTACCACAATTGTGTCCACAATTAGAGCCACAAGTAATGTTATCACTTGTGCCACCATGAATCTCAAGCATTTCAGAATCACCCAAAATGGCTTCGTCTAAAAAATCAAAATCACTCATAGTTCTAAAATTAAAGTTAATAATAACAGAAACTCAATATGAGATAAAAACTAAAACTATCCCTCAATAACATCACCATCGGATTACTCGTCATCAGGAATATAAAAAAAACTCCCATAGAATCCAGCCAACAATGTTCCCTATCTGACACCTTATTCAATTTATTATTCCTTTGTGTTTCCATAGCAATAACATCCATTTAGTATTTAATTGCAAAAATATGGTTTGCTATCAATACGACAAAATTTCCTATATAAATTATTTATAATTTTCATCTCGCAAAAATATTATATAAAAATTATATGTCAAAATATGATATATAAAAAAATAATTAGTAACTTTACAAATTTAAATGTAGCGGTGAGGAACAGAAAATGAAAAAGTATTATCATATAACATATTCAACACTTATAGCAGTTGCATTGCTACAAGGATATAACATTTCCCTGCAATATAAAAATTATATTCACAATCAAATAGACAAAATAAACTCTATTTTAAAGGTCTCCATTGATGAAGAATATGCAATCCGAGCTCACCAGGAATACAATCCCCACAAAGATCACGAGCAAAAGTTCTATGCAAAGACCATGACACAAGAAGACTTTCTAAAAGCCAAACCAAAGAAAGAAGATATCATCCGATTTGATGAATTCAATATACAAGACTTACGGGAAAGGGGAATTGTGGAAACGGAAACTGACGCGATGGGATTATTAACCAAAGATAGGCTTACCGCTAAGGGAAAGCCTATCAAACTTGCAAAGTTGTATGACATTTTCGCTAAAAACTTGAAAGAAGATTTCTCTTACACATTATTGATATTGGATGAGCATAAAAACATAACAAAACATTACGGACAGATAAGAGATATAGCGAATTGGCAATCCAGTAAACCTTTTGCAATCGGGCTGAAACCAATACGATTCGTAAAAGTGATGGTAGACGTTCCGCCATCAGCATTTATCATAAGCTCCATAGGAAATCTCGTCTCATCCATAATGCTTGCATTGATTATCGTATTTTGCGTAGGGTATCAAATAACCGTCACCAGATATAAGGAGGACCTTTTGAGAAACCGTGAGGTAAGTATCCATGGAACCATACACGACTTGAAAGCACCATTGGCAAGCATTTTGCTCAAATTAGGGTTTATAAAATATCGCATCAAGGATACTGACTTACAGGAAATGATAAGTTCCTCTGAAAGACAAATAAAAACTCTTGCCAACACTATCAAGACAATACTTATCAGTTCAAAGGCAGACGAAAGCAAACTCGTCATCAACAAGGAGCAAGTCGACATCATCGAATTGACACACCAAGCTCAAGAACAGATAGACATAAACTATGCAAATAAGCCACATACCATTTGCATACACGACAACAGAGCAGACAAATCCATTCTTAACGCAGACAAGTATCTGATAAGCAACGTGATTCACAATTTGCTGGATAACGCCATGAAGTATTCAGAAGACAAAGTCCACATAGAAGTAAACATTGAGCAAGACAAGCGCTGCACTACCGTCAGCGTGAAAGACAATGGCATTGGCATTGATAATAAATATCAGAAAAAGATATTTCATCAATTTTATCGCATTCCTGAAACAAGTCATAAGAGTGGCTATGGCATCGGCCTTGCCTTTGTAAAATATGCAGTCAAGGCACATGGCGGGACTATCAAGGTTGAGAGTGAATTAGGAAAAGGCAGTACCTTTACGTTCACCTTGCCTATAAACAAAACCATTTAGAAATAACACGTCCGGAATAAAAAGCATCATCATGGAGAAAATCAAGGTTCTGTTGGTCGATGATGACCTTGAATTTGGCAATATCGCCACTAAGATATTACAAACCGCTGGCTATGAGGTCTTCTTTCAGAACTCGTTATTTGGTTTAGAATACCTCATCATGAAATTGAATCCAAGCATCATAATACTTGATGTAATGGTAGGCGAAGAAAACAGTTTGGAAAGAATTAACGACATACGCCTTGCCGCTGAAGACATTCCAATAATGTGTATATCCTCGCTTCATGATTCCAAGCTCAAGACAGAAGCCGCCAATAACGGGGCGATGATATACATAGACAAGCCATTCGACATAGAAGAGTTCTTGGGATGGGTAAAACGTTATGCCAAACACAAAGACTTCAACATCTCACACCAAATAAACATTGGCGACTTCACAATAGACACAGAAAGTCACGTTATCAGTTTTCGCGGCAGAGACGAGAAAACCTTGGGGCACACCGAGTTCTGTACCCTCAAGCTTCTGTGGATTAACAAGGGTGACGTAGTTTCCCGCCAAGAGCTTAAAGATAAAGTTTGGCAAAACAATTATTGTTCTGAGGAGAGCATCAACAATGTGATATACCATCTCAGAAGATGCTTTGAGAATGACCTTTCCATCCACATAGATACTGTTCGAGGCGTGGGATTTAAAATGTGGAAGGATGACTAATCCTGGAAAAGGAAGCGTATAAGGACCAATCGGTCTCAAAAATAATAACCACCTGTATGGCTGAGCTTACTCAACCTTTCAGGTGGTTGTCTGTTTTATGATAGCCTTGTTTGATGTTGGAGCTTACAAGCTCTCACCGAAGTCTTTTCTGAACTTTTCGGCAAGTTCTTCCTGCCAATACCCTATTTCCTTCAGGCGACCGAAGAAGAAGCGGAGAACCGACGGCTCCTCCACCCATTGCAATCCGCCTATGAGCTCACGGTTGTCCCAAAGCCACTTCACGCGGTCAGCCACATACTTGAGCTGCGACAAGGTGAACACGCGACGAGGCACGGCCAGGCGCATCAGCTCCAGCTCAGCGAAAGGCTCCGAGCCGTCAGGGTTACGCTGCTCCGAGAGCGTGCCACGCTCCATGCCGCGTATGCCACCGGCAATGTAGAGCGCGGCTGCCACGGCTCCGGCAGGGTATTGGTCGTGAGGCATATCCGGCACGAAAGCGCCGGCATCGAGATGACAACCCAGACCGCCAGGAGGCAAGACCACGGGCACGCCATAGTCGTCGAGCTCCTTGGCAAGGTAATTGATAAACTCCGGTCCCTGGTTGAGATACTCCATGTCGAGCGACTCGTACAGGCCCTGCGCCATAGCCTCCATCGTGCGCACGTCGATACCTCCATAGGTAAGGAAGCCCTCATACAACGGAATATACTCCATCATCTGGCGCGTGTATTTCGGGTCTTTGGAAGTGATGATACCACCCTTGGAGAAGCTCAACTTGCGGGCTGAGAAATAAATGATGTCGAAATGGTCGGCCAAGAGATGATATATCTCCTTGGGTTCCATGTACTTGCAACGTGCCTCACGGGTCTTCATGAAATAAACGTTGTCTTGCAGCAAAGACGCGTCGAGCACCGACTTAACGCCCATGTCATGACAGATGTCGGTCACGGCAAGCATGTTCTCCAACGAGACGGGCTGTCCGCCAATCAAGTTGGTTCCCGACTCCACACGCACGAAAGCCACCTTGTCGGAGCCAATCTCCTCTATGCGCTGGCGAAGGTTCTGGAGGTTGAAGTTGCCCTTGAACGGGTCCTCGCTCTGAGGCAACAATCCCTTCGGGTCGAGCAGTTCCTCCACTGTGCCGCCCAAGCGTGTGATGTGAGCCTTGGTGGTGGTGAAATGGAAGTTCATGAGAGCCACCATGCCCGGCTTGACAAAAGCCTCGGCAAGGATGTTCTCGCAAGCCCTGCCTTGATGGGCTGGCAACACGTTGTCGGTGCCAAACACTTCCTTCACTGCCGCCTTCACACGGTTGAAGGTCTCCGAGCCCGCATAAGAGTCGTCTGCGCGCATCATGGCACCAAACTGCAGGTCGGACATGCCATTTACTCCCGAGTCGGTGAGCATGTCCATGTATATGTCCTTGTTCTGAAGCAGGAAAGTGTTGTTTCCTGCCGCCTGAATCTTCTTCAATCGGTCTTCCACTGGCAGAAGCATCAACTTCTGTATCATTCTCACCTTATGCATTTCGAGAGGCACCTGGTTCTCACTCTTATAAAATTTTACTGCCATTTGGTTTTTGAGCTTTTAGTATATTGTCTGTTAAATTGTTTCAGATTCGCACCCATCGCAAATCGATGGCAAAGGTATAGTTCAGTAGCGACAACGTGCGGAAACATTTTTGGGGTACTTCTACCATTTTTACCGATTTATGATACAGAGACCTTTTTTATATACCATTATTGCAGACAATACCAATAATCATTGTACATTTGTACCAAAATTACATATACATATTATGAGTCATGTCAAGGTAGAGAATATAGAACAGTTTAACCACTATTTCCATCAACCCACCTATCATCCCCAGGTGAGCGTCGCACGGCTGCAAGACGCCGACCTCTCACTGTTTGAGCCCACCGACTTCTGCATGTACTGCGTGGTATTGATGGAGGTCGACTTCGGTGAACTGGTTCTCCACGACACGTGCATGCGCTACCGTGGCGGCACGATGTTCACCATGAAGCCGGGCGACGTGGTGTCGATGAACCTCGACAGCCGCGTGAAGCCACACGGATGGATGCTCGTGTTCAGGCCCGAACAACTCAACGGCACCGGCCTGGGGCGTGACTTCTACATGTTCAACTTCTTCGAATACAAGGTGGCGGAAGCGTTGGAACTGTATGAAAGCGAACGCCATGTCATCATCAACTGCTTCAACAACATAAACACGGAGCTGAAGGCTCCCGACGACGAGCTGACCAGCCACATGCTGCGTCTTGGCATAGGCCAGCTGCTCACCTGCTGCCGCAGGTTCTACGACCGCCAATTCGACACCACAGACCTTCACAAGTCGAACCTTGCCAAGCAGCTCGACAACCTGGTTGACGACTACCTGCTCGACGGTTCGAAGAAGACACGAACGCAAGGGCCGCCCACTGTGGCCTGGTGCGCCGAGCAATTCCATCTCACGCCAAGCTATTTCGGCGACATAGTGCGCCGCGAACTGGGGATGACACCACAGACATTCCTTCAAAACAAGCTCATCGACAGGGCGAAGTCGCTGCTCGTGAACATGGATTTGAGCATAAACGACATAGCCATGGATCTGGGATTCAACTACCCCAACCATTTCGCCCGCCTCTTCAAGCAAAAGACAGGATTATCGCCAAGCGCATTCAGGAAACAGGTGGAGTGAGCTTCCCGTGCCTCACCATCCACCGGTAAACCACCACGCAGATTATGACCGAGCACAACGAGCCAAGCCACGTGGTGAAGCCCATCGGATAGAGCGTGTCGGGATACATCTCTGAGGCAAGGTAAGCCAAAGGAATCCTGACGATGGCAACCGAGATGAAATTATGGGCAAAGGAGATGATGGAATAGCCACACGCCGTGAACAATCCGGAGAAGCAAAAGTGGATGCCGGCGAAAAGGCAATCGTAGATATATCCTTGCAGATATGCCGCGCCCTTACGCACCACCACGGCATCGTCGGTGAAGATGCCGACCGCCACCTCGGGATATATCTCCCAGACAACTATCATCAGCAAGGCATAGCCACCGATGATGACGAGCGCGCAGCGTAACGTCTGGAACACGCGATCCATCCTTCCGGCACCATAGTTTTGGGAGCACACGGCGGAAACGGTGGACAGCATGGCAGAAGGAACGATGAACACCAAACCTATAAACTTTTCCACTATGCCCACTGCGCCAGCGTCGTAAACGCCACGCCCGTTGGCTATCACCATGATGGCAAGGAAGCCAAGCTGGATGAACCCGTCCTGCATAGCTATAGGGAAACCGATGTTCAATATGTTCCTGACCGTTGACCGATGCGGGCGAAAATCCTCCTTATGCACGTCGAACACCTCGCGATGACGCCTTATGGCAAAGAGCGACACCACCACGCTGAACATCTGCGAGAGCGTGGTTCCAAGGGCGGCTCCCAAGGGTCCCAATCCCATATAACCGATAAAGAAGAAATCGAGGATGATATTCATCACGCAAGCCACCGCCACGAAATACATCGGGCTCTTCGAGTCGCCCAACCCACGGAAGATGGATGCTATGACATTGTAGGCCATGATGAAGGGTATGCCCATGAAGCACACCGCAAGATAGCTTCTCGTGCCATCCACAGCCTCGGGAGGCGTGTCTACCAAGTCGACGATGGCGTGGCGAAAACAAAGCAACACACAAGCCAAGACCACGCTCAAGGTCAAGAACATGGTGGCAGTGTTGCCTATGACCCTCGACGCGCGGCGATAATCCTTCGCCCCAATGGCATGGGCCGTATTCACAGTGGTACCCATGGCCAAGCCTATCACCACGCAAGTGACGAAATACATCACCTGCGCACCATTGGACACCGCCGTCGTGCTGTCCACGTCGCAATACCTGCCTATCACGAAAAGGTCGGCCAAACCATAGAGTATCTGCAGGAAATACGCCAATATATAAGGTAAGAGGAATGTGGTGATGTTTCCCCAAATATTGCCTTGCGTCAAGTCTTTTCTTATCATGTTGCCTTTGCCATTATGTTTGTCATACCATTGCCTTTAGGCTAATGGCATGACAAAGTTACGACTATTTTTCTAAAAGCCAAAACGCAATCGGCTTTACACTGCAAAGGCAACGGCATTCCAGTGTAAAGGCAACGGCATTCCAGTGCAAAGGCAACGAGATTCCAGTGCAAAGCCAAAACGGTTCTGTTGAGAGATGCACGCAAGGATGCCAAGGGCATATACCAAACCCCATGAGGCGAAGCGACACAAGCTCTTTTTTCATGATTTATGTCAGTGATTGTTGCCTCATTATCCTAAAAAGCAGTAACTTTGCATCAAAGAAAGAAACATTGATGTTTATGAAGTTGAACAGTAAGCGCCGGTGGCACTGCATCAAAGGACAGGAGCCAACCGAGCTGGACAGAAAGATTATGGCATTTGAGTCGAAAGGCAAACTCGTGCCAACACGCGACATGATTCGCACGCCCGAGCAAATAGAGGGCATACGCATCGCCGGAAAGCTCAACACGGGATGCCTTGACGCCGTGGCGGCGATGATAGGCCCGGGCATAAGCACCCAGGACATCGACGACGTGGTGATGGAATATTGCAAGGACCACGACTGCAACCCCTCGTGCCTCAACTATGAAGGCTTCCCCAAGGCCGTGTGCACCAGCATCAACGAGGTGGTGTGCCACGGAATCCCAAAGAAGGAAGACGTGTTGCAGCCGGGCGACATCGTGAACGTGGACATGACGCTCGACTACAACGGCTATTTCGGCGACGCGTCGCGCATGTTCATCATCGGCGGCAAGACCACCCCCGAGAAAGAGCAACTCGTGAAGGTCACCAAGGAGTGTCTTGACCTTGGAGCCGAGGCTGCCAAGCCATGGGGATTCCTTGGCGACATAGGCCACGCCATACAGAAGCACGCCGAGAAACACGGCTATGGTGTGGTGCGCGACTTGTGCGGCCACGGCGTGGGTCTCGCCATGCACGAGGAGCCAGAGGTGGTGCACTACGGGCACAGGGGCACGGGAATGTTGCTTGTGCCGGGAATGACATTCACCATCGAGCCGATGATAAACATGGGCACATGGAAAGTGTATATCGACGCCGACGACCCTTACGGCTGGGAGGTGATATCAGGCGACGAGAAGCCTTCGGCACAATGGGAGCACACGTTCCTCATGACCGAGCACGGCGTGGAGATTCTTTCCTACTAAACATTATAGAGCAAGAGCCTTATGCAAGACATATATATATTAGGTATAGAAAGCAGCTGCGACGACACGTCGGCTGCCGTGCTGCGCAATGGCGTACTGTTGAGCAATGTCACCGCCTCGCAGGAAGTGCATCGCGCCTATGGCGGCGTGGTGCCTGAACTGGCGAGCCGCGCCCACCAGCAGAACGTCGTGCCTGTGGTGGACCAAGCCATAAAACGTGCCGGCATAACAAAAGAGCAACTGTCGGCAGTGGCGTTCACGCGCGGCCCTGGATTGATGGGCTCTTTGCTCGTCGGCGTGAGCTTCGCCAAGGGCTTCGCACGCAGTCTCGGAATACCGATGATAGACGTGAACCATTTGCAGGGTCACGTCATGGCGCACTTCATCAAGGAAAGCGACGACGACACCCACATGCCTCCCCTACCCTTCATCTGCCTGCTGGTGTCGGGCGGCAACTCACAGATAGTGAAAGTAAACGCCTACAACGACATGGAAGTGCTTGGGCAGACCATCGACGACGCGGCGGGTGAGGCTATAGACAAATGCTCGAAGGTAATGGGCCTCGGCTATCCCGGCGGTCCCATAATCGACAAGCTGGCGCGCAAGGGCAATCCGCTCGCGTATAAATTCTCAGAGCCTAACATTCCGGGGTTCGACTATTCGTTCTCCGGCCTGAAGACATCTTTCCTCTACAACCTGCGCAAGTGGGTGGCAGAAGACCCCGACTTCGTGGAGCACCACAAGGAAGACCTGGCGGCAAGCCTTGAGCATACCATCGTGGACATCCTCATGAAGAAACTCCGCCAGGCGGTGAAGACCACTGGCATAAAGCACGTGGCTGTGGCTGGTGGCGTGTCGGCAAACAACGGCTTGCGCAACTCGTTCCGCGAGCACGCCGAGAAGTACGGTTGGACCATATACATACCAAAGTTCAGCTATACCACCGACAACGCGGCCATGATCGGCATAGTGGGCTACAACAAGTATCTCGACAAGGATTTCTGCTCAATAGACGCGCCCGCATTCTCAAAAGTAACATTCAAGTAGAACATAAACCATTTTTCACATGGAGTTAGAAACCAAAGTCTTGAGCCATCAAATACAAGAGGCTCTCTATAATAACAACAAGACCCTCGGCACGGCGGAAAGCTGCACAGGAGGCGGCATCGCCGAAGCCATAGTAGCCGTTCCCGGAGCGTCGCAATATTTCAAGGGTGGCATCGTGAGCTACACCAACGAGATAAAAGAGAAGCTCCTTGGCGTGTCTCACGAGGTGCTGGAAGAGCAAACCGCCGTGTGTGAGGAAGTGGCAAAGGAAATGGTCATCGGAGCCTGCGACGCGCTCAACGTAGACTATGCCATATCAGCCACTGGCGTGGCAGGCCCCACAGGAGGCACGCCAGAGATACCGGTAGGCACCATTTGGCTCGGCTACGGCTCCAAGGACGACGTGCGCACGTTCTGCCTGACAGAAGACAACGGTCGCGGCACAAACCTCAACATTGCCGTGAAAAAAGCCCTGAACTTGCTCTTGGAATACCTTAACGGGCAGGATAAAAAGTAAAAAACCTTAAATACAAACATTTTATCCCACTTTGCTTTGCTATTTTGGAGATATTTTGTAATTTTGCACTCTGTTTGGAATAAGTAGTTAAAATCGCATCAAAAACAAAGAATAGCAATGTCTAAGATTTGTCAGATAACAGGCAAGAAGGCACAGATTGGTTGCAATGTGTCTCACTCAAAGCATCGCACAAAGCGCAGCTTTGACGTCAACCTCTTCAGCAAGAAGTTCTTCTACGTAGAGGAGAATTGCTGGATTTCCTTGAAGATTAGCGCCGCTGGTCTTCGTCTTATCAACAAAGTCGGTCTTGACGCAGCCCTGAAGCAAGCCGTTGCAAAGGGTTTCTGCGACTGGAAAGACATTAAAGTAATAGGAGACTAATAACGATGGCAAAGAAAGCTAAGGGCAACAGAGTACAGGTGATACTCGAGTGCACAGAGATGAAGAATTCGGGTCTGCCTGGCACAAGCCGCTACATTACGACAAAGAATCGTAAGAACACTCCTGAGCGTCTCGAGCTCAAGAAGTACAACCCCATCCTTAAAAAGATGACTCTCCACAAGGAGATTAAGTAATCCCGACTATTAAGTCATTAATATTATAATAACTAACAGACTATGGCAAAGAAAGCTGTCGCTACCCTTCACGAAGGTAGCACTGATGGTCGCGCATATTCAAAGGTCATCAAGATGGTGAAGAGCCCTAAGACCGGTGCTTACGTTTTCGACGAGCAGATGGTTCCTAACGAGGCTGTGAAAGACTTTTTCAAATAAGAATTATTTGTAGAAAATATAAAAGGACGGTACATACGCTATGTGATGTGCCGTCCTTTTGTTTTAAAGATAAGGTATAATGACAAGCAAGAAAACAATCCTCAGCCTAACCATTGTCGCGGCTCTGGGCATGGGCATCCGGACAGAGGCCAAAACCAAGATGACCAATTATCTCTTCGCGTATTTCACGGGCAACGCCCCTGAGAAAGAGCAGATACATTTTGCCGTGAGCGACGACGGCTTCAACTATACCCCGCTCAACGGTGGGCAACCCGTGATAGGGAGCGACTCGATTGCCTTGACCAAGGCCGTGCGTGACCCGCACGTCCTGCGTGGCGAAGACGGTTCTTTCTACATGGTGGCAACCGACATGAGATGCTCGTTGGGATGGACCAGCAACAGAGGCATAGTGTTGCTCCACTCCAAGGATCTCGTGCACTGGACACACCACACCGTCCATTTCCCCGAGAAATTCAAAGGCTCCAATTTCGAACACGTGATCAGGGTTTGGGCACCACAGACCATCTATGACAAGAGCGTGGGCAAGTATATGGTTTATTTCTCCCTGCTCACTGACGACGGATCAATACCCTACGACAAAGTGTATTATTGCTACGCCAACGCCGATTTCACCGACTTGGAAGGCACGCCACAAGTGCTTTTCGACTATAAGGAGTCTGCCATCGACACAGACATCGTGCAGGACGACAATGGCACTTATCACCTGTTCTTCAAGACAGAGAACGGGGCACGCAAGGGCATTAAGCAATACACTTTCACCGACCTCCACAAGCCAGACACATGGACGCTGCGCCCCGGCTACTGCGAAGTGACGAAAAACGCCGTGGAAGGCGCCGGAGTGTTCCCGCTGATTTCCGGAGGATGGTGCTTGATGTACGACTGCTACTTGAACGGTCACTACCAGTTCGCCAAGAGCATGGACAACCTCAACACCTTCACCTTCGTGCAGGACACAAAGACGAAGAGCAGTTTCACGCCTCGCCACGGCACGACAATACAGATAACAGGCAAAGAATATAAAAGGCTGCTAAAGGCATTCCCCATTAAATAGAGGGTCGCACGATGTTCACGCGACCATTTACAAAAATAGGCTAACTGTCAGAAACAAGCCGACTTACCCATAACAAAAAAAACTCGCAGATGACACTGCGAGTTTTTTTTGTGTAACCTTATTCCATCTCTACAAATTCAGCTGGCTTCATGCCAAACTGCTTTTGGAAGCACTTGGAGAAGTAGCTTGGATTGCTGAATCCCACCATAAAGCTCACCTCGCTGATGCGATAACCACCATCTTTCAACAGGCGCGCCGCCTTCTTGAGACGAATTACCTGGATCATCTCGTTAGGCGTCACATCAGCCAAGCCACGTATTTTGTTAAACAACGAACTACGGCTCATGCCCAACTGAGCTGCCAAGAACGCTACATTAAGCTCTGAGTTGGCAAGATTCTCCTCGATAACCTTCGTCATTTTCTCCAAGAAGCTATTATCTATCTTGGTAGGGGCAATATCCCTGATAGGCTCCAAAGGAGTATGCGAGAACTTGCGCTGCAACAAGCGACGCATCTCTATCAGATGATTCACACTAGCCTCCAGATATTTCATGGAGAATGGCTTTTCAATGTAAATGTCCGCTCCGCAATTCATGCCTTCCGCCTTGCTGCTGTTGTCGGTCTTCGCCGTAAGCATTACAAATGGCAGATGGCTGACATTCGGATTCTGCCGAACCCGACGGCAAAGTTCAGGACCATCCATCTCTGGCATCATCCAGTCGCTCACAATAAGCGAGACATTAGACTTTTCCAACACACGAAGAGCTTGCTTGCCATCAGCAGCCGTAAGTACGGTAAAGTGCTTGGAGAAATGGCCCTGGACGAAATTACGCATATCATCGTCATCATCCACTATGAGCATCGTCGGACGTTGTACCTCGCCACGAGCCTCAGCGTTCTGAGCAGATGTGGCTTGCTCCTCTTTCTCTTCTTCGTCTGCCACCAGAGCATCCTCATCAACTATAGGCACTTTCACCACTTCATCGTTCTTGTCTACCACGGCATTCTCTTGCGCTATCGGCAGCGTAACGATAAAGGTCGCCCCCTTGCCTACTTCCGATTTCACCTCTACCTTACCATGGTGGGCATCCACGAGGTTCTTCACGATGTTGAGTCCAATGCCAGTGCCAGGCTTGTTGTCCTTTGCCTGATAGAAGGCTGCAAATATCTTAACTTGCTCATCAGAGCTTACACCCATTCCGTTGTCTTCTACTTGAATGGCAAAATGCTCTCCATCATCGGCGGGATGGCAAGAGAGACGCACGAAGTCTTTGGTATATTTGGTGGCGTTGGTCATCAGGTTGCTGATAACCTTGGTTATTGCCTCGCTGTCAATCATTGCGGTAAAATCGTCGGCAGGATAATCTACCTCCAGTTTGGCCCCCTTCTGCTGCAAGGTAGGCTCGAAACGCTCTGCCACGGCGTGCATCATCTTAGAAATGTTTTGCACGTGGAAATGCACCTGCATACCGCGCTGCTGCACCTTGTTGAAGTCGAGCAACTGGTT
>CAVKWN010000077.1:0-16897 GCA_963660075.1 Lachnospiraceae bacterium
ACTGAAAACGGATGTCATTCCGATTTTTCTTCCAATTAATCCTGGCATTTCAATTAATATTAATAATTATTACTTATAAAAGATTTCTTCATTATTGTTTGTCGTACTAGACTTTGATCTCTACCTCTACTCCACTTGGAAGTTCCAGTTTCATCAGGGCATCAACGGTCTTTGCTGTTGAGCTGTAGATGTCGATCAGTCTCTTGTAGTCTGAGAGCTGGAACTGCTCACGAGCCTTCTTGTTAACGAAGGTTGAACGGTTTACGGTGTAGATGCGCTTGTGTGTTGGGAGCGGAATTGGACCGCTGATCACTGCGCCAGTAGCCTTCACGGCCTTAACGATCTTGTCTGCTGACTTGTCTACCAACTGGTGGTCGTAAGACTTCAGCTTGATACGGATTTTCTGACTCATTGTCTAAATTAAATGTTATTATAATGTTTCTATGTAGAGCGAACAGGTACACCGCTTAAGAGTCATTCGCTAAACGGTGCCTGTTCACCTTATTTTATTACAGGAGGTCTGTGCGGCCCTTCATCTCCTCGAGGATAGTCTTGGCGATAGAGCTTGACACTGCCTCGTGGTGATCATACTCCATTGAAGAAGTAGCACGACCAGAAGTGATGGTACGGAGAGCGGTTACATAACCGAACATCTCTGCCAGTGGGACCATAGCCTTCACGATGCGAGCACCGCTACGAGCCTCTTCCATACCCTGCACCATACCACGGCGCTTATTGAGGTCACCGATAACGTCACCCATGTTCTCCTCAGGAGTAACAACCTCTACCTTCATGATAGGCTCCATAAGAACAGGACCTGCCTTAGGACAACCATTCTTGAATGCGTTGTGAGCAGCGAGCTCGAATGACAACTGGTCAGAGTCAACTGGGTGGAACGAACCATCAGTGAGCACAACCTTAAGACCTACTACAGGGAAGCCACCGAGAACACCAGCCTTGAGGCAGTCTTCAAAACCCTTCTGTACTGAAGGAATGAATTCCTTAGGAATATTACCACCCTTAACCTCGTTGATGAACTGCAAGTCGCCCTCTGTGTAATCCTCGTCCTTAGGACCGATTGTCACGATGATGTCAGCGAACTTACCGCGACCACCCGACTGCTTCTTGTAAACCTCACGGAGAGAAACCTCACGAGTGATAGCCTCCTTATAGTTAACCTGTGGCTTACCCTGGTTACACTCAACCTTGAACTCACGCTTCAGACGGTCGATGATGATGTCGAGGTGAAGCTCACCCATACCAGAGATAATGGTCTGGCCGCTCTGCTCGTCGGTATGCACTGTGAATGTAGGGTCCTCCTCGGCAAGCTTGGCAAGACCGTTGTCGAGCTTGGCAACGTCGGCCTGGCTCTTAGGCTCCACAGCCACTGAGATCACGGTGTCAGGGAAGGTCATAGACTCGAGCACGATAGGCTTCTGCTCGTCGCAGAGAGTGTCACCAGTGCGGATATCCTTGAAACCTACGCCTGCGCCGATGTCACCAGCGTCGATGCTATCCATAGGAATCTCCTGGTGAGAGTTCATCTGGAACAGACGGCTGATGCGCTCCTTCTTGCCGGAACGTGGGTTGTAGACGTAAGAACCTGCCTTGACAGAACCTGAGTAAACGCGGAAGTACACCAAACGGCCCATGAACGGATCGGTAGCGATCTTGAAGGCGAGAGCAGCTGTTGGCTCCTCCTCAAGAGGCTTGCGGTCTTCCTCCTCGCCAGTCTCAGGGTTAGTGCCCTTGATGGCGATAGTGTCCTCTGGTGAGGGCAGGAATGCGCAGGTGTAGTCGAGCAGAGGCTGAACGCCCTTGTTCTTGTATGATGAACCGAGAAGCACTGGGCAGCACTCCATGCTGACGCAACCCTGACGGATAGCGGCGAGGAGCTCTTCCTCGGTGATGGTTGAAGGATCTTCCATGTATTTCTCCATCACCTCGTCGCTGAAGTCAGCGGCTGCCTCAAGGAGCTTGTCACGCCACTCTTGAGCCTCGTCCTGAAGCTCAGCGGGAATCTCCTCGACATCGTATTCTGCACCCATTGTCTCATCGTGCCAAAGGATAGCCTTCATCTTGATGAGGTCAACGACGCCCTTGAAGTTCTCCTCAGCGCCGATAGGGATCTGGATAGCCACGGGGTTAGCGCCCAGGATGTCCTTCATCTGCTGCACTGTCTCGAAGAAGTCAGCGCCAGAGCGGTCCATCTTGTTCACGTAGCCGATACGAGGCACGTTATATTTGTCGGCCTGACGCCACACTGTCTCCGACTGGGGCTGTACGCCGTCGGCAGCAGAGTAAGTGGCGATAGCGCCATCGAGCACACGGAGCGAACGCTCAACCTCAGCGGTGAAGTCAACGTGTCCCGGAGTATCGATCAAGTTGATCTTGTAAGACTTGCCGTTCCAGTTCCAGTTACAGGTTGTGGCAGCGGAAGTGATAGTGATACCACGCTCCTGCTCTTGCACCATCCAGTCCATTGTGGCAGCTCCATCGTGCACCTCACCGATCTTGTGGGTCTTACCTGTGTAGAACAGGATACGCTCAGACGTAGTTGTCTTACCAGCATCGATGTGAGCCATGATACCGATGTTGCGGGTCAAATGTAAATCGCGTTTAGCCATTTTGATTATTATCCTTTAACGATTAGAAACGGAAGTGTGCGAAAGCGCGGTTAGCCTCAGCCATACGGTGCATATCCTCCTTACGCTTGAAGGCACCGCCCTGGTTGTTGAAAGCGTCCATGATCTCGGCGGCGAGCTTGTCGGCCATGGTGTGACCGCCGCGCTTGCGTGCGAAAGCGATGAGGTTCTTCATAGCCACGCTCATCTTGCGCTCTGGGCGAATCTCGGTAGGAACCTGGAATGTGGCGCCACCGATGCGACGGCTCTTCACCTCCACCTGCGGAGTGATGTTAGACAGGGCCTGCTTCCAAATCTCCAGGGGAGACTTCTCCTCGTTGGCAGCCTTTGTCTTAACGATGTCAAGAGCGTTGTAGAAGATGGTGTAAGAAGCGTTCTTCTTACCGTCGTACATCAAGTGGTTGACGAACTTTGAGACCATTTGGTCGTTGAACACTGGATCGGGAAGGATCACGTGCTTTCTTGGTTTTGCTTTTCTCATTTTATTAAATAATGTGTAGTCTGCATGGGGGCTGTCAATAAAGTAGCTTCAACGTCCTCGCCCGGACATTTACTCAACCTGTCTCAACTTCTCCAGCAAAACAAAAAGATTAATTACTTTTTCGTAATAGTGATGTTTTCTGCGCTTCTTCAGCTACAGGCTTTGAGCCCTTGGCACAAGGGGTAAAAACCCCTGGCCCCCGGCTCATAGCATGAAAGGTTTACTTCTTTGCCTTTGGCTTCTTGGCACCGTACTTTGAACGGCGCTGGTTGCGGTTGGCCACGCCAGCGGTGTCGAGCGTGCCACGAACGATGTGGTAACGCACACCTGGGAGGTCCTTCACACGGCCGCCACGAACGAGCACGATAGAGTGTTCCTGGAGGTTGTGGCCCTCTCCGGGGATGTAGGAGTTGACCTCCTTCTGGTTTGTCAGGCGGACACGTGCCACCTTACGCATTGCTGAGTTTGGCTTCTTAGGAGTTGTGGTATACACACGTACACACACGCCACGGCGCTGAGGGCAGCCGTCCAACGCTGGAGACTTGCTCTTGTCTGCGAGAGCGCCTCTGCCTTTACGTACTAACTGTGAAATAGTAGGCATAATTGTAATTTTTTATTATATATTATTTTGTTTGTAATCAACGAGTTATGGCTTCTCGACACCTCATCTCTCTCATGACAAGGTAGAATTAACCATTTTCGGGTTGCAAAGTTACTAACTTTTTACGTAATGGCAATATATATGTATAATCTATTTTTCGGCATAAGGAATATTTAACTCTATTTAACTACTCATCAAACCCGCCAAACCTTTTGGAGCATTGCCCAAAAACCTCTCCTGGCGACTTCCGGCAGGGTCGGGAACACTATTTTCGTGCCACTTTTCACATTATCTTAATCCCTCTATCATGGTTTTGCAATATGCGACATATAACTTTGCAAACGGATAAAGATTTAGTATTAGCAGATAAAATATTTTTGAGAAATGAAGATAATGTTTGTCATACAAGGCGAGGGCAGAGGACATCTCACCCAGGCATTGGCCTTGAAGGAGATGCTTCAGCACAATGGTCATGAAGTGGTGGATGTGATGGTGGGCAAAAGCAAGAGCCGCGAAATTCCCGGGTTCTTCAAAGAAAAAATTGGCATGCCCGTCACCTTGTTTAATAGTCCCAACTTTGTTCCTTCCAAGGAAAACCGCAAGTTCAGCCTGTGCAAGTCGGTGGCTTACAACGTTCCGGCGTCAGCTTCTTTCCTCAAGAGCATGTTCCAGATTCGTCGCCATGTCAAGGAGAGCGGCGCGGAGATGGTTGTCAATTTCTATGAGATATTGTGCGGTCTGGCTTTCTCTTTATTCCGTTTCGACATACCTGAGGTTTGCGTCGGGCACCAATACCTCTTTCTTCACCCTTCCTTCCGTATGCCGGCAAGGCACCTTTGGCAGGAAACGTTGCTGCGTCTCTTCACCAAGGTCACTTGCTGGGGCGCCACAAGCAAGTTGGCATTGTCAATAAGAGACTATGAGGAAGACCCGAAGCAGCACATCAAGGTTGTGCCGCCTCTGCTTCGCCAAAGCGTGAAAACGGTCATCCGTCATCATGGCGACTATATCCTTGGCTATATCCTCAATGCCGGTTTTTATCAGGACGTGGTGGCATGGCACGAGAAACACCCCAACGTGGAGCTTCATTTCTTCTGGGACAGGAAGACCGAGTCCGAGGAAACGAGGCTTGACGACAACTTGACCTTCCACAGGATCAACGACGAGAAGTTTCTCCGCATGATGGCAGATTGCAAGGCTTTTGCCACCACCGCGGGTTTCGAGAGCGTTTGCGAGGCGCTTTACATGGGCAAGCCTTGCATGATGATCCCGGCGCATGTAGAGCAAGAGTGCAACGCCACGGACGCGGAGAGGGAGATGGTTGGCGTGGCAAGCGACTGCTTCGACATGAACAAGCTCACCGCCTTTGCTCACGGCTACGAGGAGGACGTGGAGTTCCGCATGTGGGAGAATCACGCCGAGACACGCATCATCGCCGCCTTGGAAAGCATCTTCGCGGACTATTACAACAGGCGGAACCACAAGGCATACAGGGAAGACGAATCCCTTGTCGCTACTTCCTCGCTTGCCGTTCCTGCAAGCCGCACATGGCAGGGATAGTTTCCAAGAACTCCCGTAAACATCCAGCATAATGGAGGGGATTATATTACTAATTGAAAAATTATGCCCAAGGTTTCAATTAGTAATTGATAAAAACATATAAATATATTGATTACTAATTGAAACTTTGAACAAAAAGACTTATCTTTGTCGCCAAATAAGCGACGATGGACAAGAATATAATACAAAAGATTATCATTGAAAACCAAGAACTTGTAGAACAAGTGGAATTGGTGGAAAGGCATTTCGTCTTTGAGCCACAGGGTAATTATGTCTTTGTGGGAGTCCGGCAGGCTGGCAAATCTTATTTGCTCTACCAGCGGATGAAGCAACTTATAGCCAAGGGGCATCAGGTAGAAGAGCTTGTATATATTAACTTTGACGATGAGCGTATCGCCAACATCAAGGCAGAGGAAATGGACTTGATACTCCAGGCTCACCAAGCATTGTCGCCAACTCAACCCATCCTTTTTCTGGACGAGATCCAGAACATAGACGGATGGGAGCATTTTGCACGCAGACTGGCTAACCAGAAATACAGGGTGTACATCACGGGAAGCAATGCCAAGATGTTGAGCCGCGACATTGCCACCACCTTGGGCGGACGCTATTGGGTGCAGAATGTTTATCCGTTTTCATTCGAAGAATTTCTGGAAGCTCATGGTGTCATGTTGAAAAAGCACTGGCAATTGAGCAAGCAATGTTTTGAGGTCGAACGCTTGTTTCGCGACTATTACTATTTCGGAGGCTTTCCCGAACTGACATCCGTAATAGACAAGCGAGCCTGGATAACCGGCATCTTTCAGAAGATATTCTTTAGTGATGTGATGGTGAGAAACGGCGTACGCAACGAGAATGCCTTGCGAATGACAATTCGCAAGTTGGCGGACAGCGTGAAACAGCCTATGGCTTACAACCGCATCAGCAACCTTGTGGCATCTACCGGGGTGAAAACAAATGCGCAAAGCGTCATTCACTATGTGGGATACCTGAAGGACAGTTGCCTAGTGTTTTCGCTGGACAATTATGCTTCGAAGTTTGTAGAGAAGGAAACGTCGAAAAAGCATTATTTCATTGACAATGGCTTGCTGAATTTGTTCTTGGTAGATTCAGAGACGTCTCTGCTGGAAAACCTATGTGCCATTCATCTTTATAAGAAATATGGCGAGGAACTCTACTATTATAATAAAGGTGTAGAGGTAGATTTCTATATTCCGTCAGAAGAGTTGGCCATACAAGTATGCTTCGACATGAAGGATGACACGACTTTATTGCGCGAAAAGGGAGCTTTGCTAAAACTGGCAAGCCATCTTGAAATCAAGCGGGCTTTGATTATCACGAGGGACAGCGAGAGCGAAATAGAGGAAGAAGGACTGAGGATAGAAGTCATGCCTGTATGGAAATGGCTATTATTAAAAAACCAAGACCATGTTCCTTTCTAATCCCCAACGCCCACATGGCGTTGGGGAAGGCTATAACGAATTACTGTATCTTGAAGACGGCGGCACTAATGCCGGAAGCCTTGACGGCATCGCCCTGCTTACCAGGCTTATAGCTTACCTTGCCTGACGAAAGCACAGGCACAGCCTTGCCTCCCAAGGCCTCGATCTGGACAGAGGCTGTCTTCTCGCCGGGGTTCAAAACCACGACATACTTCTCGTTGCCGTAGGTGCGCTCATACAACATCGGGTAGGAGTGCTCCACGCTGTTCAGCAGTTTCCATCCACCCTCGTTGTCGAGAGCCTTGGTGGAATGGCGGAGCTTGGTCAACTGGCGTGTGTATTCGAGCAACGAGCCTTTCACCTGGTCCTGCGCCTCCACGGTGAGCTTTCCATTGTCCGTATCTATGGGGAGATACAACTTGTCGGGAGTGCTGGTGGAGAAACCAGCATTCTTGCCCTTGGTCCACTGCATCGGGGTACGCGTGCCCGCACGGTCGTTGCTGCCTTCCTTGCTTGGCAAGTCCATCTGGTATTTCATGCCAATCTCGTCTCCATAGTAGATGAATGGCACGCCCGGCATGGTGAGGTAGAAGGTCATGGCCACCTTCAGTTGGTCGAAAGTGTTGCGGGTGCCGATGTTCGGACGTTGGAAATCGTGGTTGGCAGACGGTAGGGCGATGTAGCCCAAGTCCTTTGTCGCGACGTATGCCTTGGAGAAATTGTCGTTGAAACCTTTGAGGTTGCCCTTGCCAGCCTTGTCGAAATAGCAATACTGATAGTCATCGTGGGCGTACCAACGTCCTGCCGGTGTGTTTCGGGCGAAGAACAAGGAAGGATAGCCCTTGATGCCGAAATGTATCATGAAGTCGATGTTGAAGCCCGCGGGGATAGCCTGCTCGGGCTCTGACCATTCGGAGATCAGCACCGTCTCGGGATAGTTCTTGTCCTTCCACGCACGCATCTCCTGCCATATCTTTGACACGGCCTTCTTGTCAGGGTCGTTCTTCACCAATGAGGAAGCCATATCCACACGGAATCCGTCCACGCCCTTGTCAAACCAGAATGCCATGATGTTGCGTATCTCTCGGCGCACCGCCTGTGGACCGGGAGCGTCAACCGACTGTTCCCAAGGATGATTAGGGTCTGGGTTGGCATAGCCATAGTTCAAGGCTGGCTGGCACTCGAAGAAGTTCTTCTCGTAATACTTGGCGCGAGGGGCGTTCGCCTCCACAAATCGGCCTCGCGTACTCGACTCCCAATTGGGTTCCTTGCGGCGTTCCTCTATCTCCTTCTTCTCGCTCTCGGGGATATCGTTCATCCAAATGTAGTAGTCGCTGTAACGCTGGTTGGGGTCTTTCTCGCTCGACTCCTTGAACCAGGCGCATTTCGCGCTGGTGTGTCCTGCCACAAGGTCGAGGCAAACCTTCATGCCGCGCTTATGTGCCTCGTTCACCAGGGTGACTAAGTCGGTGTTGGTACCGAAACGGGGATCCACCTTGTAGAAGTCGATGACATCATAGCCACCGTCAAACCATCCCGACTCGAAGATGGGATTGAGCCACAGGGCGTTGACACCGAGCGACTTGATATAGTCCAACTTGGACGTGATACCGGGTAGATCGCCAATACCGTTGCCGTCGCTGTCCATGAAGGAGGATGGATAGATCTGGTAGAAAAGGGCGTCGCTCAACCACTTTGGACCCTTCTGCTTCCCTGCCTGGGCAGAAAGCGTTGTGGCTGCCATGGCAGCTGCCATCAACATCTTGGAAATTTTCTTGTTCATCGCATTTAGTTTTTAAAGATTGTAATATGTAAAACGAGTTATTCTATTCTTTGTCAGAACGTGAGCTTGGCGCCAAACTCCACCGTGAAAGGACGCAGATAACTACCCGTCATCCAATGGTTGTTGTACTTCGACGCCTCGCTGGTCGGAATCAGTTCCGCTCCTGAGATGGTTCCCGTGGCTCCTGTCTGGTTCAGGAAGTTCACCACGTTGACATGGAGCGAGAGCAACTTGTTGACCTTGACATTGATGCCGGCAAAGGTCTCCCAATGGCCGTTGAAATAGAGGGCGTTGCTGAGGTTGGCGTACTGCTTGCTGAAGTAACGGAAACTCATCCATAACTTCACGTAGTCGTTGAACTCATAGCTGGGGTCGAACTCCAGCAGCACCTTCGAGATGCCAGTCACGATCTTGCCCGTGGCACTCACGTCGTAAGACTTGTCGCCAAACGTCACCTTTGTCTCATAATTGTTGTACTTAGGCACCTGCAAAGTGAGCAGGAAATGCACATGCAATCCCTTCACGGGGTCGGTCTCCACGGTGGTTGTCCATCCCAAGGTCTGCACGTCGTAGTTGAACGCCACGGTGCGTGAGTCGGTGTTCAGTTCCGGGTTGCTCAGGTTCATCAGCGAATAGTTGTTGCTCTTGCTGATGTAACTTATCATGGAGGTGACGTTGAGCCAGTTGTTCTTATAGAACACGCCACCACGCAGCAAGGGCACCTTGGAGGCATCGCCCGACGGATTGGTCGTGGAGGCGTAATTGCTGATGTTCGGTCGGTTGATGGCCATCGTCGCGTCGGCAGTGAGCCCCAACTGGTCGTTGAGACGATATATGGCTTGCAGGGCGAACGCGTAGTTGAGCTTGTCGCTGGAGAACTTTTGCTCCAGCACCCGGGTTCCGTCTTCCAAGGTCTTGCCAAGGACAAAGTCGCTGCAACGGGCGTATGGCAGGTTGTGACCGCTCGCATGGAAGAATTCCAGACGCGCACCGGCAAAGAGTTCCCATTTGCGGGACAACGTCCATCTGTCCGACAAATAGACGGCAGCCTTGTTCTCGAAGCCTCGGTACATCTCCGATCCAAGCGAGTTGTAATTATAATAGGTGAGCATCTTCCCTCCTTCCTCATGCTGGATGAGAGAAGGGCACGCTTCCACTGTGCGGTCGAACATCGTGGTGTTGGAATGGTAATCGACATGATACCCCCACTCATTGATGCCCATCTTGAGGTCGTGACCATTCCATTTCTTGCTCAAGTCTGCTGTGAACAGACAGTTTTGCACCGTAGCCTCGTGATAATAAGACACGCTGCCCTGTCGCTTGCCCGTAAACAGGTTGCCGTCGAGATAGTAGGTGGACACATTGTCGGTGCCTTCCTCCTTGCCGTTTACGACATCAGTAATGGTGGTGCCACTCACGGTGGTGGATTTCACGTCTGCATAGGAATAGCGCAGGTTGGCTTGGAGCTTCCACTGGTTGGCGAAGAGATATTTCAGGGAGAGACCGATATCGTTGGCATGGTTGCCCATCCCGTCACGGAGGTTGGCGGCATACTCCTTCCCTGTCAACAAGTCGCGATACATCATCTTGCCGTCCTGTGGGAGATAGGAGGTGGTGCCCAATGCGAAACCATCCACTTCCCTCACGCTTCCGTCGCCCACATAGATGAAGGGAGCGTATGAGGCCAAGTAACCGGCAAGTTGGTCGTTGGTATATTTATATATGAAGCTCAACTCGTTTTCCTTTCCCCATTTGTGAGTGAGCGTGCCACGATAGAGTTGCATGCGGTCTTGGTAGTCAGCAAACTGGAGCTTGAATGTACCCGGGTCGAAGTTTTGGTACATCGTTGCGGCATAATACCATCCCTTGGCAATCGGGCCGGAGACATTCAAGTCGAACTGATGCCAACCGAAATGGTTGCCTTGGTAATTGATTACGCCCTTGAAATGGTCTTCGCCCGTCTTCAGGGAAGATACAACGGAGTAGGCTATGTTGCCGGTGGCTATTGCCGACTCCATGGGGTTCATCAGGCCCACTCCTTTCTGACCCATGTCGCTGCGCCAATGGGCAGCCAGACTGTGAAGCGAGGAAGAGTAAACGGCGGGGAGGCCATTCTCATAGACGGTCACGTCACTCGATGGCAAGCCGATGGGTATCTCTCTTGGCTTGGTTGCATCGGATGCATTCAGCATCACATTGCGTTCTTCCTTCACCGAGTCTTTGGAAGAACTCTCGCTCTGGGCAAGCATTCCATTGGCGGAACCGAGCAAAGCCATCAGGCATATCGTTTTTTTGCTATACATAGGTTGTTATTGTGAGTTGAACTTTTATTTGCGGTTACGTTAAAGTTAGCGTGCATTGAACTCGGTTGCAAAATTAGGGCGGTTTTCGTCAGATTGTAGTGCGAGGTAAGGCGGCGGTAAAAAGCAAGGTTATCAATGTTTATTGTTTCCCCTGAATATCAGATAGTTATAATTTATATTAAATCGACCGCTGTAAAAGTGCGCCGTCGCAAGTTTTTTATTATCTTTGCAAAAACGACCAACGACATGGCAAGATTATTACTGATAACGCTCCTTCTTCTCCTGTCTTTCTACGGTAAGGCAAACAACCAGACACTGTTGCGAGAACTTGACCGGGCACTCAGCATGCGCCAACAATTTGACGCCAGCAAAGAGAAAAGAATCGAGACTTTGAAAGCGGAAAACCGTCAAGCATCAGAGCCTCAACAACGGCTGGCTCTCTACGACAAGATTTATCAGGAATACTATGTCTATAAGCTCGACTCCGCCCTGGCATACGCCAACAAGGGCTACGAGTTGGCGGTAAGGGCAAAAGACCCACACTACCAAAACCTCTTCGCCCTCCACCGAGCCCTGTCGCTCTCCATCGGCGGACTCTACACCGAGGCTCTCGAAACATTGAACGGCATACGCATCGACGACTCCGACCACAAGATGCTTTTCCTCTACTATTCCACCCTCAAGACCTTGTATCTGTACAAGGCTGCCTTCTGCAACGACCAGCATTACCAGCCCACCTACCAGCGGATGGGAGAGGAATATCTCCTCAAGGCCATGCAATACCTGTCGCCAAAGGACGCCCTGTACGACAAGTATGTCAGTGAGAAATATGTGGTAATCGACAAAGACTTGAAGAAAGCGAAGGACCAGCATCTGGCCGTCATCAAGAAGATCAGGGAGAACACCCGCGAATATGCACAGACGTGCTTCTCTCTCGCCAACACCTACCAACTGTTGGGCGACAACGAGCGATACGAGGAATACCTCATACGATCCAGCATCGCCGACGTCAAGAACAGCACCAAGGAAAACACAGCCTTGCGAAACCTCGCCGTCTATCTGTACGAACAGGGCGACGAGCAATTGGAGCGTGCCGAACAATACATCAATACCTCCATGGACGACGCCAAGTTCTTCGACAACAGGCTTCGCATCTTGGAGAATTCCCAGATCTTGCCCCAAATCATGAAGAAATACCAGGAAAAGGTGAAAAGGCAGAACACGTCCCTCCTCCACTTCGGACTGTTCTCGTGTATGTTGCTGGCTTGCCTTTTCGTAGCTACCTATTATATATATAGGCAAAACAAGAAGCTGAACAACCGAAAGCATCAGCTCGCCGACTCCAACGCGAAGCTGAACGAGGCAAACGCCCAGTTGGTCGGCATCAACAAACGGCGAGAGAACCTGGCCCTCATCTATATAGACCTCTGCGCCAAGTATATCGACAAGCTCGTGAAGTACCAAACCTTGGTGAAGCGCAAGATCAAGGCCAACCAAGTCGCCGAACTTCTCACCATGATGTCTTCCGCACACGTGTCGGAAGACGACGCCAACACCTTCCTCTTCCGCTTCGACAAGGCTTTCCTCGACCTGTACCCTTCCTTTGTGGAAGGATTCAACAACTTGCTGCACCCCGAGGCACGGTTCACGCTCAAGCTCCCAAACACCCTATGCACCGAACTTCGTATCTTCGCCTTGATACGCTTAGGTGTCAGCAATACCACCGACATCGCCCGCCTTCTCTTCCTCTCCAATCAACGCATATACAACTGCCGCTCTGTAGTGAAAGGCAGGGCTATTTGTAAGGAGACATTCGAGGAAGACGTGATGAAGATCGGATGAGAATGACGGCTTTTGTTAATCATAACTAACAAAAGACTCTTTTCTTATCATTTTGTTTGGTATGATTAATAAAACCACTATCTTTACAAAAAGTTTTAAGTATAACTAATAAAAAAGGAGACCATGATACAACTTATCAACCGTCCAAGCTACACCAAGCGTATTGCTCCTTTCATCAACAAAAACATCATAAAGGTACTCACAGGCCAGCGCCGAGTGGGCAAGAGCTGTATTCTCCGACAGATACAAGAGCATATCGAGCAGACGCATCCCGACAGCAATACCATCTGCATCAACAAAGAGTTGGAAGAGTTTTCATTCATCCGTACACATGAAGACCTTTCAACCTATGTGTCTGAGCATCTGAAGGAAGGAAAGGCCAACTATCTTTTCGTAGATGAAGTACAAGACATACAAGGATTTGAGAACACGTTGCGAAGCCTACAGGCGCAGGACGCTTGCGACATATTCATTACCGGGAGCAACGCCACCATGCTCTCCAGCGAATTGTCCACTTACCTCTCAGGCAGGTACGTGGAGTTCCATGTCTATAGTCTTACCTATCAAGAGTTCTTGGAGTTTCACAAAGTGGATGCCTCCACACAGACGCTGCGCAACTATCTCACCTTCGGCGGCTTGCCCTATTTGAGCAATCTTCCCTTGGAACAGGAAATCGTATTCGAATACCTCCGCAATGTATATTCCACCATCATGCTCAAAGACGTGGTAAAACGTGAGGGAATCAGAAACGTTGACTTCCTTGAGACTTTGGCACTTTACACGGCCGACAATGTGGGCAACCTTTTCTCCGCCAACAACATCAGCCGTTACCTGAAGTCGCAACACGTCAACATATCCGCCCTGCAAGTCATCAACTATTTGAAAGCCTTGCAGAATGCCTACCTCATACATAAGGTAAGACGCATCGACGTGAATGGTCTGCATGCATTCGAGATTGGCGACAAATATTATTTCGAGGATTTGGGGCTGCGCAACTGTCATTTCGGTTTCTCCATGCAGAAGGATATTCACAAACTGATGGAGAACGCCATTTTCCTGCATCTTTCCCAACAGCACTACGAGGTGTTTACGGGACAGCAAACAGGCGGAAAGGAGATTGACTTTGTGGGGCGCAAAGGAGACGAGGTGATATACATTCAGTCTTCCTATCTCCTTGCCGATGAAAAGACACGCGAGAGGGAGTTCGGCAACCTCCAAGCCATCCGCAACAACTATCCGAAATACGTAGTAAGCCTGGATGAATGGACCAGCGGCAGCAGTGTGGATGGCATCAAGCATGTGCATCTCGGGGAATTTCTGAAGATGTAGTATTGAATGTTTTTAGTAGTTTTGCAGTTGTTTCACCAAGACACTTGGCTGTCCAACCACTCCTGCAAACTCCCAGCATAATAGAGCGGTATATTATACAAGGTGAAAGTCTTGCCGCTCTGCGCAGTGACCGCATCGGATGTCATCGGACCTTTCTAAAGGCGCAGGGCAACACTTTCCTTCGACTCGACCATAAAGAGATGCAGGGAGCGCAACTTGGCATTACTGCCTGTCTTCACTTCTATCGGTAGCAGATGTGACTTGTAATATCAGGGCAAAGATACGACTTTATTTCCATTTCCAAACCAAGAACTGCAATACTCCGCCTACATTGCGTTTCATCTTTTCCGTTCATTCCTCACGCCAGCACGGCATCACAAAACTTTTCAGTGGCAAGACGCGAGTGTGGCATAATGTTTGCTTGCCTTGAAATGTGGTTGGGAAAAGGCAACCCACACTTATAACAAGGCTAACATTCACAAGACAGAACATATATGGACCACATTCATGACCTTTCGTTCGGCGGCGAGCGCCCCTTGTTTGGCGCCCACGACGTGACGCTTGAGAATATCACCGTGACCGACGGCGAGTCGGCGATAAAGTGCTGCCGCGACATAGAGTGCCGCGACAGCAAGTTCTATGGCAAGTACCCGTGGTGGCACGTGGACCGCAGCCTCATCACAAGCTGCTATTTCGCGCCGGGCTCACGCTCCGCCATCTGGTACAGCAACGACATGACCATGCGCGACTGCGTGATAGACGGGCCGAAGTTCTTCCGCGAGATGAAGGGGCTCTCGCTGGAGAACGTCACCATCAACGACGCCGACGAGACGTTCTGGCACGTCAGCGACGTGAGGATAAAGAACGTGACGCTGCACGACGGCACATACCCCTTCATGCACTGCGACAACATAAGCGTGGACGGGCTGACGAGCGACGCCAAGTATATCTTCCAGTATTGCACCAACGTGGAGATACACAACGCCCACATCACCACCAAGGACTCGTTTTGGGAGTGCGACAACGTGACGGTGTACGACTCCGACATCGACGGCGAGTACATCGGCTGGCACTCGAAGAACCTGCGCTTCGTGAGGTGCCACCTCAGCGGCGAGCAGATACTGTGCTACGCCGACAACGTGACCCTTGAGGATTGCACCATAGACGCGGCGTGCGACCGCATGTTTGAGGACTGCACGGGGCTCAACGTGCAAGTGACAGGAGCCATAACCAACATCAAGAACCCCATCAGCGGCAGGATAGTGGCAGACGAGATCGGCTCCGTCACCTACGACGAGTTTGCCAAGGGACACGACACGGAGATTGCCGTCCGCAACCAGCACGGCTGATTTTTTCACACGGATTTTAAAGATGCTACGCTTTTGGCTACGCGGTGACGCAAGAATTGGTATGCGTAATCGGCAAAGCCGACATCTTTAAAATCTTTTGAATCTGTGTGAGACAGTCAATGCTAATATGAGCAACCTTTCATTATTATTTTTGCATTAACGACAAAGGTATATATGCCAGACAACAAGACAACATACGACTTCGACCACGTTGTGGAGCGCCGAAACACGGGTTCCTACAAGTGGGACTCCATACCCGGCGACGAGCTGCCCCTGTGGGTCGCCGACATGGACTTCGAGGTGGCACCGGCCATAAGGCGCGCGCTGGAGAGGCGCGTGGAGCACGGGGTGTTCGGCTACACGCAAGTGGGCGACGACTACTACGACGCCGTCATCTCGTGGTTCCACCGCCGGCACCAGTGGGACATAGACCGCCGATGGATGCTCTACACCAGCGGCGTGGTGCCTGCCACGAGCTGCGCCATAAAAGCCCTCACGCTGCCGGGAGAGAGGGTGCTCGTGATGACGCCGGTCTACAACTGCTTCTTCTCGTCCATACGCAACCAAGGCTGCGAGGTGGCGGAGAGCAAGCTCAAGAGGCAGGGCGACAGCTACGTGGTAGACTGGGACGACTTCAGCGCGAAGTGCGCCGACGAGAAGACCACGGTGTTCCTGCTCTGCAACCCCCACAACCCCGCCGGAAGGGTGTGGACGCGCGACGAGCTGGCGGAGATGGGCAGGATATGCGCCGAGAACGGCGTGTTCGTCGTAAGCGACGAGATACATTGCGAACTGGTGATGCCCGGACACGTGTTCACGCCCTTCGCCGCGGTGAACGACACCAACCTCAACAACTGCGCCACGCTCAACTCGCCATCGAAGAGCTTCAACACCGCCGGGCTGCAGATAGCCAACATCATCTGCAAGGACGACGCGGTGAGGCGGCGCATAGACAGGGTGATAAACATCTTCGAGGTGTGCGACGTGAACCCCTTCGGGCCGGTGGCGCTCAAGGCGGCATACAACGAGAGCGAGGACTGGCTCGACCAGCTCAACACATATATATATGGCAACTACACCATGCTTCGCGACATCCTTGCCGACTCCGCGCCCGGGGTCAACGCCGTGCGGCTTGAGGGCACTTACCTCGCCTGGGTGGACATACGCGCCACGGGCATGAGGAGCGACGAGCTGACAGAGCTCTTGGCACGCGAGGCGAAGGTGAGGGTGGAGAGCGGCACCACCTACGGCGCCAACGCCGGCGAGGGCTACATCAGGGTCAACCTCGCCTGCCCTCGCAGCGTGCTGCGCGAGGCACTGGGGAAGGTCGCCAAGCGCATCGGCGAGGCTCTGAAAACACACTCTGTAAAACCCTGAAAAACAGCATCTTCGGCTTTGCAGTGAAATCGCGTTGACATTTCACTGAAAAGCCAACGGGATTCCACTGGAAAGCCAACGGGATTCCACTGTAAACGCAATGCGGTTTCAGTGGAATCCCGTTTTTCTATTATTGGTGTCCGGTAAAATTTTCATATAACGTTGTAAGGTTCTGAATATCTATT
>CAVKWN010000078.1:0-13349 GCA_963660075.1 Lachnospiraceae bacterium
AAATAGATATTCAGAACCTTACAACGTTATATGAAAATTTTACCGGACACCAATAAAAAAAAATGAAAGATGTCGGCTTCGCCGATTACGCATACCATAATGTTTTGCAGGGGCGGGCCCTGTGCCCGTCCGCAACCAATGTGGACTCGTCGACAATCCCAATGCATTAGGCCATTCGGGTTGCGGGCGGGCACAGGGCCCGCCCCTGCACGTCATTTGTTAATCACCGCGTAGCCGCTTGCGGCGTAGCAATCTTTAAAATCTTTTAAATCCGTGTGAAAAGAAGTATGTGAAAAAGGCACCCGTACTAATCAACAAGCACCGTTCCTGGATATCCGAGAGGCGGAATAGCAAGGGCGAAATATCTGTCGTCGGCATTGCACTGCTATGCCATTGGCTTTCTAGTGCTATGCGGCAGGCTTTACACTGCTATGCCGTTGGCTTTGCACTGCAATGGCAAATGCTTTTACGGCGTAACGCCGACAAACAATTGATTTTTTTGTCGCGGAAAAACGCGAGGTGATAAAAAAACTTCGGCAAACATGCCCTGTTTAGAGAGATTTGCATTATCTTTGAACCGTTGAAAATGAATTAAACTGCTATTTATCAGCCTATGGGATTGTCTACTTGCTACGAGAGCCCTTGGATTTACTATTCTTTGGCTTGCTTCTCATACATATTGATAGGGGTGTTTGGTGCCGTGGTCAGATGGTGCCACATGTGCCGTCCCTACGCCAGCCGCGGCGACTTCTTCTATCCGGCTCGCCGCCACGTGTCGTTTTTCTATTTCTTCGTGTCGTTGCAGTTTCCCTACGTGCTGTGCCCATCCGACCCGGCTGTGTGGCTCTACGTGAGGGGCTTCTGCATAGTCTACTACCCCATCTGCTTCGCGGTGTTGTTTTTCCGCTATTTCCGCATGCTCAAGGTCTTGCCTCCCGGCAGGAACGCCTATTTTGTAGACTTGCGTGACCCTTATGCGGCATTTTTCCTGCCTTTCCTCTGGCTGGTGGCGTTGTTTGCCGTCATAGTGTCGGGGCACGGCGACTTGCTCACCAAGTACCATCGGGAGATGGAATACGTCTTTGGCGCGTTGAGCCTGGCGCTCTCCTTCGGTTTCATGCGCGAGTGCTGGTTGCTCTCGCGCAGGCTGAAATGGTACAACGAGCAAAACTACTCCAGCGACGACGACTTCTCCCATGCCTTCGCCAAGCGCGTGCTGTGGCTGCCGACCATGGGCTTCGCCATCATGTGGGCGGTGTTCCTCTCCGACAGTCGCGAGGCATACATGGCGATGAACATCATCATGGTGGTGTTCATGCTCGCTTTCCTCTGCATGATTCTCGCGCCCAACAAGTCGCTCTCGTCTAAGGTGGCAAGAGAGATTGAGCGCATGGAGAAGGCATACGAAGAGCGCGCGAAGAGCTCATGCGTAGATGAGACAACCGAGGAGGATTATGGCGTGGACGTGACCGAGGTCGCGGAGCCGTGCGACGACAGTGGCGTGGCTGAGCGCCCCGACAACGTTGACGAAAAGGAGTGGGAGGCGGTGAAGGCCGAGGTGCTCGGCATCGTGGGTCGCCGCTACCTGGAACCGAGCCTGAAGCGCGTCGACGTGATACACGACGTGGTGAAGTCGAAACACACCCTCGCCGGCACGTTCATAACCCAGGTGGGATTCTACAGGCTCGTCAACGCCTTCCGCGTGCGCCACTACGAGATGCTGACCTTGTCGCCCCCCGCAAGCATGAGCCAGGACATGGCGGCGGAGATATGCGGCTTCAAAAACAGGTGGGCGCTATCCAACGCCCGCAAGCGTCTCACCGACTTCGACTACACCATCATAGAAGACTATCTTAAAGCGAAAAACGCCGATTCATAACCTTTTCTGTCCCACGTTCACATAAAACGACGGAGGTTCACAACAAAAAACGCCCGTTCACGAGAAAAAATCACCGTTCACGCCGATATGGTTTCTTTTTCATAATTTTGCACTTGCGGAAACAAGTGTTAAAACATATATTATATTAACCATGCTCCTGCCACCTTTTTCACCCGCAAAAGGGGAAGAAAGGAAAAGGAGCTTTAAAAACGACTATCTTATGAGAAAGAAAATCTATCCGGTGTTGTTTGTCGCTGCCTTGAGCCTCTCGGCATGCACCGAAGTTTTGGAACCTAATGTCGACTATGGCGGCAACACGTTTATCAACGACTATTCTTCCCTCGTGGAAGCGGTCAACAACCTCAACAAGACATTGCAGGATCGTTTCGACGCCCTCAACACCTTGCTCGACAAGAACCTCGCCAGCATAAAGGTGGCCATCGACGAGAACACGGGTGCCATCACGGTTCTGGAGCAGACCACGAAGGAGGGTCTCAACAACATCAACACCTCCATCTTCGACGGCTTCAAACTGCTCAGCGAGCAGGTCGACGCACAGGGCACCGCCATCGTCTATGCCATGAACCAGAACGGCGAGATGCTGCGCCTGCAGATCGACAGCACGGGCAAGCTCATCTCCACCCAGATCCAGAACTCGACCACCGCTCTCGTCAATGCCATCAACGACCAGACCAAGACCCTGGAGGAGCGCTTCGCAGCCCTCGACGCCACTATCAAGGCTGGGCTCCTGGAGGTGCAGCTCAGCATAGACAAGAACACGGGTGCCATCACCCTGCTGGACAAGAACACGCAAGCCAGCCTCGCCACGATAGACGCCTCGCTGACCAAGGGCTTCACAGCCATCAAGCAGTCGATAGACGAGCAGGGCAACGCCATCGTGAGCGCCATCAACACGCAAGGAAAGCTTCTCGTGGCTCAGATAAAGAGCACGGGAGAGATCATCACTGCCCAGATAAAGGGCTCGGTGGAGGAACTCATCGAGACGCTCAACGCCAACAACAAGACGCTGACCGATAAGATAGAGGCTCTAAACCAGACCGTGGGCAACGGACTGGCAGACGTGAAATGCAGCGTCAACGAGCTCACGGGACAAGTGGAGCTGCAGACAGAGGCCATAGTCCAGCTCGACGGCACGGTGGCTTCTGGCATGGACGACCTGAAGGAAGGAATCGACAACGTGAACAAGACCATAGGCAAGGGATTCGCGGCTGTGGGCAAGGAGATCACGAAGACGGGCGGCAAGATCGTCAAGGCCATCAACGACCAGGGCGAGGAGCTGACGCTTGCCATCGACAAGAACGGACGCCTTATCTCTACAAGCATCAACAAGTTCAATGTAACCACCAACGCCAACCTCGCCGTGCTGATAGCCTACCAGCGCTCGCTGAACAACACGCTCGCTGCCATCAACGAGAACCTCAGCAAGCTCACCGAGGCGGAGAAGGCCAACGCCGAGACTCTCAAGAAGATCCTCGACAGCATCAACTCCCAGCTCGTCAACAAGGGCATCTTCATCACCGCCGACAAGCTCTACATGACGCCAGAGGCATGGGGCACCGTCGCTGCCGACAAGACATCCGACCTCTACAAGAGGTCACAGGAGCAAGCCAGGGTCGTGCGTGCCGTCTTGCACATTACCGGTGCCGTGTACGATGTCTCAGACGAGAAAACAAACGTGGTGGCAAGCGACAAGGACGAGCTGTATGCCGTGAACTACGGCAAGGTGTCTGGCATAGGCACCGATGCCGAGGTCTACGAGATAGTGAAGATGAAAGATGGCATAATAGGCAGGAACGTCTACATGAAAGGCAATGCCAAGGACCTCATCGGCTTGCATAGATTTAAAGTGGCATATTCCTTCACCGATGTCTTGGGTCCACAGTCAAGCAACGGGTATGCAGTAACCCAGTCGCTCAAGGTCACTTTCGTCTCGGGCAACAAACTGATGGAGCTGGTGGAGCTGAAATACTATGCGAAGTAGCGGCAGGCTCGCGCCACTGCTTACTGAGACCGCGACGCGCAGCCGTCGCCGACACCTATTATTTTAACAAATGGAACCATAATGAAATATCTGAAATACATGATGGCCGCAGCCATGGCCTCACTCTCCGTGGCGGGCCTCTATGCCCAGACCTACAATGATACGGTGCGAACCCGTACCTGGTCCATCTACGGCCAGGGAGGGGCGAGCCTCTATCATGGCATGCGGGGCGCTGACGTGTCGGACTCGCGCCGGCCAGTGTCGCCCGATGCCGCCCTGGGGCTGGACTACAACATAAGGCCGTGGGTTAGAGTGGGCCTGAACCTTGAATACACCATGCTCAAGGCCACGGGCAAGTACGTTTCATCGCGGACGGTGAAGACCGACGGATTCGTCATCACCGACCCGACCACGAAGAAGACGTACAACACCACGCTGGAGACAAAGATCGACAACCTGCAAAACCGCTACAACATGCACTATGCCATGGCCGACCTCAACGTCGACTTCAACATAGCGGAGCTGTGGCACAACCGCAAGGCGCAGTGGTTCAACCTATGGCTGGGCACGGGCGTGGGCTACCTCCACGGATGGAGCCGCCACAGCGCGACCACATCCTATAGCGAGCTGGCACAGGCAAAGGGCGAAGGCTACTACAACGTCTACAGCCACAACTACCTCAAGACCGACGTGGACAAGCGACAGGTCAACGCGCTCTACGTCCCCGTGTCGCTCTCCTTCGAGTTCGACATCACGCCGAGGTGGACCTTGGGGCTGGCAGGGCAGTACAAATACTTGCCGCTCGACCGCGAGCTCACGCCTAAGGGCATCGTCAGCGGAGGCCTCCTCCTGCGCTACAACTTCGTGGGCAAGCGCATGCCTACCAACAAGGCCCGTCTGCTCCAGGCCCTCGCCGACCAGGAGGCCATGAAGGGCGACTATGAGAGGCAGCTGGCCGACAAGCAGGGCGAGAACGACAACCTGCGCTCGCAGCTCGACAAGAGCCGCCAGGACAACGCCGACCTGAAGCAGCTCGTGGAAGACTGCCAGAACGCCAAGGCGAAGATCGCTGGCCACGAGGTCTACTTCCGCGTGAACAAGACCAAGTTCACCGAGCAGGAGGAGCTGAGGCTCAACGACTTCATCAGCACCCTGAAGGCCATGGGCGATTACAAGCTCACCATCATAGGCGAGGCATCGTCTGACGGACCGTCGTCGAAGAACTTCAAGCTCAGCGAGGGAAGGCTCAACAACGTGGTGGCGTTCCTCAAGAAGCGTGGGGTGACCGACTACAACATCAAGCTCGAGAAGGCCGTGGGCGACAGCAACCAATGCCCCGACACGAAGTGCCGAAGGGTGCAGATAATCGTAGAGTAGATCTTATGCACATCATACCTGATATACTCTTTGTTTTTAAGTAGACATTCGAGAAATGTCAATCAAGAAACCGCCGTGGCAGAAGCGTCTGCCACGGCGGTTTGCGTGAAGTGGATTGGTTCGCCAAACAAAGAGTGTGGACAATATTGGTTAATCGCCCCCAAATGTGGCAACGCCTTTTAGGGACAGTCATGGGAATAACGTGGCATTCGTGCGAAAAAATGTAGTAAACTACTTGTTGTTCGTGCGAAAAAATGTATCTTTGCGCCGGATATTCGTGCAAAAAAATGTAACTATGGAAAGAAATGTCATCAATCAGCTTATCGAATGGAAGCAAAAGAGAAACCGCAAGCCGCTGATTCTCAATGGTGCCAGGCAGGTAGGTAAGACCTATATACTGCACGAGTTTGGCAAGCGGTGCTACCAAAAGGTGGCATATGTCAATTGTGACAAGAACGAGATGGTAGAGAAGATATTCGCACAAGACTATCGTATCGAGCGAATACTACTCTCTCTGTCAGCCCTTCTCCATGTCAACATCGAACCGGAAAACACTCTGATAATATTCGATGAGATACAAGAGAATCCCGTCGTGCTCAACTCGCTGAAGTATTTCTGCGAGGATGCGCCGCAATATCATGTGGCGGTGGCTGGTTCCTTGCTGGGCATTTCGCTTCATGGAGGCACGTCTTTTCCCGTGGGCAAGGTAGACATGATCAAGATGTTTCCCATGACTTTCGACGAGTTTCTGTTGGCCGTGGGCGAGGAGCCATTGGTCCAGTTGCTCGCTTCCAAGGATTTCTCCCTTATCGACTCCCTGTCCTTGCGCTTTACCGACTATCTGCGCCAATATTATTATGTGGGTGGAATGCCTGCCGCCGTCCGCGAGTTCGTGGAAAGCAAGAACCTGGATGAGGTGCGCAATATCCAGAAGCAAATCCTCTTCGATTACCGGCGTGATTTCTCCAAGCATGCCCCCTCGCAAGAAGTGCCCCGCATCAACATGGTATGGGACTCTATCCCCTCTCAGTTGGCAAAGGAAAACAAGAAGTTTGTCTTCGGCGCCTTGCGGAAAGGAGCGAGAGCCTCAGAGTTTGAGATGGCTATCCAGTGGCTCATCGATGCTGGTCTCATTTACCAGGTAAACCGTGTCACCGCGCCCGAGATGCCCCTGAAGTTCTATGCCGAAAGGTCGGTGTTCAAGCTCTTTGCCCTCGACATCGGTCTGATGGGGGCGATGATGGATGCGCCGGCAGAGAGCATCTTGGTGACCGACACGCTGATGAGGGAATACAAGGGTGCCTTTACCGAGCTTTTCGTCCTGACGCAGCTCATGGCCACCCAGCTCCCCATCCATTATTTCAGCAGCAATGATTCGCGAGTGGAAATCGACTTGATAGTGCAGCATGGCACCCTCATCACTCCGATAGAGATAAAGGCAGAAGAGAATGTCCACGCCAAATCGCTCCGTACATTCATCATGAAGCATCCCTCGCTCAAAGGCTTGCGTCTCTCCATGAAACCCTACCAGGACCAGGGATGGATGGAAAACAAGCCCCTCTATGCCGTGGGAGCATGGTTGTAGGGAAAAACTTTCGGAAACATATATCCTTTTGTCACATAAGTCAAAAGTTGCCAATTAGCGGCTCTCCAAGAAATTTTATTTTCGTGCCATTCGTGGATAAGAAAACGCATGCATAGATGCCCGTATGGCAAGAACAGTCGGTGAGCCGCTCCTGAAAACAAAAAAAGCCAACCGCTTGAAAAACAAGCGATTGGCTGAAAGCCTTGTTGTCGTACGCGGATTCGAACCACGACAAACAGAACCAAAACCTGTTGTGCTACCATTACACCATACGACAATCAGCTGCATCCTCAGGGAGCGCATGCCAAGTACGCGTGCTTCCCAAATGCGCTGCAAAGTTATACTTTTTATATAAAACAACCAAAGAAAAACCAACGTTTTTGTTTATTTTTGTCTAACTTTGCCCCGATATAGGCCATGACCGCCCCTTTGAGGGGTGCGAAATGGCTTTGACTATAAGATATTAGTAACAACACACAATATTATATAGAAATGACGACTTTAGCAATAAATGAGCTGTGGAGCTATATCCAATCTTTGTCAATGACCGCAAGCAATGAGCGTTGGTTGGCTGAACGTTTGTTGGAGTCGGCAAAAGCCAAGTCGGTTGCAAACGAGCAAGAAGTGCAGAGCCATGTATGGGACAACTATCAATTGTCCCCTGAAATAATAGAGATGACTCTTAAAAACCGTAAAATGGTCTCAAACGATATAGAAAAATCATTATTGACCGCAATAGAGGAAAAATACAAATGAAAGTTTTCTTAGACACTAATATTATTATAGATTTCTATGATAAGCGAGGGGAATTTTATTATCCTGCCGCTATAATATTTGATCTTGCTCACAAGAACAAGATAACTCTTTACGTTTCGGCTGTCACATTTGTTAATGCATTCTTCTTGCTGCGAAAATCTTATCCTCATAAAGAACTTTATAAGTCAATGAGAGAACTCTCAACCATTTGCCAAATAACAAAAGTAGATTCTTCTATTATAAGGAAATGTTTAAAAGAGGAAAGAAAAGACTTTGAGGACGGAGTGCAATATGAGTCCGCTTTAAAAAAGAAAGTTGATGTTGTCGTGACAAGAAACATAAAGGATTTCTTGGACTTCGCAACCAATGTACAAACACCAAGCGAATTCTTGGACTCTTTCTTTGGGAAAGACAACAGTGAAAATATAGTTAATCTTTAAACTCATAAACTTAAACACATGAAAGCACACGAATATCAAGCCAAGGGCTTCTTCGAGAAGTATGGCGTGCCCGTAGACCGGCATTACCTTTGCCGTACCGCCGACGAGGCCGTGGAGGCATACCGCGCCTTAGGCGGTGGCAAGGCCGTGGTGAAGGCGCAAGTGCACACCGGTGGCCGCGGAAAGGCCGGCGGCGTGAAGCTTGGCTCAAGCGAGGAGGAGATACGCGAGAAGGCAAACGCCATTCTCGGCATGCAGATAAAGGGATACACCGTGGACAGGGTGCTCGTGTCCGAGGCGGTGGACATCGCCGCGGAGTATTACGTGTCAATACTCGTCGACCGCAAGTCGAAATGCCCCATGATGATGCTCTCGCGCTCGGGCGGCATGGACATCGAGCAGGTGGCGCACGAGACCCCAGAGAAGATAGAGAAGATCATCATCGACCCGACGATAGGCATGGCCGACTTCAAGGCCAACGAGGCGGCATGGAAGCTCTTCGACGACAAGGCGCAGGTGAGGCAGGCTGCCAAGATCTTCAAGGCACTCTACCAGCTCTTCGTGGAGAAAGACGCGTCGCTCGTGGAGATCAACCCGCTCGTGATGCTCAAGGACGGCACGCTGAAGGCCATCGACGCCAAGATGACGTTCGACGACAACGCCCTCTTCCGCCACGCTGACGTGAAGGACTGTTTCGAGCCCGACGAGGACGAGAAGAAGGAGCAGTGGGCAAAGGAGCATGGCTTCAGCTATGTGAACCTTGGTGGCAAGATAGGCTGCATGGTCAACGGAGCCGGACTCGCCATGGCCACGATGGACATGATAAAGCTCTATGGCGGCGAGCCTGCCAACTTCCTCGACATCGGCGGCTCGTCGAACCCCGAGAAGATAGTGGAGGCGATGAAGCTCCTCATCTCCGACAAGCACGTCAACACCATCCTCATCAACATCTTCGGCGGCATAACGCGTTGCGACGACGTGGCTAAGGGACTGCTGGAGGCACTGAAGGTGGTAGACACCGACATACCAATCGTGATCCGCCTCACGGGAACCAACGAGGCCGAGGGCCGCGAAATCCTCAAGGGAACCCACTTCAACGTCGCCACGTCGATGGCAGAGGCGGGCCACAAGGCCGTGGAGATATCCAACGCCAGGTGACACGGGCGACACACACAAGGACACAAACAAAGCTAAGAAATCAAGACAATGAGCGTACTTATAGACAACAATACAAAGGTCATCGTCCAGGGCATCACCGGGCGTGACGGCAGTTTCCACGCTGCCAAGATGAAAGAGTATGGCACTCAGGTGGTTGGCGGCACGTCGCCCGGCAAGGGCGGCCAGGAGGTCGACGGCATCCCGGTGTTCAACACCGTGAAGGAGGCCGTGGCAGCCACGGGAGCCAACACGTCGATAATATTCGTCCCCGCGCCGTTTGCCAAGGACGCCATGCTCGAGGCCATCGACGGCGGCGTGAAGCTCGTGGTGTGCATCACCGAGGGCGTGCCTGTGCTCGACGCGGTTGAGGCTCAAAACTATGCCCGCGTGAAGGGCGTGAAGGTCATAGGCCCCAACTGCCCCGGACTCATCTCCCCGGGCAAGTCGATGGTGGGCATCATGCCCACGGGCGTGTTCAAGCAGGGACATACGGGCGTCATCTCGCGCAGCGGCACGCTGACCTATGAGGTGGTCTACGACCTCGTGGAGAGCGGCCTCGGCATCTCCACGGCAGTGGGCGTGGGCGGCGACCCCGTGGTGGGCCTCTATTTCGAGGATCTGCTGCAGATGTTCCAAGACGATCCCGAGACCGACTCCATAGCCATGATAGGCGAGATAGGCGGCGACGCCGAGGAGCGCGCGGCACAGTATATCAAGGCCCATGTCACCAAGCCCGTGGCGGTGTTCATCTCCGGCCGTCAGGCTCCTCCGGGCAAGCAGATGGGCCACGCCGGCGCCATCATCTCAGGCGGCTCAGGCTCTGCCGAGGGCAAGATAAAGGCGTTGGAGGCTGCGGGAGTGCCCGTGGCCGACGAGACACGCATTTTGCCCGAGCTGCTGAAGGCGCGTCTCTGACCGTTGACAATCGAATAGCACATTGTGCGGAGGGCGACCACGCGTTGGCAAGCGCGTGGCCGTTCTCCGCGTTTCTATAATCACGAAGAATGACACAACACGACACATCTCATGGCGACCGACTTTGGAACGCCAATTATATCAAGGTGATGACCACCAACTTCCTGCTCTATTTCGCCTTCTACCTCCTTACCCCGCTGCTGCCGTTGTATCTCAGCGAGGAATTCGGGGCAACTAAAGACGTGATAGGCATCGTGCTGAGCGGCTACACCGTGGCGGCGCTCATCGTGCGCCCGTTTTGCGGCTACGTTGTCGACAGCTTCTCGCGCAAGAAGGTGCTCATGCTGTGTCTCACGGCATTCTTCGTGTGCTTCGCCGGCTACATCGCCGCCGGCACCATCCTCATGTTCGCCATCTGCCGCACGCTCCACGGCGCGCCTTTCGGCGCGGTGACGGTGGCCAACAGCACGTGCGCCATCGACGTGCTGCCAGCCTCGCGGCGCAACGAGGGCATAGGCCTATACGGGCTGAGCAACAACTTCGCCATGGCCATAGCCCCATCCGTGGGCATCTGGCTCCACGATGCCATGGGCAGCTATGCAGCCCTGTTCTGGGTGGCGCTCGCCGTGGCGGGCATGTCGGTGATGATAGCTGGCACGTTGCGCCTGCCCGAGAAGGACATAGTGAAAAACAAGAGCAGGATTTCGCTCGACCGCTTCTTCCTGACCAGGGCCTGGCTTCTCGCTATCAACATCTCCATGTTCGGCTTCTGCTGGGGCACGCTCAGCAACTATCTTGCCATCTACAGCAAGGAGACGCTTGGCATAACGGGCGGCACCGGCACCTATTTCGCCATACTCTCCTGCGGCCTGTTCCTCTCGCGCCTGCAGGGGCGCAAGGCCCTGCGCGACGGCAAGCTCACCCTTGTGGCAGCCGAGGGCATGTGCCTATCGCTCGTTGGCTTCATCCTCTTCGTGGCTGTGCCGCACCCGGTGGCCTACTATCTCTCAGCCGTGTGCATAGGCCTCGGCAACGGCCATCTGTATCCGGCTTTCCTCAACATGTTCGTGGCCGTGGCACGCCACGACGAGCGCGGCACCGCCAACTCCAGCATCCTCACGGGGTGGGACCTCGGCTTCGGCATAGGGTGCCTGCTTGGCGGAGTGGTGGCGGAGCATTGGGGCTACACTGCCGCTTTCTGGATGGTGGCACTGGAGAACGCCGTAGGAGTGGCGCTCTTCTTCATGTATGGCCGCCAGTTTTTCGTGGCGAGGAGGCGGCGTGAGTGAGACGACACCACCCCTCTATGCGTCTTTTTTCAGCCTTTCTACTTGCGTGGATTATGAATTTTTCATAAATTTGTAAGCGGAAAGAAACAAAGTGAACATGACTAAAACCTATACGAAATATATAAAGACCTTTCTCGCCACCATGCTCTGTCTCACGTTTCATCTGCTTGGCAGCCACGCGCAAACGCGGCAAAGCGTAGACTCGTTGCTCCGCCGTATCGACAAGGAAGTGGACAATTCCTCGGCGTATCTGAGCAAGAGGCAACAGAAGATAGGCAAGCTGAGGCGAGAGTTGGCAGGCGCGCGGACCGACGGCGACCGATATAATGTCTCCTTCAGCCTTTACGGGCAATACTTGCCCCTCATCAACGACTCGGCAATATATTTCCTGGACCGCTGCGTCGCCGTGGCCTCGCGCATGAAAGGCCGGGAGTCTGACCTGTGCAAGTGCAAGGCTCTCATAGCCCTGCGCCACTCCTGCGCCGGCATGTACGTGGAGGCGTTCAAGGCACTCGCCGGCATCGACACCGCCAATGTCTCCAAGGAAGCCAAGGGCGTGTATTTCCAGGCTTATACCCACATATATGGCGAGATGGCATACTACAGCCACATAGCCTCTACGGAGGCGCGCTACTGGGATGCACAGGCGCGCTACCGCGCGCTGATGTATGCCAACCTGCCGTCAAGCGACAATGCCGTGTTCCAATACCGCCAGCTGGAGACCCTCAGCGCCGGCAAGTGGCGCGAGGCGTTGCGCGTCAACGACGAGTGGATGACCCACGTGGAGAAAGGCTCGTATCCTTACGCCCTCGTCACGCTCTACCGCTACCTCGCCTACAAGGCAGCCAACGACTCCACGCGCATGATGTACTGGCTGGCGCAGTCGGTGCTCACCGACATCAGGAACGGCGTGCTGGACCAAGGCTCCATGTGGGAGATGGCAAACCAGCTGATGGTGGTAAACAACATGGACAGGGCATACAGGTACATCAACTACGCCAGCCAGTGCGCCACAAGGTTCGGCTCACGCCAGAGGCTGGCGCAGATAGCCCCGCTGCTTGCCGACATAGCGGGGAAATACAAGGCGGCGAACGACCGCTACAACCGCCAGCAGAACATTGCGCTCAGCGTCATAAGCGTGCTTGCCGTGGTGTTGCTCATAGGCTTGTTCTACGTGGTAAGGCAACGTCACAGGCTCGCCGTGGCAAAGGACGAGCTGGCAAGCTCCAACCGTCAGCTGCAAGAGCTCAACGTGAAGCTCGAGTCGCTCAACGTCCAGCTGTCGGCGGCGAACGTGCGCCTTTCGGCGGTAAACAAGGAATTGTCTGACGCCAACCGCGTGAAAGAGGCGTACGTGGGACAGTTCATGCGGCTATGCTCCGACTATATAAACAAGATTGAGGCGTTGCGTAAGAAGGTGAACAACAAGGTAAAGACCAAGCAGTATGCCGAGATCTATGAGATGACGCGCCCGCAGGACGGTAAGCAGGAGCTGGAGGCGTTCTACGCCAATTTCGACTCCGCCTTCCTTCACCTCTTCCCCCATTTCTTCGAGTCGTTCAATGCCCTGCTGCGCCCCGAGGAGCGCATAGAGCAACCGCATAAGGAATGCCTCACCACTCCCGTGCGCATCTTCGCCTTGATACGCCTGGGCATTAACGACAGCAGCAAAATAGCCGAGTTTTTGCATTACAGTGTGAACACCATCTACAACTATCGCGCTCACATCAAGAAAGGCGCGCTCAACGACAAGGAGACCTTTGAGGACGACATAAGGAAAATCGGCACATTCTGATCAGAGAAGGTGCCGATCCGGTAAGGGTTGTGGTAAAGAGCCGATGGTGAAACAGAGGTGATGAAACACTAAAGCACCGTGACCTTACTTTAACTGTGATTCTACGTCGGCTTCGCTCATGCCCATGATGGTTGCTATTTGCGAAGCAGGCAA
>CAVKWN010000078.1:13596-16507 GCA_963660075.1 Lachnospiraceae bacterium
TGCTCGTTTTGCTGTTGTATTTGCTCCTCGCGTTTTTTTATTTCCTTCTCGCGCTGCATTATGGCGGTGTCGCGATCTTCTATGGCCTTATAATACTCATCCTCTACGTTCATGTCCTGCCGCATTTCCGAGTCGGCGGCGGCGGCCGTAAGGCGATGGAGCATATACATCATGTCGGCGTCATCCTCATACTTGTCCTCGTCAATGTTAAGGACTTGCTGGTCCTCTGAGTCTTTCCTCGACTGGTCGAAAACGCTCAGCACCTTCTCTAGGCGATTGTTCACGCGCCCTTTGAGACGTGGTATCTGCACTATGATACTGTCGTGCGTGAGGCTCTCCACGAACGGCTCTTCCTTGCCGTCGGCAACCACCTTGCCGTTGTAGTCGTACACGTCGTGGTTGACATAGACCACGGGCTCCTTAATGTCGCCTACGCGATGGCCGAGCAGGTACACCGCCACCATGGGATAGGCATAGCCCTTGGGAGAGTCGTCGCGGATGTTGATCTTGTTGCTATACTGCGCGCCGAGGTATTGACGGAAACGCAACGTCTCGGTGTCGAGCCACGTTTTCTGCAACTCTATCAGCACGACCCGGTCTTTCAATTCGCCGTCCTCGGTGTCTCTCTCGCGCACCGTGGCGGCAAAGTCGATGCGGAACATCGAGAGGGTGTCGCGTGTGGCGTTGACATATTCGTGAGGGCGCATCTCTACTTTCACCACCTCTTTTTTCAGCAATGCCGAAAGAATGGTCTTGGATATGCGCTCGTCAGACATTATGTACTTGAACACTGAGTCGTAAATAGGGTTGGCTACATGCAGTATCATAAGCGTTGCTCGTTAGTATCTGTATACAGATGCAAACTTACGCAAAATAAATGAATTACACGTTGAATCGGAAAAGAAAATAAGCCAGGCTTCGCTTATTTTGTCAGCAAAGTCGAGCTTAGCGAAAATATAGATTCGGCTTGTCGCAGAAAAGCTGATGCCTTTACGCTGGAAAGGCGAAGCCGTCACAATCGTGCTGTTTTGCCCAGGTTTTTGAAATGACATTTCAAAGCCGTGGGCAAAACAGCCTGTTTTCTTGAATTTTTCTTGCACGTTATTCTTTTCCTTCCTACTTTTGCCGACGTAAGCTTACGACAAAAGAAGGAATTTTCAATAACAAGCATGAAGACGATGAAAAATGATATTGTATACGATGACGACGACTTGTATGGCGCTCCCGACCCCGTGGCGCTCGATGCGGCTGCTGTGGTGGCAAAGCTGGTGAAGCTCCCTACGGGCAGCGTGCTATGGCGCGGCAGCAAGCGATGCCTGGTGGAACTTGTGGCTCGCGCGGCAGAGGCCCGCGTGCTAACCGACGGACACGGCGGCACCGCCACACGCGTTTCGCTATGCAGGGAGGTGTTCCGGGTGGTGGGCATGATGCCGCCGCGCCGCCTCTCGTCGGTGGTCTACCGCATACGCAACAGGGTGACACGCCAGTCGCCATTGGGCGACAGGGTGAGGGAGGCGCTGGGCGATAGCGCGACGGCGTTGTGATCAAGCCGACTATTAACTGCGACAATCTTATTAACAAACAATTAAAAAGCAACAACACGATTATGGAAAACACTACGACAATAAGCACCGCGACCATCAAGAACACGATAGAGGCTCTCGACAAGCTCGACCCTCGCACCACCTGGCTCTCGCCCCACTTCCGGCTGATAGAGTTCACGCGGTCGGGCGTGGCAACCGACAAGGGCATAGACAACACGCCCGGCAAGGAGGAGATTGAGGCATTGCGCGCACTCTGCGAGAACATCCTCGAGCCCATGCGCCGCCGTTTCGGAGCCATATACATCAGTTCCGGCTATCGCAGCCGACGCGTGAACAACGCCGTGGGCGGCGTGATGAACTCGCAGCACATGCGTGGCGAGGCTGCCGACATCCTGCTCTCCACGTTCGCCGACTGGCGCGATGCCGTGAGGTTCGTGCAGAGTCTCGACTTCGACCAGGTGCTGGTGGAGCCGCTCCACGGTTCAAGGGCGCGCTGGCTTCACGTGAGCTATTCCACGCGCCACCGCAACCGCCACTTCGTGAGCGTGGGCGAGCGCGACATGGCGGTGCGCAAACTATAATGGTTGGCTCTATAGTGCGCAAGCCCTAAAAACAAGGCGAAAAACTTGCCATTTTGAACTTTTTTTGTTATCTTTGCGATAATGATAACCTATGCAAAAGTGTATTCGGTTGATTGTCAGCTGAATATGCTTTTGTATAGGGAATTTTGACGTACATATAGGTCACCTGAGGACCGCTCACTGGGCATTTCTTTCACAAATTATTTTTAGTGGGACTATGGCAAGAAAACTATACCCAATAGGAATACAGACGTTTGAGGAAATCCGCAAAAAGGATTTCTTCTATGTCGACAAGACGGCTTATGTCTACCAAATGACGCATGCCGATGGCAAATACTTCTTCTTGAGCCGCCCACGGCGATTCGGCAAGTCGCTGTTGGTCTCAACCTTCCAAAGCTATTTCGAGGGCAGGAAAGACCTCTTCGAGGGGCTTGCCATCGAGAAGCTTGAGAAAGAGTGGACGGAATATCCCGTGCTGCACTTCAGCTTGGCAGGAGGCAAGCACATGGAGAAGGCGCAGTTGGAACGCTATCTGTTGTATATCTTGCAGACCAATGAAGACCGTTTTGGCGTGGCATGCGACTCCCAAGACCCCAATGTCAGGCTTCTCAACTTGATAAAGACCGTCACGGCCAAGACGGGCAAGCAGGCCGTGGTGCTTATCGATGAGTACGACGCGCCGCTGCTCGACGTGGTGCACGAACAAGAGAGCCTTGACGTGCTCCGCAACATCATGCGAAACTTCTACTCGCCCTTGAAGGATTGCGAGCCCATGCTGCGCTTCGT
>CAVKWN010000079.1:0-2945 GCA_963660075.1 Lachnospiraceae bacterium
ACGTGCACAATCACCTTGAAACCTTCGGGAGCCACGCTCACCCAACGCTCGGCCAGGGCCATGCGCTCCTCTTCGGTGAGCATGTAGCCTTCGCCTGACGAACCGTTGATGAATACACCCTTGAGGCCGTTCTTTACAAGCATTTTTGCATAACGTTCAATTGGCTCGAGATTCACCTCGCCGTTGGCGTGGAAAGGGGTGAAGGGAGCATCGATAAGTCCTTTGATTTTTTCCATATGTGTTAGAGTTGTTTGTTAAACTTGCGGTTGGATTGTTGTTGGGTGCAAATTTAAATAATAATTTTATTAACTGCAACGATTTTGCAAAAATATTTTCACAAAATCTTCATAAACAACCCTTTGGCTTTAATAAATCAATAAAAGGCTTAGGTTTTGAAAGAAAAACTGTGAAAGACTTGGTCTTGTTGGGAATATTTCTTAACTTTGTGAAACCATCCGTTTGAAAGCCAAAAAATGCTAGAGTAAAACCTTATTACATATATTCACATGCTTAATAACTTCAATCTTGGTGGCGACGGCAAGAATACCGCGTTCAAGAGGGATATTCTGAAATATTTTGTGGCTAATGGCAATTCCACTATTCTCGAACTTGCCAAGGACTCGTCGCTCAGTGTACCCACGGTGAGCAAGGCTGTGGCTGAGCTTCTTGAGATGGGCTATGTGAAAGAGTATGGCAAGCAGGAGGCGGGCGAGGGACGCCGTCCAAACCTTTATGGCCTGAATCCCGAGTCTGGATATTTTGTGGGCGTAGAGATTAAGGTGGGGTTTGTCAATCTGGGACTTATGAATTTCCGTGGCGACCTTGTTGAAATCGACGACAATGTGCCTTGCCGCATCGACAACACTATGGAATCGGTGGACGAACTGTGTGGCCTTGTGGTCGACTTCATCAACAGGACCGACGTGGATCGTGCGAGCATCCTCAACGCCACGTTCTGTATATCGGGCCGTGTCAATTCAGACAGTGGCTATTCGCATACCCTTTACAACTTCTCAGAGCAACCGCTCACCAATCTTCTTAGCGAGCGCATAGGCTATCCGGTGTGTATTGAGAACGACACTCGGGCTTTTGCCTATGGCGAATACATGAAAGGGGCCGTGAAAGGCGAGAAGGATGTACTGTTTGTCAATGTCAGCTGGGGGCTCGGACTTGGCATCATCCTCGGTGGCGAATTGTATAAGGGCAAGTCGGGATTTGCCGGCGAGTTTGGTCATACCCACATGTTTGATAATGACATACTTTGCCATTGCGGCAAGAAAGGATGTCTTGAGACCGAGGCTTCGGGTAGCGCCCTGCAGCGCAATGTGCGCCGACGCATAGAAGAAGGCGAATCGTCGTTTCTCACCAAGAGTGAGGGCGACATCTATTCGCTTGAAAATATCATCGACGCGGTTAACCGTGAAGACCCGCTTTGCATCGATGTCATCGAGCATATAGGCCTGAAACTGGGCGAAAGCGTTGCCAACTTGATAAACCTCTTCAATCCCGAACTGGTTGTAATAGGCGGTGTGCTTGCCCGTACGGGCGACTTCCTGCTTCAGTCTGTAGCAGCATCGGTGCGCAAGTATTCTCTCAGTATTGTCAACAAGGACACCCGCCTGTGTCTCTCCAAACTGCACGAGCGTGGTGGAATAATAGGTGCATGCCTGCTCGCGAGGAAAAGCTTGCTTGGCTGATAATAACCGCTATTGGCAAATTGTATGAAAGCGCTTCTTATTGGTCATCGTTCTCTACATAGCCTTGATATTCTGGCACCAGTCCTGTCATTATTGCCTCGTAGCTTTCCTCTTTCATATGGTCGATATTCTCTCGGCCTTTCCCTATCGGGTAGATAGGCTTGTGGATGGTGAGTCTCAATGGATGCCAGTTGACCCAATGCCAGTCCTTAGTGCGAGGCATGATGTTGAATGAGCCGTTGATGGTCAGTGGGCAGACGGGTAGTTGCAGTTCATCGGCAAGCATGAAAGCTCCACGGCGGAAGAATCCCATGTGACCAGTGAAAGTGCGGGCTCCCTCGGGAAATACCACAACCGACATGCCTTCCTTGAGAGTCTCACGAGCATCGTCGTAGGTCTTCTTTATCCTCGACGCGCCACGTTTGTCCACTATGATTTGATGAGATGACCTACAAGCCTGACCAATGACGGGAATCGTAGTCAGGCCGTGTTTCATCATCCACTTGAAGTTGCGGTTGAGAAAACCGAATATCAGGAAAATGTCGAAAGCACCCTGATGGTTTGCCACGAAAACATAGCTTTCGCCAGGCTTGAGGTTCTCCCTTCCCTCGACTTTCACGGGCAGGATAAGCAGCCTCACTGCCAACCATGCCCAATGGTGTCCGGGCCAATATCCCCAAAAGTTGCCGTTGCCGATCTTGCAACCCACCATGGTGAATATGCACATGATGATGGTGCAGAGTAGGAATATTGGTATGACAATGCATATTTGGTATGCGCGATAAAGGTATTTCATGGGAATTGATGTTTCTGTTTTCTTGTTTGTGTTATACTTTTTATTCAGACCATCGCAGGGACTTTTGTTCTACATTCTTATATTCTTTTATATCCCTTGTGCAGCGTTATCACTGTTATCTCGCAAGGCATGTTGAGCCTGAATGGAACAAATCCGCCCAGCCCTGCGTTGACATAGATGTATTGTCCCTCCTTTTGGTAAAGTCCACGGTCTTGTTTTATGCTAAGCATGGTTGGTCGCAAGCCAAGAATCTGCAATTGTCCGCCGTGGGTATGTCCTGACAACGTGAGTTGAACATTGGAGTGGGGCAGAATGTCGTTTTCCCACGCGATAGGGTCGTGTTGAAGCAATATGACAAATGCCGACTGTGGTATGCCTTTGAGAGTCTTCTTGAGATTAGAGTGGTCGTATTCGGGTATGCGGCTATAGTCTTCAGCTCCGGCGAGCCAAAT
>CAVKWN010000079.1:3201-16271 GCA_963660075.1 Lachnospiraceae bacterium
ACCAAGTCTATGTTTTTTTGCGCCCTTATGCTGTCAATCTCTGCCTTTAGGATTTTCCGTCTCCATCCGTTGAACGTGCCTGAGTGGATGTCGGATATTTGCATCACCCGGAAACCGTCAAACTCTTCAGGAAGGTCGTTGAAGCTCAGATCAACTTGCCTGACGACAATTTGTCCCACGCCGAAAGCCATTCCATAGATATATGCCAACGCGCCGATGATGCCGATAGCAAGTCCTACTCGATGACCGTAGTTGTAGCGAGTGTGGCAGATGGCGCGCAGAGCCGAGCCAAGTGCTGAGCAAACCGCAAACAATGCCTTGGGCAAGATAAACAGGCCAAAGAGACAGAGGTAGGTGTTGAGCCACGTGAGGTCTGCTGGAGCGAAGTTGCGGATTGTTGAAAGTGCCACGGTGTACGCAATCATGCAAAGACACGGAAGCCACCACAATATTCTTACCATGCGGTTGTGGAGATAGCGCGTGCGATAATAGTGGAGCCATATGTAAATGTCGGGCACCAAGATTATCAAGATGAAAAAGATGAGAGATCTAAGTATCATGTGGCTTATAGTGACATCATGGATTTTATTGCTTTAACAATGACGATTGGAGGAATCGTCTTATAGTGCCTACAGGCAGTTGTCGTCTGCGTGCATAGTCAACGAGCTGGTCTTCACCAATCTTTCCCAGTTCAAAATATCGAGCTTGAGGATGCGCGAACATAAGTCCCGACGTTGATGCGTGTGGTTGCATCATGCCGCTCTCTGTGAGTCGGATGCCTATGCTTGCCATGTTTATCAGCTTGTCGATGAGGAAGTTCATGCTTGTGTCGGGCATTGATGGGTATCCTACAGCGGGCCTTATGCCTTGGTATTTCTCGGCGTGTATCTCGTCGATCGATAATTGCTCGTTTGGCGCGTAACCCCAATAATGCCGTCTCACTTGGAGATGCACCAGCTCGGCAGTGCCTTCCGCGAGCCTGTCGGCAAGCACCTGCGACAACATTTTCCCGTAGGCATCGTTGTCGTAACCGCATGTGAGGTCGTAGTCCACGGTAGCGGCAAAGAGTCCGATCTTGTCCCTGATGCCTTGTGATATAGGTCTCAGAAAGTCGGTGAGGCAGAGGTTTGGTTGGCCTGGCTTGGTGGGCTTCTGCTGTCTTAACATAGGCAGACGAACCCCATCGGCTATGATGTCATCGCCATCGCTGTTGGCATCAACAATCCTGAACACTGCGTGTGTGCGGTAATTGTCTCGCCATTTGTCGAGCATTGTGTTGGCATCGGCGTGAAGGTGGTCGCGTTCTGCGTTGTCCTTGCCATTCATGCCCCAAGCGTAGTCGAAATATGCCCAGTTGACGAATGGTCTTATGTCATCGATGTTATAGTCGATTCGCATGGTTTACCTCAAGTTGAAGGTGTGTTTGGACTTAACGATTAAAGCGGACCGCCTCGCCACGGTAGGAGTCGTCCGTTTCCCCATTGTTGAAGACCGTGTGCCCGTTGCATATCGTCCTCATGACGCGCCAATCGAACTTGTCGCCCGTGAGAGGACTCCAGCCGCACTTGCTTTGTATTATGTCTTCGGTAAGCGTCCAGGGCTCTACTTGTTTTACGATGGTGATATCGGCCTTGTAACCAGGACGTATGAAGCCTCTATTGCTCACGGAGAATAGGCGTGCCGGATTGTGGCACATGAGCCAGACCATTTGTTCAACGGTTAAGATACCCTTCTCGACAAGGTTAAGCATTGACACCAATGAGAACTGCACCATTGGCATGCCAGATGTAGCATGTGCGCATCCTCCTTGCTTGTCGCTGAGGTTGTGTGGCGCGTGGTCGGTGCCTATGCAAGTGATTATACCTTTGTTTAAGGCAATACGCAATGCCTCACGGTCTTTAGCCGTCTTGACCGCGGGGTTGCATTTTATGAGTGCCTTGCGTGTGGTATAGTCGTCATCGGTGAACAGAAGGTGGGCTAATACCGCCTCTCCTGTGATGTTTGGCAATGGACCTAATCGGAATGCATTGTCGTTTACCGGTATCAGGCTAAGTTCTTTAGCTGTGGAAATGTGTGCTATGTGGAGGTGCGTATTATGGGCTTTAGCTAATCTCGCGGCTAAAGCGGAACTTGCGTAACACGCTTCCTCGGAGCGTATGACTGGGTGAAGAGTTATGTCAGGATCGTTTCCGTAGGCGATTTTAGCCTTTGCCATGTTGCTGTTGATGATGTTCGTGTCCTCACAGTGGGTCATCAACGGCAAATTGAGCTTGGCGCATTGCTTGAAGATGTTGTCGAGGGCTTCTTTGTCGTCTACTAGCATATTGCCTGTAGAGGCGCCCATGAAGAGCTTTATTCCTGGCAAGTGTTTCGTGTCGAGCTGCTTGAAGCAATCGGCGTTGCTGTTCGTGGCTCCGAAGAAGAAAGCGTAGTTGACATGGCTTTCCTTCTCGCCTCGTTGCATCTTGTCTTCCCAGTCGTGTATGGTCGTTGTGGCAGGCTTGGTGTTGGGCATGTCGAAGTAGGTGGTGACTCCACCCCATGCCGCCGCCCTCGATTCACTCTCGATGTCTGCCTTGTCTGTGAGCCCAGGCTCACGGAAGTGTACGTGCTCGTCGATTACGCCTGGCATAACGAGACACCCCGAGGCATCTATATGTTGGTCGTAGATGCCTCGGGGTGTCTCGTCTTCGGCAATCACGCTTTCAATATGGTCGTTGTCTATTATGATGGAGCCTTTGAAAGACTTTCCCTCATTGACAATCGTACCATTTTCGATGATTGTCCTCATATTGAGAAAAGTTTTTGTTCGTTAGTGTGATATGCTTATCATAATATGTTATTGAGCCATTTGGTTTGGGGTCTGGCCATCTTGTGGAGCCTCTTGTGGCGCGTTTTGTTGAGCTTGCTGAGGTGCTTGCTCTGGCATCTTCGTACCGTTCATGATGCTTTGGTTCTCTTGGGCGGCCTCATAATACTCCTTAACCTGTGCGTCGTTCTTGAACTTGTCTGTTGCCTTGCTCATGATGTCCTCAACCCACGCGTCGAGCATTGGCACGTTGTAGCGGTTCATGCAAACGTTTATGAAGATATAAGGCCCCAGCACGTTGTCCATGTTGTCTGTGACAAACGATGTTACGAGCTTGTCCATGCGACGGTTGATATCTGCGTCCTTGGCGGCAAGGCGAGCGTTCACGGCATCCATGTTCTTTCCGTTCATTATCGCTTGGTCGTGCTGGTGTACGAGGTCATTGCTCTCGTTCATCAGTCGGGTGAACTGCTGTCTGAACTTCGTCAGCTTGTCGTTGAGTGGTGTACCCGTGACGGATTCCTGTGAGTTGTCTATCTTCACTTGGATGTCTCCTCCTTCAAGCACCACTGGTATGTTGTTGTTGTCGTCGAGGATGATATTGGCAACTCTCACGGAGTCTGTTGATCCTCCGAATTGGAATTGTCCGTGAACGACATCACAAGAGTCCAGCTCTTTCAGTGTCGTGTCCTTCATTACTTTAAGGTACAATTTCTGACCGTCGAGCATGCTCACGCTTGTGGAGCCTGAGATGTGGAAACCGTTGGCGCATGAGCTCAAGGCAAGTACACTGATTATGGCGTATAAGACTTTATTCATAAGTTTTCGTTTTCTTCTTTAGCAAAGATACAACCTCTTGTTGAGTATCTGAACTATTTTTATGCAATTTAATGGAAGTGACTACTCTTTTATGTTTTTTTTCGATAGTTCGTGGTCAATTCTATGCGCGGTGTACACTTCGAGAATTGCCGCCACGAGAAGCAATATCACCCATTTGTTGTATAAATAAGTGATGTAGGCTATATGGTTGTTGAACAATGGCTGGAAAAAACTATGGTTCACGCCTGCGTACACGGTGTCGGCAAGGAGCAAACCAGCCAGTACGAACAACAGGTCGCTGAGATTTTGCAGTCGTTTTAGTCGGCGCACCACGATATCCTTACCCTCGTAGACTTGTGACACTTGCATGACCGCAAACATGACGGCACCCAAGAGATACACCCAACATAGCACTGTTGGTGCTACGGTGAGCACGCAGCAGGCCACTCCGATGACCATTAAAACGCCGCCAGATAGGAATATGGCACTTTGTATTTTGTTTAGTTGTTTCATTCTGGTGATTATTTTTCTGTGTCATCGTTTACCCTCTCCGTGCTGAGCACGAAGATGTCTTCATCGTCAGCTTTCATGAAATAGCGTTCCCGTGCTATCTTCTCAATGTATCTGGGATTGCGCTTGAGCTTTTCAAGTTGGGTGTTGGCTGAGTCGTTGATGGCGTTGTATTTTTTTATTTCTTCTTTCAGGCTGCTTATCTGGATGTCGTATTTTACACGTTGCATGAAACTGTTCTCGTCGACGAAGCCAATAAACAAGACTCCTATCACTATTGTGATAAGATACTTGTGTCTTGCCAAGGCTGACAAAATCGACAACAGTTTCTTCTTCTCCATTTATTGCACTTTCAATTTCTTATGCAAAGGTAGTCATTTAGTGCAAACGAAACAAGACAATGATGTATTATTGTGTTTCGTTTGCACTTCTTTTATCCATTTCCCAATGTGTACGTTCCTCACGTATACACGGGAATTACATGAAAATGGTGACAGAATAGAGGTAGAGCACTGCCGCGGGTATTGCCAAAAGACTTGAGTCGAACCTGTCCATCATGCCGCCATGTCCAGGTAGTATCTTTCCGCTGTCTTTCACGCCAATCGTGCGCTTGAACAGGCTTTCCACGAGGTCGCCCCATGTGCCGAAAATCACGACTACGGCTCCAAGTCCCAGCCATTGTGGCACGTTGAGTGCGTGGGTGTCACTGCCGCAATTGGCAAAGTAGCCTATCACGCCAGCTATGATGACTGCGAAGATTCCACCGCCAATGCTGCCTTCCCATGTCTTTCCGGGGGAGATGCGTGGAAAGAGCTTGTGCTTGCCGAACATCGAGCCGAAGCAATAGGCGCCAGAGTCGTTTGCCCAAAGCAAGATGAACACAGAGAGCGGAAGCAGCATATCGTAACCGCTGAAGTTGCCCGAGTCGTCACACTTGAAAGCAAGGACGTTGATGAGCGCCAGGGGCATGGCTATGTACATCTGCCCGAGCATCGTATATGCCATGTTGGTTACGGCATTGCGGTTCTTGGCATAAAGCTCGCTGATAAGCAGGTAGATAATGGTGAGAACGTATGGCATCATCACCGCGAAACCCTTCACCACGCCAATGCTCCACATGGCAATGGCGATAAAGAAGTAGACTCCGCCAACGGTGGAGATGAAGCGGTTGACGTTGACGTCGGCAACGCGGTCGTTTACCAACCCCGTGTATTCCCACAGCGTTAGTCCGGTGATGATGGTGAAGAGCAGGAGCATTGCCATGCTGTTGAGAAAGCCGGCTACCATGATGGCCACGAAAAGCACTCCTGTGATGGACCTGACTATAAGATTTTTCTTTTTGTCTGTCATGACCCTTTGTTCTTAATTGTTCTCTATGTTGTGGTTCTCCGTGCCCTCGTCAAGGTTGTCGTTTTTTCTTTTGTCGGCAATGGCTCTGTCGTGCTCCGCCTGCGCTTGCTTCACCTCGTCGGGCATGTCTTCGAGCTTGGGAGCCTCTGCGTCTTCCTTGGCCTTTTTTTCAGCCTCTATTCGCTCGTTCTCCTTGATCAGCTCTTCCGAGCGACTAGTCCATGGGCGCGTGCCTAAGATCTTCTCAACATCCTCGCGGTATATCACTTCCTTGTCGAACAAGAGTTGCGCAAGCGCCGCGTGCCCATCCTTGTGTTCTGTGAGTATCTGCTTGGCGCGCTTGTATTGGTCGTTTACAATCCTGAGCACCTCGTCGTCGATGACCTTTGCGGTTGTCTCACTGTAAGGGCGCTGGAACGAGTATTCATCATTATTATAATAGCAGATGTTTGGCAGCTTGTCGCTCATGCCAGTATATGCCACCATTCCGAACGCGGCTTTGGTCGAACGCTCAAGGTCGTTCATGGCTCCGGTTGAGATGGCGCCCACGAAGAGCTCTTCGGCGGCGCGGCCTCCAAGAAGTGAGCAAATCTGGTCGAGTTCCTCTTCCTTCGTCGTGATGACTCTCTCCTCTGGTATGTACCATGCCGCTCCAAGGGCTTGGCCGCGTGGCACGATGGTTACCTTGACGAGAGGATTGGCGTATCTGCAGAACCAACTTATCGTGGCGTGTCCTGCTTCGTGAATGGCTATGGAACGCTTCTCGTCAGCGGTCATCACCTTGGTCTTCTTCTCCAATCCGCCAACGATACGGTCCACGGCGTCGAGGAAGTCTTGTTTTTCCACGGCTTGCTTGTTGTGCCTTGCGGCTATCAAGGCTGCTTCATTGCAGACGTTTGCTATGTCTGCGCCTGAGAATCCCGGGGTCTGGCGGGCGAGGTAGTCAATGTCGATGTCGTTGCCGAGTTTCAAAGGCTTGAGGTGCACGAGGAATATTGCTTTTCTCTCTGCGAGGTCTGGCAAGTCGACGTGTATTTGCCTGTCGAAGCGGCCGGCGCGCAACAGAGCCTTGTCGAGCATGTCGACGCGGTTTGTGGCGGCAAGTACTATGACGCCCGAGTTTGTACCGAATCCGTCCATCTCGGTGAGGAGCGCGTTAAGGGTGTTCTCGCGCTCGTCGTTGCCTCCCATTGACGGGTTCTTTGACCTCGCGCGGCCAACGGCATCAATCTCGTCGATGAAAATGATGCACGGTGACTTCTGCTTTGCCTGGGCAAAGACATCACGGACACGGCTTGCGCCCACGCCGACGAACATCTCAACGAAGTCTGAACCCGACATTGAGAAGAATGGCACGCCAGCCTCGCCTGCCACGGCTTTCGCCAGCAGGGTCTTACCCGTTCCTGGAGGGCCTATGAGCAGGGCTCCCTTAGGTATCTTTCCGCCAAGGTCGGTGTATTTCTTTGGGTCCTTGAGGAAGTCCACTATTTCTTGCACTTCCTGTTTGGCGCCTTCTTGTCCTGCGACATCCTTGAAGGTTATGCCCATCTCGTTTGCTTTCTCATAGAGCTTTGCCTTGCTCTTGCCGACGCTGAAGATGCCTCCGCCTCCGCCCATGCCGGTGCCTCCGCTCATGCCTCGACTGAACATCCAGAAGAGGAAGAAGAAGAAAAACAGCGGGCCGAGGTTTATGAGCAGGCTCCATATGTCGGTGCCACGCTCGTTGTTGTAGCTATATCCGGCGAGCTTGTGTTTTTGTTGCTGGTTGTCAAGAAATTTCTCCAGTTCGTCCACGGAGCCAAACTGCACGCTGACGTATGGGTTGGCACCCACTTGCTGGGCGGTCATGTTGAAGACGGTACGGATATGTTGTGGCTTGACATACATCTTCAGCGTGTTGTCGCTCTTGTTTATCACCACACGTTGAGCGTAGCCTTTGTTGACGTAAGCCTTGAAGTCGCTATAGTTGGCCTCTTGGCTTGAGCCGCCGCCTTTTACTATCGACCCACCACCTCCCGAGAAGAGCATGATGGCGAGAACGACCGCTACGATTATGTAGAGCCAGTTCATGTTGAACCGTGGCATCTTAGGCTGCTGGTCGTTTTGGTTCATTTGCCTGTTGTTCATGGTTTTGTCTTGTTCTTTCTGTTTTGTTATAGGCTCTCGCCGCCATTCTCCGTGACGATGGAGATGTTTGCGTCTTCCCAAAGATGCTCCAGGTCGTAAAACTCTCTTGGCTCGGGCTGGAAAATGTGTACCATTATGTCCACGAAGTCTATGGCGACCCATTGGTCGTTTCCAAGTCCGGTCACGCCCACTGGCTTCTCGCCGGTTTTCTCGCGGCATTTGTCGCCCACCGATTGGGCTATGGCTTCCACCTGTGCCGGTGAACCACCTTGGCAAATCACGAAATAATTGGCGATGGCTCCGTCTATATGTCTAAGATCGACTACGCGGATGTCTTCGCCCTTCTTGTCTTGTATGGCGTCGACGATAATCTTCAGCAACTCTTCTGTCGTTGTTTCTTTCATTAATTTAATATCAGTGTGTTAACAGCTTATTCATGACAAAGTTAGTGCTAATCGCACGAATTACAAAATTTATTAATCTTATTTTTGAATTAAGTGTCTCTGTCATGACATAATGGCGGACAAACGTGCCATGAATATTTTTTTTGAAAAAAAATGGCAAAAAGTTTGGATGGTAAAAGAAAAGTCTGTACCTTTGCACTCGCAATTCAGAAATGAGGTTGCAAAGACATTGGGGTATGGTGTAATGGTAACACTACAGATTCTGGTCCTGTCATTCTTGGTTCGAGTCCGAGTACCCCAACATCCAGAAAGTCAAGCAAGTTTCTTGCTTGGCTTTTTTGTTTTTAATATGATTCTTATTTTGTCTTCATGCTAAATCGTTCGACTATGCGTTTGCCTTTGTTGTCAATCGTGTTTCTTTTCATGCCGCTATTGGTTTTCTCCCAAAAGAGACAGCCGGGGTTTTCCGTGTCGATGATACCCGACGACGTTTTCGTCAGGATGCAGGGCAGGAGCTATCCCAATGGTTGCACCGTGCGCCGACAGGACTTACGCTACTTGCGTTTGTTGCATTACGATTTGGATGGTAGTGTAAAGCATGGCGAGATGGTTTGCAACAAGGCGATAGCCAATGACGTGCTGGAGATTTTCGAGGAACTTTACAAGCATCGCTATCCCATAGCCAGTGTCCGTCTCATAGAAGACTTCGGGGCTAACGACGAAGAGTCGATGCGCGCCAACAACTCGAGCAGCTTTTGTTATCGTGCCGTGCGTGGCAGCAAGAAGCTGTCGGCGCATGCCAAGGGTATGGCTGTTGACCTCAATACGCTTTACAACCCTTGCGTTAGGCGGCTCCGTTCAGGCAAGGTCGTTGTGCAGCCTTCGGTATCTGGTAAGTATGTAAATCGTAGCGGCTCCTTTCCTTATAAGATAGAAAAAGGCGACCTTGCGTGGAAGTTGTTCACAAGCCGCGGGTTCAAGTGGGGTGGGGCGTGGAAGACGGTTAAGGACTATCAGCACTTTGAAAAGTAAAAAAAACGCCTTGTGCCGCATTTGGGATGGCGGATGGCGTAATAAAGCTTTCTTGAATTTCACGTCCTACAAGGATGTGCGTTTACTTCATGTCCTTGTAGTCGTCTCTCTCCAATAGTTGCTTTATCGTTATGTTGCTGTGTTTCTTCATGTAGTGGCTTATCATCTGCACGTAGTCAGTTCGAAACAGCTCTGTGCCTATTGCCTTGTTGGTAACCCACATCATTTTTCCCATGTGGAGATCCCTTTCCAACTGGGTTCTTGAGTCAAAGTCTTCCATGGGGTATAGGCTGAGTAGGTAGAACAGCGTGCAGTCGGGCACTATATACGACCTGTTCATCGACTCCAGTTGCTCGTTGCTATATCCGAACTTCTTGTAGAGAGGGTATTTCCCGCCCAAGTATTTGTCGAGCGAGATGCCTATTATGCGGTCGCCTACCACCACGCTTTGGTCAAGTGCGCCTATTTGTGTATAGACATGTGGCAAAGGCATGTCCGGAATCCATTTCTTAAGGTTGGAAAAGGTGTTTTGCAGGCCTTGGTTTATGTCGTCCATGTTGGCGTATTCCAATTGCACGTCGCTGACCAATGATTGCAGTGTCGAGTCTTGATAGAAACGCAAGAACCGCTCGCTTATGTCGTGGTCGTTGACATCGCCAATGCGCAATATCTTCTCCACGAGCGTGCGTGTTTCTATCGGGTACTCCGTGTTCATCTGCTGCAATGCCGAGAAGTCGCCCGTCACCACGTAGCGACTTTCCAAGCGATCATAACGATCCACCTTCATGTTGGAAGGGTCGTCGTTGTCGCTTGACTTGAGCTTAAACTCACACGAGGAGCACAAGACACACAATATTAATATGTAGTATATCTTCTTTAGCAACGTATTCTGAGTAATGTCTGATTAACTAAAATGCAACACCTTTGGACCTAATGCCTATTATCCATTGCAAAAGTAACCAAAAATATGGAATTAACCAAATGACAAGATAAAAAAATGCAAAAATATGTCTAAGGATACCAACTTTAATGCACGTTTTATTAAGAATGTGTAAAAAAGTAGTATTTGTGTGTAATTGCTATTCCGTGATATACACCAACACGAAATCCTCGTTTACCTCGTAATTTACCGTTTTTGTCTCTCCTTGTCTTAGGTTTACCAAGTGAGCAATGCCCGTCTCTTGTTGCGTGAACGGCAACAGTCGCATCTCAAGAAACCCCAAGTGTTGCTCGTGATAATATTTATAAGCCGCTTCCTTTGCGCACCAAGTTATTATCCTTTCGTTGAGCGTGTCTTGTGGCTCGTCGTCTCGCATGAATCGGGAAACGATTCTGTTTACCCTGTCTGAGACGTATTCTATGTCCACGCCGCTCCTGTGCCACTTTGACAGGATCATTGCCGCCCAACCTTTTGTGTGGCTGATGCTGATGTTGAATCCTTCCACCAATGGCGCGCCATCCTCGTCATGGTCGATGACGAGACCGTCTTGGTTTGCCAGTTCGCTCAACAAGACATATTCCGTGAGCTTTTCTCTCAACCTCTGCGTTTTGTATTGGCTGAGGTCAACTTGAGTTGGTCGCGGAAGGCTGTCCAGAGGCTCGTCCATTTTCCATATAGCGAGCCACGAGCCGTCGTCAAGCCTCTGTTTTCTTGTCAGTGGCATTGCTTGCAGCCTTGTTGTTCACCACTACTTTCACCTTGCTGATGCGCCTTTCGTCCACCGCCATCACCTCGAAAGTGTAGTTCTTGAACGTTATTTTCTCGTGCAGGCTAAGGAAGTCGCCTTTCAGCTCAAGCAGAAGCCCGGCGAGAGAGTCGGCGTCGCCTGCCCCGCTGTCCAGTTCGTCGTCGTCGATGCCAAGTATCTTGCAGAAGTCGCTCAAGAGGGTTTTGCCTTCAAATATATACGTGTTGCTGTTGAGCCTTGTATAGTTTTTCTCTTCCTCGTCATACTCGTCGTTTATCTCTCCCACGATTTCCTCAAGTATGTCCTCCAGTGTCACGAGGCCGCTCGTGCCTCCGAACTCGTCTACCACGATGGCTATGTGAACCTTGTTGTCTTGGAACTCGTGCAGCAAGTCGTCAATCTTCTTGGTCTCGGGCACGAAGTAGGTGGGTCGTATCAGACTTTGCCAACGGAAGTTGTCGGGCTTGCCTATGTATGGAAGCAAGTCCTTGATATACAGCACGCCACGAATGTTGTCCTCGTTGTCTTGGTATATTGGCACGCGGCTGTAGTTGTTGTCCACGATAAACTTGAGCACCTCGTGGAAAGACGATCTTATGTCTATGTCGCCAATGTCTTGTCGAGGTGTCATAATCTCTTTCGCGGTTTCGTCGCCAAAGCGGATGATGCCCTTGAGCATGCTCTGCTCTTCCTTGATGTCTTCCTTGTTGGTCAATTCGAGAGCCTGTTCCAAGTCGTCTACGCTCAGTTGCCTTTTCTCCTTTGGCATGGCTTTCTCAGCTATCATCCCGCTTTTTAGGAGTATTGTCTCCATAGGCCAGAAGAGTTTTCTGAACAGTAGAAGGCCGCCCACTGCCTTGCGGCAGAATTTCAATGGTATGGAACGGCTGTAAACCTTTGGCATGATCTCTCCGAAAAGAAGCAAAAGGAAGGTGAGGAAAACGGTGATTACCAGGAAGTCGAGCCACTTCACCTTGAAAACCACAAGTGATCCGAAGATGAAGTTGCAGAGCATGATGATGGTGACGTTGACCAGGTTGTTGGTTATCAAGATGGTCGCGAGCGTGCGCTCTGAGTCTTCGCGAAGTTGGCATATTGCCTTGTCGTTCGGGTTCTTGTCAGGGTCGAGCTCGTTGATGTCAGACGGCGACAGGCTGAAAATGGCAATCTCGGAGCCGCTGGCGAAGCCCGACAGCATTAGCAATACGATGGTGAGCGCTATGGCTATTGCCACTTCTGTCGTGATGGGGTGAAACTCCACAAGGTCATTGATGTGACTTAGAAAATACGAATCCAATGTTTTATTAAGCTTTGTTTGGTCTTGGAGAAAGGAGCTCCATGTTGTCTACCATTATCTCGGTCATGTTGTGGCGCTTTCCGAGCTTGTCTTCATAGGTGTTGTAGCGGAGCCTTCCTTCTATGTAGAGCTTGTCGCCCTTGTGGACATATTGTTCCACTATCTTGGCGAGCTGACGGTAGAAGAGGAGGTTGTGCCAGTCGGTATGGTCTGGTATCTTCGTGCCGTCCTTGGTGGTGTAGCCACGCTCCGTTGTGGCGAGCGTCACCTTTGCCAAGGCTTGGTCGGCATCATAATAACGCACGTCGGGCTCTTTGCCCACGTTCCCGATAAGCATAACCTTATTCATGTCTTGAGTCTTTGTTGGCTATTTCCACATGCCAAGGTATTTAAAGTGAAACTTCTTGCCCTTTGCCGATGGAAATTGGCTGCGGTTGTCCACGCGTGTGCGCAAGTAGTCCACTATCCTGTTGTAGCAATCAGCGCCCGACACAGCCTTGCAGCGTGCCACGTAGCGCGTGTCGCGATATTCGTGCTTGCCTGTGGATGGTGTCAGCACCACGCGCTTGAAGTCTATCTCACCCTCATACCAGCCCTCCTTGTGGAAGTTGAGCCTTGCCATGGGGGTGTCGTTGTTTGCGGGGCTGCTCTCCTGCGCCTGCTTCGTGGCTTTCTTCTCCTTGAAGTCGCGCATCGTGGCGGCGGTAGTCTTTATCATGATGAAATAGGCATGTCCGCGCACTTTATAGCGTTTGGGGAACATGACATTGCTCGCGACGAATTCGCGAATGTCGTTTTCCATATTACGTGTTACGGTAACTTCGCCTAAGGAGCGCAAAAAAGTAATGGCCTCTTCTACGTTATATACAAGAGTCTCGTTATCAAAATACCTAATGTATAAATTCATTGAAAATAGACTTCGATTTTCTTATTGAGGGGCGTGTGTACAAAATAAAAAAGAGCGGCAAACGGGACTCGGACCCGCGACCTCGACCTTGGCAAGGTCGCGCTCTACCAACTGAGCTATTGCCGCA
>CAVKWN010000080.1:0-15034 GCA_963660075.1 Lachnospiraceae bacterium
ACCAACGACCCCGAGATTACAAATCACGTGCTCTGGCCAACTGAGCTAAAGAGGCGTTTCTTTGCAGCCGCCTTACCGGCGAACTAAAGACCTGTTGTAAAACGGCTGCAAAGTTACTACTTATTTTTCAATCTCCAAAACATTTTGAGGAAATTTTTCAACGATTGCGTATTTTTTCCTTGAATTTCGTCAGTTGCTCCCGCAAACTGTCCACGCACAAGTCTACACCCTCCTCAAAAGTGTCGCATGTCTTTGCGACGTAGATTGGGTTCCCGTTGGGCACCGACACGGTGACGCTGGTTTCCTTGTTTAGCGCGGCAGCGGGCTTGACGACCTTTAATTGCACCTCTACTTTCTTAATATCTTCAAATGACTTTTCCAACTTAGCTACCTTCTTCTCGATAAAGGCTTGCAGCTTCTCGGTAGCGTCGAAGTGAATCGACTTGATGTTTACTTCCATAGTTACCATTTTTAAAGGTTAAACTCACACCCTTGGATGGGCTTCTTTGTATACTCTGCGGAGCTGTTCAAAGGTTGTATGGGTATACACCTCTGTTGTCGACGCGCTAGCGTGGCCCAACAGCTTCCGGACACTTTCTATACTTGCGCCATTATTGAGCATCGCGGTCGCGAACGAGTGTCGCAACACGTGCGGCGAGAGTTTTTTCTGTGTGCTGACGAGTGAGAGCTTCGCCTTCACCCTATGTCTGACATCCAAGGCCCTCATGCGATTGCCTTTCGTCGTGACAAACAACGCGTCACACTTTCTGCTCACCTCACGATCCCTGCAAGCCACATAGCCGCCAAGGGTCACGGCGAGCTCCTCTCCGTATGGCACCACCCGCTGCTTGTCGCCTTTTCCGGTCACTTTCAGCTGGCGGTTGTCGCAATCAATGTCAACATCGTCAAGACCAATCAACTCCGACAAGCGTATGCCCGTCTCGTAGAAGGTCATGATTATCGCCTTGTCTCTAACCTCCAAGAAGCTTTCGCCCCAAGACAGGTCATCGAGCAGACGATTCATCTCGCTTTCCCTGACAAATGTCGGCAATCTCTTGCGGCATTTCGGCGGCTCTACCCGATAGGTAGGATCACGCTCCACAAGATGCCTTGCCAAGGCGTAACGAAAAAGCGATCGGAGAGCGGCAAGCCGCGTCCCCACGCTCGATGCTTCCATACCACCGTCCATGAGATGCTCCATCCAGTCGCGGACAACATCCTCATCTACTGTCTGCCAGCTGAGTTCACTGTCAAGACCATTGAAAAAATCCTCAAACTCCCTAAGCGAGACAGAGTAAGACTCTATCGTCCTCGGCGAGCGACATCGCTCGTAACGCAGGTAATCCAAGAATTCGTCAACCATGTCAAGCAACTATCAAGCGTCAACCGGCTTCACGGTGATTCACATTGCGAATTTATGGAAAATATTCGAAACTACCAAATTTTTTTTGAAGAATTTGTTATTCTTCCTCGTCGCGCATGTGCTGCACGTAAACGGCATGCTCCATCTTGAGACGCTTCTTGACAGATGGCTTGTCATACTGCTGACGTGAGCGAAGCTCCTTGATGACACCTGTCCTTTCAAACTTTCTCTTGAACTTCTTGAGAGCTCTTTCGATGTTCTCGCCTTCCTTTACGGGTACAATAATCATTTTGTTTTGGTTTATAAATTTTAAATTAGACTTTTGCCTTGCGATAGGGCAATATACACCCTACCACAATAAGCGGCTGCAAAATTACAAGTTATTTTTCAGATAACCAAACAATTATCCATTTTTTGTTTTATATTTCCTTCGTGGCGTTTGCCAGCCAAGACCGTTCTTCCTCATCAAGGTGTGGCGCCAAAACGTCATAAACATGCCGATGATATTGGTTCAGCCAGTCTGTCTCTTCGGGCAGAAGCATTTCCCTTATAATGGGGTCGGTATCGAATGGGCAGAGGGTGAGCGACTCCATTTGCAGGAAGTCGCCAAACGCAGTGCTCATATACGGGCGTATGAGCAACGTGTTCTCATGGCGAACGCCGAACTTGCCCTCAAGGTACAACCCCGGCTCATCGGTAACCGTCATCCCAGCTTTGAGTGGCGCGGGCATATATTCCATCCTTATTTGGTGAGGGCCTTCATGCACGTTGAGATATGAGCCCACTCCATGGCCTGTGCCATGAAGGAAGTTCATGCCCTCGCGCCACATTGCCTCACGCGCCAGGGCGTCGAGCTGGGTGCCGGAAGCCTCGTCGGGAAACTTTGCCAGTTCCAACTGTATGTGCCCTTTCAACACAAGAGTGTAGACACGACGCATTTCATCGGTTATTGAGCCTAGGGCGATGGTGCGCGTGATATCGGTAGTGCCGTCCTCGTATTGCGCGCCACTGTCGAGCAGCAACAGCCCATTGGGCTCAAGGGGGATGTCAGTTTCTGGGGTAGGCTCATAATGTACAATTGCCCCGTGGGCGTTGTAGCCGGCTATCGTGTCGAAGCTGATTCCTCGGAAGAGAGGTAGCTCCGCGCGAAAAGCGGTTAGCTTGCGATCGATGCTGATCTCCGTTTGTCCGCCAGCCTCCACCGCGGGCTTGAGCCATTTGAGGAACTTCACCATGGCAATGCCATCTCTCAGCATTGCATTGCGATAGCCGGCAATCTCAGCGTCGTTCTTCACCGCCTTCATTGCGGGGATGGGAGAGGTTGATGCTACTATTTCCTTGGCATAAGCCTTGCTGTCTGCCGAGGCTATTATATTATATAATGTGTAAGACGTCTGTTCGGGGTCAAGAAGGATGTTGTATTCAAAATATTGTCTCAGCGCTTCGCCCACGTTTTCATAGGCTGCCACCTTCACGTCTTGGGATTCGAGGTAGTCCTCAACTTCCGGGGTGAGCTTGACCTTGTCAACAAACAAGGTCGCCTCGTGGGTACTCAACAACAGATACGCCACGAACACCGGGTTGCAATGCACGTCTGAGCCTCGGAGATTCAACATCCAAGCTATGTCGTCGAGCGCCGAGACGAGCATCCCGTCGACCCCCTTGTCACGGAGTGCCGTCCGCACGCGCCCTATCTTCGAAAGGGTTGATTCGCCGGCGTATTTCATGGGGTGCACTTCTATCTTGTTTTCCGGTATTGAAGGGCGGTCTTTCCAGATCTCGTCCAACGGGTCGAAGTTGGTCCTGACAGTTATTCCTCCCTGACGGCGCAGGTCACGCACGAGGTCTTTCACGGAATTCACGTTGTTGCACATTCCGTCCACGCCTACCTGTGCGTTACGATTCATGAGCTTGTCTGCAAGCCACTGTGCTATCGTTGGCGTGCCTTTCAGCTTCAGGCGCATCAACTGGAACGTCGTACCCTCCAACTGCTCCTCCGCCGCAAGAAAATAGCGGCTGTCTGTCCAAAGGGCAGCGTCGTCCAAGGTCACGACTGCCGTGCCGGCAGAACCATTGAACCCGCTAACCCATTCCCTGCCTTTCCATCTGTCGGGAGTGTACTCGGAATGGTGTGGGTCTGTGGAAGGAAAGACGAAGGCGTCGAGCTTCTCCCGACGCATCACCTCGCGAAGACTAGCAAGGCGGCCAAGTATCGTGTCGTTTGTCATAGTCGTGATTATTTATAATGTGCTAAATACATTGCAAAGATAAGTATCTTTTATAAGAAATCCACTGCATATCCGGAAAATTCGCTTGTTAAGGTTTTAATGTGCTCACTTACACGAAGTGAGATAATGAGCATAGGTAAAAATTGCAAAGGCCAAGCGACAGGCACCCTCCGTGTCAATATGCCAAACAGAGATTGCAAATTATAAGGTTTTAATATTATACAACATTTCACAACGAAAAAAAGCAATCACTTCTATTTTATTTTCTTTACCTTTGCAGCGGAAAAAGGAAACTTTTAAAACACAAACTAAGTTATGAAGTATTTAACAAACGACAAGCTTCTTATCGTCGGAGCAGGCGGTATGATTGGTTCAAACATGGTTCAAAGTGCCTTGATGCTGGGTCTTACTCCCAACATCTGCCTGTATGACATCTACGAGCCGGGTGTGCATGGCGTATTCGACGAGATGGAGCAGTGCGCAGTTCCAGGAGCAAACATCAGCTATTATGCTCCAGCCGTAGAGGACATGAACGACCCCGAGAAGGTTGCCGAAGCTGCCAAGAAGGCTTTCACAGGCGCCAAATACATCATTTCTTCTGGCGGTGCTCCCCGTAAGGCCGGCATGACTCGCGAGGACTTGCTGAAGGGCAACTGCAAGATTGCCGCTGACTTCGGTGAGAACATCAAGAAATATTGCCCCGATGTGGAGCACGTGGTAGTGATCTTCAACCCTGCTGACGTTACAGCTCTTACCGCTCTTATCCATAGCGGCTTGAAGCCAAACCAGCTCACATCTCTCGCTGCTCTCGACTCTACTCGTTTGCAGCAGGCTCTCGCTCACGAGTTCGGCGTGCAGCAGGACAAGGTGACTGGCGCACACACATACGGTGGCCACGGCGAGCAGATGGCTGTCTTCGCATCACAGGTGAAGGTCGACGGCAAGCCTCTCCAGGAGCTTGGCCTTTCAGCTGAGCGTTGGGAGGAGATCAAGCACATGACCACACAGGGTGGATCTAACATCATCAAACTGCGTGGCCGCAGCTCATTCCAGAGCCCTGCCTACAACGCCGTGAAGATGATCGAGGCTGCCATGGGCGGCGAGCCTTTCACATTGCCAGCAGGTTGCTATGCAAACCTTCCTGAGCTCGGCATCAAGGACGTGATGATGGCTCTGCCTACAACTATCGACAAGACTGGCGTGCACTATACCACTCCTTCTGGCACAGAAGAGGAGATGGCAGACTTGCAGAAGAGCTACCAGCACCTCTGCGACATGCGCCAAGAGGTTATCGACCTCGGCATCGTGCCTCCAGTGGAGAAGTGGAACGAGGACAACAAGAACCTCTAAGCCACAGAAGATAATAATATCTTAAGAGATAAAAGCAAGGGTCGTATCAACACTCATGAAGAGTTTGATACGACCCTTTTGTCATGGTCGTAATTCATTAGTATTCAAGATATTTACGTTTGCACTGAAAAGGCGTCGGCTTTGCACTGAAAAGGCAATGGCTTTACGTTGAAAAGGCGTTGACATTACAGTGGAATGTCAACGCCTTTTCAGTTGCAAGCAGAAACATCTGCAATTTACGGTTTACTCCGGGTCTACGTCAAAATATATCTGTACCGATTTATAGCATGGTTGAGACACTATAGCATCGCGTGTAGCGTAAAGAGTTTGGCGAGTCTTCCTCAAATCTATACCTATTTCGAGTTTCAATACTATCTTTCGGATAAAAACTGCCTTTACCCTTGCCACGGACGGCCTGTCGGGGCCAAGCACGCGGTCGGCCAACAACTGCCGCAACTTGCCACCAAGCTCTTGTGCCGCCATCTCTACGACATCTTCTTTCTTGTGTTTGAGATAGACATAAACCACGTGGGAGAAAGGCGGATAACGAAAGAAGGAACGTTCCTCCAGCAGGTTATCGTAAAACGCTTTATAGTCGTTTCGCACCACTTGACCGATTACGGGCAAATCGGGACTCTTGGTCTGCAATATTACCAAGCCTCGCTTGCCCTTGCGACCAGCGCGCCCCGCGACCTGACTCATCATCATGAAAGCATGTTCATAAGCTCGAAAGTCGGGAGTATTGAGCATGGAGTCAGCATCAAGAATGCCTACCACAGCCACGTTGTCGAAATCGAGTCCCTTGGAAATCATCTGTGTTCCGATGAGCACGTTGGTCTTGCCTGCGCCGAACTCGCCAATCAACCGTTCATATGCCCCGCGGGTGCGGGTTGTGTCGAGATCCATGCGAGCCACAGATGCATCGGGAAATTCCGTGCGTACAAGGTCTTCTATTTTCTCCGTGCCAAAGCCACGGTCGGAGAGATGAGGATTACCACAGTTGGGGCACGACTCGGGCACGGGCATCGTAAAACCACAATAATGGCAAGTGAGCAAATTGAGACGCTTGTGATAAGTGAGCGACACATCACAGTTTTTGCATTTCGGCGTCCAACCGCAGGTATGGCACGACAAGACTGGCGCGAAGCCACGACGGTTCTGGAACAGAATGACTTGTTTTCCACCAGTCAACGCCTCGCGCATGGCGGCAAGGAGACGCGGCGAGAAGGGTCCCGTCATCATCTTGCGATGACGCAAGTCCTTAATGTCTACTACTTCTATCTCAGGCAGTTCCACACCCTTGAATCGTTCCGAAAGGGAGACCAAACCATATTTGCCCGTCTTGGCATTGTAGAAACTTTCCATCGAAGGCGTGGCGGTGCCGAGAAGAACCTTGGCACCGAACATTTGCGCCATGACTATCGCGGCAGAGCGGGCATGGTAACGAGGAGCTGGATCCTGCTGTTTGAAACTTGTCTCGTGCTCCTCATCCACAATGACGAGACTAAGCTTAGTGAAAGGCAAAAATATGGCACTTCGGGCTCCAAGGATAATGTCGTAAGGATTGTCGGAAAGTTGTTTGCGCCAAATATCCACTCGCTCACGGTCACTGTACCTGGAATGATAAATTCCGAGGCGTGAACCGAAAACGCGTTGGAGGCGCTTAGTCATCTGCACGGTGAGCGCGATCTCCGGCAAAAGATAAAGCACCTGTCCGCCCTTGTCGAGAACTTCTTTAATGAGATGGATATAAATCTCCGTCTTCCCACTTGATGTCACGCCATGAAGCAGAACCACGTTCTTGTCGTGCCATTGCCTTTCTATCTCATCCTTGGCTCGTGCTTGTGGTTCGCTTAGAGTCTGTATATGCTCAGGATGATAATCTCCGCTGCGGTTGATGTTTTTTATTTCACGATCTAGGGACTGAAGAAAACCTTGGGCGACGAGTCGTTTTACAATATCGGCAGTGCAATGAGTCTCATTCATCAGTTCCTCTCGCGTCATGATGTCTGTTGCAGAATCATGAAGAATATCCAGAAACTTAGTAAATACCGCTTGTTGCTTAGGCGTGCGGCGAAGCATCTCCACGGCTACCTTTTGAGCCTCAATGCTAGTAAACTTCTCTCCAAGCGTGACACAGGCTTCCGTCTTTGGCTTATATCCCACTTGCGCCTTGAGACCTGCGGGCAGAGCGGCATTCATGACGTCGCCAAGTGGAGACATGTAATAATCGGCAATCCATCGCCAAAGCCTTAGCTGATGGGGCAAGAGAACAGGCGCGTCATCGAGCAGAGCCAGTATCTCACGAATCTTGTCGTCGGGGAGGTCTGGCTTGTCGGCGTGTAGCTTCACAACCATGGCCGCGTAAGTCTTGCCTTTACCAAACGGAACGAGCACACGCATCCCCATAACAATAGATGCCGCAAACGTATCGTCCACGGCATAGGTAAAATAGTCCTGAAGAGGCAATGGCAAGATTACATCTACATACTTCATTCCAATGAAGACTCCCAACAGGGCGCACCTGCCTGAATTAAAACTTTAAATAAATGTGTGGCAACAACCAATCAGAACCAATAACCCAAGGCTATCTGCCAAGAATTGTTGTGGCTTTTTCCTGTCTCGACTTTACTACTGGCATTAGTCCAAGTCATGTCAGCCGTCTTGCCACAGGCAATGTTGTAATTCGCTGAAACCTGAAGATGGTTAAGAAGAGTCACACCAGCACCCACATTGACACTGAAATTGGACTTTTTCAAAGAATAGCTGCTCGACTTTGTCCACTCAAAGTCCTTGTCACCAACATTGATGCCCCACTGTGGACCGGCAAAGAAGAACACGTTAGCCAAACTACTCAAACCGAAACCATAGCGAATATTGACAGGGATATTGATTGACTGCTGCTTCATGGTGGTTGAGCAATCATCAACCGTAACCTTGGCTTCCTTTTGGTCGTACAAGGCGGCGGCATCAAAGCTCAAGCCTACAACAGGCACTGTAAGCTTAACCATTGGACCTATGAAGAATCCCGCGCGATTGGAAGCGTCAAACACGTTGTTGCTCAACGACATATTGATGACATCCAGACCACCCTTCAAACCAAACTTGACTTGTGCGGATGCAGAATTGCACAAACTAAAAACAAAAAGCAATATTGCGATTATCTTTCTCATCTTGACTTTTTAAACTATAAATTGTTTGACCTTATTTTTAATGTCTCTGCCTTCTCACCGTTACCCTTGCAGCACCAGAGGTTGACGATGACTCGGACGTGCGCGCACGACTCTGCTTCACTCTTGGCGACTTGGCAGATACTCGACGTATGCGAGAACTCTTTTTCACAGCCTTCGTCTGCTTTGGATCAAGCTTGGCAATGGAGTCGAGCGAGTCTTTCTTTGCTTGATCTCCCCAAAGGTGGCTCTCAAAGGAGGTAATCTCCGCATCAATGCGTTGCTGCGCATTGGCAAGTTTCAAAGAGTCGTTGCCAACCTCTTGGGCGAGAGTTTTACCAAGCATATTGTTGGTTTTGTATATCTTGCCCTTATAACTGTTTGTGGCAAAATAGTCGGCAATGCTCATCATAGCGGCATTGTTGATGTTGCTCGTCATCACCATCTGCTTGGCAAGAAACGGGGCTAAGTCGCTGAACTTAACCCAAAACAACGGATATTTCGTGGCTCCATCGCCAAAGTCGTCGTCACGAAACATCACGGGACAGAGAGCTGTCACTTGACGGTGAAACGACGACGTGTTCTGATCATAATAGCTGCTTTCCTTTACGTAATAAGCCTTGACTTCCGCAGAGGGAATGTCGCTGTCATCGATATGCACCCCACGGTCGGTCTTCTCGTAGAAGATGTGATAGTCGTCGAGAAACTTCTTCGGGTTCAAGCGCAACGACTCATCAAATTTCTCATTGCCACTGTTCACGTCATATGAATAGGCGGCAATTCCGCCATGATTTGGCCCTGACATGATAAGCTTGAAAAGCAAGGTGAAAAGGTTCACCTGCTGACCGTTGGGTTCAACCGGATAATATAAAGCGGCGTTAGCCTCGTCGTTGAGGTTCAGCTCACGGTAAACATCCCTTCGCCAGACGACATCTCCGCTCATGGGCTCGTCGGTTGGAAAATCTATCTGTTGGCGCAAAGTCATGTTATTACTGTTCGTCTTCGATGTTTGCTGATCCTGGCGACGAGCCTTTGGTTGCGCCACGAGACAAGAAACGCCGACGGTAATAAACGCGAAAAATATAAATAACCTCTTCATAAGAGTATCTTTTATTCTGTTTGTTTCAATAAAATCATCTCACCTTCACCTCCATGGCTCCAGGCAACACACGCGCCACACCGTCAGGTCCGACGGCATGAACCTCTGTGATATAGAATCGGCGACCTCGGCTTAGCCTACGGAACTGGTCGCGCATGCGGTCGGTGAACTCACCACCTTGGGAAGCCATTTGGACAGCATTGCCCATGTTGTCATAAAACACGGTCGAGAAGCCTGTCACCCGGAATTGTATATCGAGAATGCCATCGTCTATGGCAGCATTGAGGCGGCTGGCACTCATCAAACTTGCCTTTGCCATGTTGCCACCCTTGAAGCGGTCATCACCAAGAGCTATGTAAGGAGTAGGATTGGGCAGCTTACGCACACGGAACGTAAACGGCGGGAAGGTTCGTGTGGTCTTGCCATCACGCGCGGTGACATGGAACGTGACATCATGACCAACCGCGGCAGGCACTGCCACATACTTACCAGGTCCTTTGGATATTAGCCGGCCTCCTGTCATGCTCACTGAAACCGCGTTCTGTGGCACGCCTGGCACGCCAACGCTTATGGGGTTGTCGTATCCGGCATAAAGCATGTTCATCAAGTCGGCAGCTACGGTGGCTCCGCCAGGAAGAGGAATGACATTATATTTCTGGATGAAATTGCGACGAAGCACGTCACCATGAGAGTTGCGCATCAAGATGTATCCACCAAACTGATGCTCTCCCACTCCACCAGCCACGAAACCGTATTGACCATTTTTGGAGGTTACACGTGAGCCATTGACATAAATCTCCGGCTGACAGGTCGTATCGACAGCAGCCATAACTATGTTGGCATTGAAACGCTCTCCAGGATAAAGTGTCGTCTTCTCTGGTACCACAAACGCCTCAAGCTTGTTTACACGAATATCCTTTAGGCCAATGTTAGCTTCCAAGGAATGCAACACCTCACCCTCGGCATAACGCACGTCGTTTTGCAACTTTGACAGCAAGGTGACGGCAGCCGCGACAGGCATGTCCTCAAACATGTATTCCTGCCAGTTCTTGCCAAGGTAATTCTTGCCCTTGGGCACATTGGTTGAAAGATTGCTCGCAATGATAGCATGTTGGCGAGGATCCGTGATAAAACCAAGGATGCGCTCACGATAACTGTTTATGGCATTAAACAGTTTTTTGCCTTTGCCTGTCACAGGAGCCAACATCACGGTTCCAGCAGCGTCAATGTTGTCAGTGTTCTTTATGTTTTTCAGGTCGGCATCCTCTCCGTCAGCCTCCTTGACAATAGCAAGTTTCAGTGTCTCGGCGAGGTTATAGAGCGAGTCGCTCATGTTTCTTACATTCGTTGCCTTCTCATACCAAACCTTCGCCTTCTCTGGGTTTCGGAGCATCTGGTCGCGGAAGTCATTGTATATGGCGGCATTCTCCTTCGACGCGTTGCTGGTGGTACGGTCAAGACTTTCCTGCACTACGGCAAAGCCTTGAAGCACCTCTGTCGACACGTTGAGTGCCAACATGGCCAGAAGAACGATGTACATGAGGTTGATCATCTTCTGGCGTGGAGAAACCGGTCGTTTCTTGATTGCCATTTATATTATATTACTTAATTCTTTTGAATACTTCATCCTACATCTTGCAAGAGGATTCTTCACTCTTCGTTCTTCACTCTTCGTTTATCTTAGGTGCAGAGGTTGGCATATTGACAGTCATTGCCTTTATCATGCGCGCATAGATATGGTTGAGCTGGTCTATCTGCTCAGCCATTTTCTTTGTTTGGGCATTAATCTCGTCGATGGTTCCCATCTGCTTGCTTGCGCCCTTAAGTTGCATCTCGTAGATACGGCTGATACCCGTAAGCGTGCGGTTGAGATTTTCCATCTCCTCACTGTCGCGCGTGAGACGCGTACTCTGCTCGTTCACTTTCTTAAGAGTCTCCACAAGGGTCTTTAGTTCCTCAACGTAGCTTCCTTGAGCCATGTTCAATGCCTCTGCCTCCTCTTGGGTCATCTGTGGCACGTATGTCGGCTGTTGTGGCATGGCAGTTACAGTTGGGCTCGGTGCCTTACCCATTTCATTCACGGCTTCAACATTAGCCATGCTGTCATTCACTATCCCGGCAGAAGGCTCGACACTTCCCGTAGATTGTTCAACGCCTCCCGTAGAATATTCCACCTTTCCTGTCTCAAGGTATTCTTCTGTCAAGCGAGTTGGCATTTCCCTGCCTTCCGCGGTCTTGTCGAACGGGCGGTCAAAGGCTGATATAAAGAACACAAACACCTCTGTACCCATACCTGCAAACAACATGACATTGGCTCCGGGCAAGTGGGTCAGCTTAAACAACGCTCCGAGGATGACGACGGAAGCACCCCAGCTATACGCATAGTTGAGGAACGTTTGACCCGCCACGGTGTCCATCCACTTCTGCAAGCGATAGACAAAATTATAATTACTGTATCTTGACATAGTTATTTTCTTTTTTGTTTTCCACTTATTGAGTTAGCCAACGATCTTACGCAACGGAATCCGATATAGCTCCTCGGTTGGTTCTGATACTCCCAAGCGCGCCATGCCGAACGAATGAGGCTCTCTGGGTCTTTCCATGAACCACCGCGAACGCTTTTCTTCTTCAAGCGATAGGGGTCTTCCAAGGCGGCGTTGTATTTCAGCTGTGGGTTAATGTCGTTCATGGCATCCACACCCGCCTCGGTATAAATTGTGCTTGTCCATTCCGCCACATTACCTGCCATGTCGTATAAGCCATTGCTATTTGGTGAATAACTGCCAGTCTTAGCCGTGATAAGGTTGCCGTCTTTAGTGTAGTTACCTCTGTCAGGCTTGAAATTGGCATAAAAACAACCGTTGCCACTCATCACGTCCTTGTTGTCCCAAGGAAACTCTGTCTGGTTCTTCCCCCTAGCGGCATACTCCCATTCAGCCTCTGTCGGCAAACGATAACGCTGCACATAACGCGCCTCTGGCCCCAAACCTTTCAAAAGATAATCTGTACGCCATGCGCAGAAAGCATTGGCCTGTTCCCATGTCACGCCAACGACAGGATAGTCATTGTAAGCGGGGTTAGAGAAATAGTTGCGAAGATAAACCTCGTTGTCGGCATTGCGGAAATCGTTTACCCAACATGTCGTGTCAGGATAAATGTTTACAATGTATGTACTTAAAAAATCCCATGGCCCGGAGAGCGGGCGATCAATGGTCTGGCGCACTATCTTACCCGTCTCATCAATATAAGCCGTGTCCTTGCTTATCATCACTACTTGGTTGGGATCCACGACGTCATCTGTGTTAAGGTCGCGTTCCTCAGGGTTGAGACGATTGCGGCGAAGTGCGGCAGCTGTATAATCGTAAATCTCGAAACGATAGTTCATCTGGCTATAATCGAGCATCTTCTCACCTGTCACGGGATTGGTAACATACAGACTTTCTATCGCCCTTTGCTCGTCTTCATTTGGCTTGCGAGGCAAACGCTTATTCCAATTCACGTGTGGCTTCACCGGGTCACCATTCTTGTCCTCGGTTATCATGTATGACTCGTCCCCACCATAGTTTGGGTCGGCGAGACGGGTGCGAAGTATGGAATCGCGAACCCAGTTGACGAATTGTTTATACTGAGAATTGGTTATCTCAGTTTGGTCCATCCAAAAACCGTCAACCGATATGTCTTTCACGGGAACAGTCTTTCCCCAAAGGCTATCGCTCTTCAGGTCTCCCATCTTCAAGTAACCACGGTCTACCCTGACCATTCCATAAGGTGTAGGCTCTGTAAAAGGCCGTCCACCGACACCTACCACTTCGCCACCCTTACCTGACATCGAAGCAGACTTGGCACTGAAACAGCCTGCCAAGGACAACGACAACATTGTCAAACTTAACAATAATATGATATTCTTCATATGATCTATATCTGTTCTGTCAACTTTACTTATAGTATTCTTACGCTCTTATGCAGATTTCTGCCTTTCTTGGCAAAATTTATCTCGTGCCTATATCCGACAAACAGTTCGTGACTTCCATTGCCTGGATTGATGCTAGACGTATATACTTCATAACTGTAACCCAAGATCACGCCATGAAAACTGCCACCAAGAAGAATCGTGGCTGAAATAGTGGGGCTATATGTCGCACCAATATATAGCATCTTCGATTCATTGGTATAGACAAGCCTTCCCGTTACGTCACCACGCCATCCCGTGCCATCTGTCCTGAAGAGAAAAGATGGTTTCAATGTTATAAACGGATTACGAAAAGAAATATTGCCTCCTCCAGTAAAATAATAGGTAGGTAATATTTTCAACTCATTATTATCTCCAAGAGACACCAGCGGTGAATTGATATGTCGAACCGATACACCACCATACCAGTGTCCATGTGTATAAAACAACCCTGCGCCAAGGTCAACTGTACTGCCTGTCAAGGCTGTCGATGAAAACGCCGGGTCTCTGCTGTCGTCAAGTTCCACCTTGCTTCCGTCAAACTTCTCGCTTATGAATCCTGCCTGCAAACCTAAACGCAGATGGCCTTTGAACAACGGCATTTGGTAGGCGTATTGCAAATCGAGCTTGGTATGGGTAAACAGACCAAGCTGATCGTTCATGAAGTTCACACCAACTCCATGAAAAGAGCGCAAAGCACGAAAAGGCATGTCTCCAGACACAAAAGCAGTACGAGGATTGTGTTCAAAGCCAGCCATGTCCATGGCATACGCCGCGACTACATTAATATATGGCTGCTTGCCTACTGCAGCAGGATTAAAAGACGTTTCCATATCATAGTAATGACTGAACGAAGGGTCATACTGAGCTATGGAAACTGAACTGCAACATAAAAGCAGTAACAACAGAAAATGTAATCGAAGCTTTAACACATTATACAAACGGCAAAAGATTCATAATATTGTACGAAACAAAACAAATCGGGAGTCACCAACAACAATGTTAATGACTCCCGAATGTAAAGTCAGAAATGAAGACTAATATTCATCCTCATTCCAAAGAAAATCTTCTTTTGAGGGATAGTCAGGCCAAAGGTCTTCAATACTATCATAAACATCACCCTCATCTTCTATCTCCTGTAAGTTCTGTACCACTTCATCAGGGGCACCAGAACGAATCGCATAATCTATCAACTCATCCTTAGTTGCTGGCCAAGGGGCATCCTCCAATTTGGAAGCCAATTCAAGTGTCCAATACATAATTGTTATAATTTATCGTTATTAATACTTGATTTCGTGTCGCAAAAATAAACAAAAAAAATGAATCCACAATCGTTTAAGTTACTTTTTTTGTTTAGAGCAATATAACAAATCATAAAAACCTAAACTAACATTACTTTATAGTTAAATTTAGGCATATTTCCATCAACAAATACAACTCCACAATCGTATAAGTCAAAACTAACGACAACTTTATTCGATTGAATAATAGACTGCCATAACGCATTCGTATGATTAGACAAATGAATCCCCTCAATAACATAAACAACATTAAAACGTTCTTCTTCTTTTAGAAAATCAAGAAGGCGGAGATAAAATTTACTAAGTCTTAAAACGGAATCTCTATAATTGGGGTCCAATGACGCGTAATAATCATGATGTTTTTTATCACGCACGACCTGTGTGACAAAGCTGAACGCAAAAGGCGATTGAATTCCAAAACCATGGCTTCGTGGCAATCGTGCAATAGAATAGAAAAAACGACGTAATGACTCTATCATGGATCTACACATAAAAAAAGCCCCAAGGATAATGTTATCCTCGAGGCTCCACTAAAAAGGAGGCGGCTACCTACTCTCCCGCATTGCATTGCAGT
>CAVKWN010000081.1:0-14708 GCA_963660075.1 Lachnospiraceae bacterium
AGCAGTATGGGCAATTCTCACGGCCTCAGAGTGTAGATCGGACAACGGGCGGTCTACGCTTTTTTTTGAGCTATTCCTTTCATGTAGAATAAAGTAAGTCGCGACAGAAGCACTATACTGGTCAATAAGGGGAAACCATTAGATGGTCGAATAGTGTTGACAACAAATATGGCACGCGACTACTGTAAACTATCAGAAACAACGATTTAGAGACGCATGGATATGAAAAAGAAAATGCGATGTACATTAATTCTGTGCATAATAGCAATTGTTATTACTTCCATTACTGGATGTAGTGGTACTGTAAACACCAATTATGACCATCACTTCACGGATAATGGAGAACTTGTCAAAGATTCAGCAAAAAAAGGATTCCAATTACATGAACCATCTAAGGTAAAATTCTACGTTGAAGTGTCGGGCAGCATGAACGGATATTTCAGGGCAAACTGTCCGACCGACTTCAAGACGGACGTTTGGGGAGTAATAAGTTACTATTCCGTACGCGCGGACAGCGTGTGCATTTTGACAAATGACGGCAGCCAAGGAGCTAGCGTCGGCATAAATGATTTTCAAACCTTGATGAATACAGGCTCGTTTGTGTCTACAGCATCCACCAAGGTGCCATTTATGCTTAGGACGATTATTGACAGCCTGAATGTGAACGCTGGCGAAGTAGCCGTACTGATTTCCGACATGAAATACAGCCCTGTGGGTGCGGCTGCTCCCGAGGTGCTAATGGCACAATACAGCACAGACATTGCTACCATTCTCGGCAAGTTCGGCAAGGCCGTCAGCCTTGTCGGAGCAACATCCAATTACCTTGACAAGAACGGTAAAGAGGCATGCGTCAAGTCGCCTTACTATTTCTTCATCATAGGAAATGCCGGGCAGGTGGCAGAAATGAGAAACGGAATATCATATTTCCTCTCCCAACGAAATCACTTTATAGACAACATAGACAGCGGTTTTGACTTCGGCTGCCCGAAATACTCTTTCGGTATTACAAACCGCTGCGAGCAGCTTGACGACGAACCGACGTTTACCGGCTACGAAGAGCAAGAAGATGGGGACACTTGCTATATCGAATTGAAAGTCAAATTGGAAGATTACCGTTGGATTCTTGCAGACAAATCTGTCTTTAGGAATGCATTGAAGGTAACTCCAAAGTATGGCTCCGAGGTCAAGGTAGGAGACATAAAGATGGAAGTGGAAAATGTTACCGGTGACAATAAGGAACTTAAGCGTGAGGCTACCGCTACGGTAAAACTGGAAATCTATAATATGGCTACCGATTCGGAAGTCATAGAATGGAACCTTGAGTTGCCCGACACTGACTACACCTTGTTTGGCCCTTATTTCGACAATACGACGGGAGAAAACGATCCATCGAAGTCATATTCACTTATCGACTTTGTAAAAGGCATATTCCAGGGAGGCGTGGTAAACAAAAAACTCTCGCCAAATTATATACTTGTATCAAAATAAATTAAATACATGAAAGCTATAGAAATCTATGGATGGATAGCTGGCTCGATGTCAGACTTTACAAAGCCTTTCCAAGAAAATGAAGCCTTGTTTAATCAGGCAAAAGCATTTTGGAGACATCTTGACAGCACAATGATTATTGTCTTTGGTATTTTTGTGGGGTTAGGTATAGGGCTTGCCATATACTATTATACAAAATACAATAATGTTCCGGGCAGACATTACAAGCCTAAACATTGGTTCATATTTTTAGTGATAACAATCATTGCCACATTTGCTCTGACTTGGGCTTTTGAATACATCGCAGTGAAACCCGTTCTCAATGGTGCCGCCATACTTGAAATGAAAATAGCCTTGGGCAACGCCATTTATGCCACAGTTGTATATTTCATAACATCTGTGGTATGGTGCAATGCGCTTCCAACAAATGCATATCGTATATTTAAATTCTAAAGCCAGATATGAAAAAAGTATTTGTATTCTGCATCGGTGGAACCGGCATACGCGTCATGAAGAGTATTACTATGCTCATGGCTGGCGGTATGAGTACCAACGGTTACATGGTTGTTCCGATAATTCTTGACCCTCATCTCGATCTGGAAGAGAAAAAGAATCTTCATTCATTGATTGAGTCTTATAAGGACGTATACGAAAAATCAGTCAAAAACGGTTCGTCCAGGCTTAACCATCTCGATGGCTTCTTCAACTCTGAGATACGCAAAATAGATGAATTGAACAACCAGACAAACGACACGCAACAGACAGCTGGAAGCAAAGAGAAATTCCGTTCATACATAGGACTGGCAAATCTCGGTGCAGATAACTTGAACAATTATCTTGTGGAAACAATGTTCTCCACCAAGAACCTTGACAATCCTCTGTCAGTAGGATTTAAGGGTAATCCGAACGTGGGTACAGTTGTACTTGGGGAAATAATAGAAGGTGCAGACTGGTTTCGTTCATTCAAACAACATTGCGAAAAGGATGACCGCGTGTTTATCATCAGTTCAATCTTTGGAGGAACAGGTGCATCGGGTTATCCTCTTATAGAAAAGAAGATCCGTCTTGCTGAAAATGAACCAGCTGTAAAGAATGTCGTGATGGGAGCGGTTACTGTCCTTCCTTATTATGGGCTTAAGGATCCTGCAACCACAGGCAGTGATATCGATTCGGCCAATTTCTATACCAAAACGAAGGCTGCTCTTGCATATTATGACGGAACGGTAAAGTCTGACTATCTTTATTATGTGGGAGAGAAGAGTCTCAAACAGGTCTATGAAAATGACGAGAAGAAGCAAGACGACAAGGCAAACTTCATTGAACTGGTAGCGGCATCAGCCCTCTTCGATTTCCTGAAAAGGGAAAAGCCAGACAATACTCAGTATTTGACTCGTGCAATAGAGTCGGATGAAGAGTCTCTTGACATTGTTTCCTTAGGCAAAGGTTATAGAGACATCGTGAAGAGTGTGGCAGACTATATGCTCCTGAGAAATCTCGTCAACGGCCTACCATCTGAGAAACACTTCCCGTTGTCAAAAAACAGAGGCTTTGACAATAATTTCTATAAGGATTCCGCATTCCTGGCATTAAAAAGATTTACCGAAAAATACTACAACTGGTACTCGGAGTTGGCACAAAACAAGCGTGCTTTCGCACCATTGCATTGCGATGACAACATGAATCAGATGGGAGGTTGGATTAAGGGTATCGAACTTGACGCAAAGGATGATTCCTATTATCTGCTTCGCATGATTCAGGCCAGCAACAAGGAAATGTCAAAGGAACACAGTAACAAATTCAGGTTCTTCCTGCAGTTTGCTTATGTGGCAATTGACAGTTACACAAAAAAGATAAACAATTGACAACATGGCAAGAATAGATCTTAATATAGTAGACCGTGGCGTTTCGGGCTCTGAATGGGTCGCGGAAGATGTGGGATTGACTGCAGAACATCTTGACGAGGTCATGGAGCAGAAAACCGACAATAGTGGTGCACTTAATTCGCTCCCTACACCGTTTGCCCGTTTCTTTGTTGCTCGTGAGGCTTTCCGTCGCGTCATGGAAGAACATATCAATCAGAAGAAAGAGGCTGGATTTGCTTATCGTCAGCTTGTTTCAGATATTCTTGATGTCTATGAGCTGATTTTCAATCTGAAATATCATCGCAACAACACATGGAAACGCGGTGAGAAGATAGAACTCAGAGAATGGAATAGTGAGGAGAATTTGGCATATATCAAGAGTCATATGCCCATTTTGTTTAATTCCATAGATCAATACTACAAGACAGACATCGTAGAGAACAAACTTTATTTTCTCATTTACACGGAGGACGGAAAAGAAAAACTCTTGGCATGCAGTTCTCCGCTTACAGGTTTTGTTACACCTCCCGACATGGACAAGGCTCTTGTCAAGAGGAATGGTTCGATGGGTATCATCTTTACAGATGAAGATGCAAGAAATGAGCATGACAGCAAATACAGACACCTGCACATAAGGAGAAAGTCGGGAGGAGAATATTTCCGCGAGGTGAAGATGTTTGAAGATCGCGACCAGGACTTCAAGAACTATATGTATAATGAGTTGTTCGGTTCTGATGATGTAGACATGCGCCTAAAACCCATCAAGGAGTATATCCTGAGTTTCAGAAATGACCCTGACATAAGAAACGACTATAAACTCAAATTGGCAAACGTGATGACAGACCAAAATGATGCTCTTGTCATCAATGGGCTTGTGCTAAAGTCTTCCGATGAGATTGATGTGAACAGTTATTTCACATCCACACTCATCCGTTTGCCATACCGTATATCAAGAGACAGATTTAAATCCGTTACATATCAGAATGATAGCGCAGGCAGGGACTACGACTTCCTGTTGCCCTTCAAACCAGAAGTCATGGAATTGTTTGAGGGCAAGGACATTGATTCTGATATTCATATTAACCGAAACTCGGTTACTGTCTACTTGCGCTACAACGGCAAGGAATATAAGAAAGAATATGCGTCCGAGCCATTCAGGGCAGGCATGGGGCGGATAGTCGAAATGGAGAATGCCAAGATAAACTTCGACCTCGGAATATTTCCCAATATCCTTTCCTACAAGGAGCAGGAAAACAATTATTTCAAAATTCTCGTCGTTGCTGCCGATGACGACCCTGAAGCTCCCAATTTCAATATTGACCAGATATCCCTTGCATTCTTCAAGAACAATGCTGACGGATTAGTGCCAATAAGAGAGCTTGATCCAATATCAACAGGAGCCCAGTATGGAGTGCTTCCTGCTGTTGTGCGTTCACGCCAGAAGACTGACGACTCGGAAGGCGGTACGAAATTCTATGAATTGTTCAACTCGTCGTTTGACCTCATAGAGGTTACTGTGCTTGGTGATACAGGACTGGTCATTCCTATATGGGAACGCAGCCAGGCTTCAAATGACACTTACACTTATGCAGTGGACCTCGGAACTTCCAACACCTTCATGTCAAGATGCAAGAATAATGCAGATGGAACTCCCAATCTTGACAAGAAACCAGAACTCTTCCAGATGCAACGCCCCATGGTCAGCTATCTCCATGAGACACCTGTTGATGGACAACTTTCACTCTCAAGGCGTATCGAGGGTTCGATATTTGAGAAAGCCAAGAACAAAATCAAGACAGAATTTATACCTGCCATCATAGATGGGACAGACTATAAATTTCCCATACGGACAGCCCTCTGCGGCATAAAGAGCCGTACTGACGAACCTATGCTGTTTGACAATCATAACATCGCGTTCTTCTATGAGAAGCAGATGGCCAACGATGACCAGAATATACATACAGACATCAAGTGGGACAAGAATGAGTCTATGCTTCGCGTATTCATTCGTGAGCTCCTGCTCATCATCAAGTGCGACATCCTTCAGCGAAATGGAGACTTGGACCGCACACGTCTGGTGTGGTTCCGTCCTCTGAGTTTTATGGGTACCACACGTGCTACATACAATGAAATATGGACTTCCGAGCCACAAAAGATTCTTGCTGTCCAGCCATCGCAAGTTAACTGTTTCTCTGAATCTGAAGCACCTTACTATTATTTCGACAACAATGATAATATTAAGGATTCCTCAGCTGTGTCCGTTATCGACATAGGTGGTGGCTCTACAGACTTTGTCTACTTCATAGAGAACAAACCTCAGATGGCCAACTCCGTCCATTACGGGTGTGATGTACTTTGGGAGAACGGATTCAACAAGTATGGCACGACAAAGGACAATGGCATCTACAAGAAATACGCGGACACATTGCGCTTTAAGCGCCAGGATCTTGAGGATTTGAATGAATGTTTTAAACATGTTGACAGCGCAAGAACCAAGGATATAATCAACTTCTGGTTAAGCAATTCCGATTTCTGTGATATCAGGAAGTATTTGAGCACAGACTTCAAACCGGTCTTTGTATATCACTTCACGTCAATTCTCTTCTACATGGCTTGCATGTACAAGGACAATGGTCTTATCGCACCACGCACTATTGTGTTTAGCGGTAATGGAAGCAAATACATAGACAGTTTCATCTGTAGCGAGAGCCGTGTCCTGAAACAGATAATAGACCTCGTATTTGAACGGGTATTTGGTGGCCGACATGATGTTAAGCTTGAACTGCCAAAAGAACGCAAGGAGTCGACATGCTATGGAGGACTCTATCGTGACCCCAACGCTCCAGACGTTCCCGAGAAGATATATCAAGGTGATGTATCCGAAGACTATCGTACAGTAGGTGATGTCAACACGAATTTCTCTACGCTTCAGACTTCCTTGATGAAAAAGTATGACCTTTTCAACTCTCTCTACAAGGAATCCCTGGATTTGCTTAAGAAAGCGCATATCATAGACAATACTGCTGATACGTCAAAGTATGTGGATGCGGCTTCTGAGGACATGGCCACTCCTCTCAATACATATTATATTAAGGAGGTAAAAGAAAAATATCAGGATGATGTTGACCTGAATGACTCGGTGTTCTTCCTTCCTATAATCGACAGAATCTTCCAACTTACCAAGATTTAGAAAATTAGAATGAATACATTAGTCTTTACAATTACTATCTCTGCTATAGTATTCGTAGTGTTTTCCTATTTCCAGATTCACTATTTCAGAGATACAAAAAAACATCGTGATATTTTCAGAAACTTCTTTGAGAAGACACGACCATATGCATCTACTGTTGTCAACGCCGAAAGCGATTCATATCCGCAAATAGAGAAAGTAGGGGAGAATGGTTCTGATCTAAACAACCTTATCGGCGAGATCAACATTTACCTTTACAAGACAAAAGGAACGTCGGATTATGAGTTTGTGCGCAACAAGGTGGAGAGAAAGCTGAATATGCGCTATGACCAATCTGTAGTGCATTTGGCTTTCCCTACATATCTTGGTCTGATGGGAACTTTTGCTGGAGTGTTCCTTGGAATCCTTACATTCTTGTTGGGTTTTGACGACAGTGGAAGTGTCAGTGATACCTCTATCCGTAATCTTTTGGTAGGTGTACTTGTTTCTATGAGTACCAGCCTTGTCGGTCTTCTGTTGACGACAATCAATAACGGTCTTGCGGGTGAGGCGCGCAAGAAGATTGAAGATGACAAGAATGAGTTTTATGACTTCATTCAGACTGACGTTACCAAGACGGCAAGTGCAAGTCTTGTGTCAGCAATCAGCAAGCTCCATGACACAGTAGACATGTTTGAACCTGCATTCTCCACTGTCATTGACGGTTTTAAAGAAGCGTTTGCTGACTGCACAAGGGCTTTTGGCAATGATTTCAAGAGAAATGTCGACGCCGTTACCTCCGCAGTAGAGGTCATGGGCGGAAACATGGACAAGATCAACGAAAACATTGAGCTACAGAAGAAACTGATAGAATCCCTCAAAAGCCGCGAACTCATCCGTGGACTTGACAAATATATTGATGCGGCTAACCATTTCGTCTCCATCACAATGTCTCTCGACAAATTTGAAGAGGCGCGTCGCATGATGCTCGCTGCCGCCCAAGAAGCCATTGCCCTGCAGAACAAGTATAACGAAGACCTGAAGGTTCCGCGCGAAATAGCAATCAGGGTAAACCAGATTCTCGACCGCATCAAGGACTTTGAGCAGAACGTCAACGAGACAGGGCAAGCCCTCACAAGGAGAGAGATACTTGGCAACGACGTTGTCGAGGCTATCCGCGACCAAATCAAGGGCATCTCCAAGAAGGGTAAAATCGCTGACATGTATCTTGACATGGCAGACGGCAAGCTGACAGACCTATACACAGAACAAGTAAAGGTCATCACTGAAATGAACCGGCGCTATAAGGAGGCTATCGAGGGCCATATAAAGGGCTTTGAAACGATGTTGGATGCACAGACCCTTGAGCTTGAAAAACGTCATGAGGAATTCATTCAGGCTATTGAGACGAAGTTCAACGTTGAAGATGTTCGTCAGGAATTCACAAACCTCCGCAAGTTGAACGACATAGAGACAAAGCTTTCCCAAATTGCTTCTACAACTTCTGGCAACAAGGACCTTTCGGAGTCGGTCAAAGCTGTCAGGAGCAGTGTGCAGGAAGTCAAGAAAGCAATCGACACAAAGCAAGTAGAAGTGGTCGTAAAGCAGAAAGGCGGTTTTTTTGGATGGGGATCAGACTCTAATGGGAAAAAGTAATTAGGCTATGGACGGAAAGAATAACGGATCATTTTGGCCAAGCTACGTGGATATTATGACAACTTTGTTTGCCATAACCCTCGTACTGTTTGCTGTTTCTTTTAGCAGGTTCAAGATAAAGGAAAAGCAGTTACAGGTTCTTGTAGATGAATATGAGAATATAGTAAATGTTTATACTACGGTGAACGAGATAGACCGAACCGGAGCTTTTAGATACGACTCCTTGTATCTAAAGCATTTGATGAACATAGAAATCAAGTACCAACCGAAAGAATACAGTATGTACAAATTGGCTTATGACATCAGCAATCCGTCAAAAGCCGACAAAATACGTGCCGAGGTTGAAGCCGACGGTTACACCATTATGGCAAAGATCAATAAGTTGGAAAAGTCGATACCAGACAGTCTCAAGAAGAACATCAAGTTCTTGATTGTAATTGAAGGCCAGTCCTCAAAGATTCCATTCAACGAAGGAGACTGGAGGAACAATTACACCCTATCATACCTTAGGGCACAATTCTTGAACAAGTTCTGGATCGAGCATGGCATCGACTTTGACAAGATGCCAAGATGCGAACTGCTTATCTCCGGCAGTGGAGAGGCCGGAAAGCCTCGAGTCAAGGTTAATGAAGATTCCCTGCATCTATTATACCCAGACAACACAGAGTATTTGAGAAATTGGATGGAGGAAGAGGAGAAGAACCAAAGGTTCCTTGTCAATATCGTGCCTGTTATCGGAAACATAGATGTTACGAAGGAAAAGATGGAGAACCTGAAAGGAAAGAGATGAAAATGGCAAACGCGTTTGACATCAATGAGGAGTACGAGAAAGTTTTTGGGAAAGAGACACGTGAAAACATTTTCAGTCCTGACGACGAAGATTACAAATCTCTGCGCCAACTTATTATCGACTCAAAAAGAGAATTCAACTTCAATAAGTCGCTCCCGTTTGAAGGCGTCACGCTTCTATCCTGTGAGGATATAGAGCGTGCTAAAATAGTGGATGAAGCCTCGGCTAAAGGCTATAGGATATTTTACATCAGAAGATATGTCAAGAACGAATTGGCAACCTATGCCGCAGGATACCTTAACTCGAAGGTTTCGCGGTTTGTCGTGTTAAAAGGGGCGTTCTTCAGCTGCAGTGACTATTTCACATCTTTAGTCCGCCATTTTCCACCACATACCAGGATGAGGTTCTCGACGGATTATCTGTACGACAACGGCATCCTAACCCAAAAGTGTAATTGGTTTTTTAGTTCTGCATCTTTAGCTGCCAGCTGCATTCTTGGGAGAAAATGCACATTCAGGGAGTGGATAGACGACAGTGGCAAGACATTGGATGCGTATTATGCAAAATACAAATCTGCAGACATTGACAACATGGAGGACAAGTCGTTTCCTGATTATATTAAGCCAGTGTCTCCGCTGGCAGACATAATAGACGCCCTTCTCCATTATGTAAAAAGAATAGAATATTATTAAGACATAAAAAAAGAATGTGCCCTCCAAAAAATCGCGTTCTCTTTTTTCTCCGCCAGAGATAACGCAGACGATGCTATACGACATTACACCATCCGCTTTCTTATAGCCTTTCAATTGAGATGCTTAGCATTGATATTTGGTTGTGCGACAAAAAAACATTAATTTTGCCGCAAATGTTGCGACGTTGTTAGATGTTTAATGTCGCATGAATGATTCTTGTGATATGTATACCATCATATACAACTCTGAAAACATAACCGAACTCTTCTCAGACATGAAATAAACAAATCTATTAATGGGACGAGAGATAACAGACAGATTCAAAGGTTGCCTGTACGGCCAAGCCATCGGCGACGCTTTGGGACTCGGCACCGAGGGAATGACTGATGAGGATATGGCATGGAAATATCCCGATGGTTTACGACATTACAACCAGATATTCCAAGACCGCCACAGGAAACGCTGGAAGATTGGCGACTGGACGGATGACACCGACATGATGCTTTCATAGCCGACGCGGTCATTGAAGACAAGGGCGTCAACTTCTTGAATGTCGCCAGACACTTCAAGGCTTGGGCACAAGGCACCCCGATGGGCATCGGTGAAAACACGTACAAGGTGCTGATGATCAGCGACTACACAGAGAAGTCGTTTGAGGTCTCCCAAATGGTATGGAAGATGAGCAAGTATCGGTCTGCTGCCAATGGAGGACTGATGCGCACTTCCGTGGTTGGTCTTTTCCCGAAAGAAGTGAAGGCATGTGCCGAGAATATCTGCCGACTTACTCACTATGACCCAAGGTGTGTGGGTTCTTGTGTGATTGTATCCGAATTGATACACGCGTTAGTTTACGGAAAAGAACCTCCAACACGGTCTGAAATGGACAGCATTGCCCGGCAGTATGACTTTGCCATATGCGAGTACATAACCAAAGCGTGGCACGAGCATGACATAAAGAACCTGATGGATGATGACTGCATGGGATATACGCTGGTGACACTGTCCGTGGCACTTTGGGCCTATTGGCACGCCAGCTCATTTGAGGAAGGACTGCTCGCCGTGGTGAATGCTGGAGGTGACGCTGATACCAACGCAGTCGTGGCATGTGCCATACTTGGTGCGAAGTATGGATATCAGTCTATTCCTCAAGAATACACCGAAGGACTCTTATATAGAGAGCAATTGGATAAGACAATCAAAAAACTTTTGGAAATCTGTATAAAGAAATAACATCGCTTTCCGTCTTGTCTTATCCCCTTGCCTTGGGATGACATGCGCCTATTCCACCAGCCCCAGCAGCATTGCCTTGTGGCATGCCTCCGCCATGTTCGTGGTCTGCATCTTATGTATGATGTTCTGGCGATGGCGGTCCACGGTGTTCTTGCTGATGTTCAGCCTTGAGCTTATGACCTTGCTCGGGAGGCCTTCACGCACGAGCTTGAGAATGGTTATCTCGCGCTCGCTCAAGAGTTGCTTCTCGTCGATGTTTATCTGGCGTTCCTCTCCCGTGAGCGTATTCTTCATTACCGCCACGTTGCTTGTCTTGACCGCAAGGTTGAAAAGGCAGATGGCATAGCTCACTCCGCGCTGTCCCTTGCCCTTGAAATAGAATATGCGATGATGCACCGGCAGGTATTTGCCCCTCTTGTCGGCCATGCGCAAGGTGTTCTCCATGTACCAGTAGAAGGCGTTGTCGGTATGCGAGGTGGTGACAAAATGATGAAAAGCCAGTTCCAGGAGGTTGCGGCGCCGCTGGTCTTCGGGATGAATGCGGCAAATGACATTCTCTTCCCAGATGGAATCTATCTTCTCGAATCTGCCAGCCGAGTCCAAGCCCAGGATGTCGCTGGTCAAACCATAATATATGTAGCTTTTGTCTGTCCGCAGGTTGCTCAACACGGCTATGGAGTGCTCGCACATGGCGTAAGACTTTGCTATGAGGCGCAGCCTCAGTTCCTCATCCTCGTCGAGCTGGCAATCCATCTGTTGTCTCAGCTTCTCGTTCAGCCTGTCGTCTATCTTTATCATGCGTCTTGTTTTTACAGGAGCAAAATTAAGTAAACGCGTTTATAATCACAAATAACCAGCCGAAAAAGCGTTCCTTAATGGTTATTTATCAGTATAGGCAGCAAAGTAATGAGTGTTATTCTTTGGAGGCGCTTTCGTTTTGTCTAATTTTGCGGCAACAAGAACAACGTCAAGATTATGAGAATAGAACATTTGGCCATTTGGACCACCGACATTGAAGCCATGCGCAGTTTCTACATGAAGTATTTCGGCATGAAGTCTAACGATATGTATGTCAACGAGAAAAAGGGCTTTTGCTCTTACTTCCTTTCTTGGGAGGGAGAGACCATGCGCCTTGAACTGATGAGCCAAGACGGAAAGGCGGATTCGCAACCCAACAAGATGAAGGGACTCGCCCATTTCGCCCTGTCGGTTGGCAGTGAGGAACGAGTGATGGAACTCACCGAGCAACTTCGTGGGGATGGTTATGAAATCCTCTCCGAGCCTCGCCGCACGGGCGATGGTTATTTTGAGTCGGCGATAGGCGACCCTGAGGGGAACTATGTAGAGTTAACAGTGTAAACAACTATACAAATACAAGAACAAGATGAAAATTACGGTTATTACGGGCAGTGCCCACCGCCACGGAACGTCGGCTTTGCTTGCCGACAAGTTTATTGAGGGAGCAAAGGAGGCAGGGCACGAGGTATTCCGCTTCGATGCGGCATTCAAGAACGTTCACGGTTGCTTAGGGTGCGACACATGCAACAAGAAGGCAAACGGATGCGTATTCAAGGACGATATGGAGGAAATCAACCCATACCTGCTACAGGCGGATGTCATAGTCTTTGCCTCCCCAGTCTACTATTTCAACATCAGTGCCCATCTGAAGAGTGTGATAGACCGATTCTACGCCAACAACTCGGCATTGCGAGGCAACAAGAAGGCTGCCCTTCTGCTCTCAATGGCCGAGGAAACTGCGGAAGCAGCCGAAGGCCCGGAATACTTCTTCAAGCACTTTACCGGCTACATGGATTGGGAGAACCTCGGTGTTGTCTCAGCCACCAGCAGTGAGACTCGTGCCGATATCGAGAAAACGAATTTTCCGCGGAGGGCTTACGAATTAGGAAGAAACCTGCAGGTGAATGCCTGATGGCCCGTATGTCGAAACAACGATATAAACAATCAACAATATGAAAGTAAGATTTTTGTCTCTGGCGATGCTCGCATTGGCCACGACAGCCTGCAACGCCCCCAAGGAGGGAAAGAACGCAGCGAATGAGACTGTAAAGATAGAAGAGAAAGAAGTCGGCATGAGTTATGCCGACGTGGATTTCCCCACGATTCTCAACCCGTCGGGCGGCAACTTTGAAGTGAAGGGCGATACCCTCCTGATTGCGGCCAATGGAAAGACCGACTTCTTCGTTGACCCCCTTGGGGAGGCGACATCGCTCACGTCGCCGCAGCTCATGATCGACATCGACAACACAAAGCCATTCACCATCTCCGTGAAGGTCACTCCCGAGTTCAAGGCCGCTGACACCTATTCCGCGGCAGGCATCGTGGCATACGAAGGTCCCACTTCCTGGCAGAAGCTCTGCTACGAGCAGGATGAGCAGGGCGACCATCGCATTGTGACAGTGAGGACGGTGGGCGATTCCGACGACAACAACCACCAGTGCGTGAACACCAAAGACGTGTGGCTCCTCATGTCCTCAGATGGGAAGCGCGTCGGCAACTACTGGTCGGAGGATGGAAAGAGATGGCACCTGGTGCGAATCTACAAGAATGCCTATCCCGAGCATTTCAACGTGTCGCTTACCTCCCAGTGCCCAAAGGGTGACGGCTTCGTGAGCAAGTTCTCCGACCTGACGCTGACCCAGACAAAGATGGACAACGTAAGGGGCGAATAAAAAAAGGAGAACCTGCCAGACACGCAAAGGCATTTGGAGGAAACGCGCGCACGTGCAACGCACGGCGGCGCAAATCGCCATGGATTTGAACAGTCCATAAAGAAAAGAATGCTTTTTTGAACGAGGATGAAAGTCAAAAGAACGTGGGTGAAAGAGAACTTCACCCATTTCTTGTATCTTTGCCGCGGAATTTCAAGCCATCAACTAAATACTTAACAATGAATAGAAGTTTTTTATTAGTAGCCTTCGCGCTCTTCGGAATGGGTGCCATGGCTCAGAGCGTGCGCCCCGCCATCCCACGCGACGAGAAGATCGAGGCGAACATCGAGAAGACGCTCAAGAAGATGACGCTCGACGAGAAGATAGGGCAGATGCTGGAGCTCAACCTCGACGTAATGGGAAAGCCTAACGACAAGAACCAATGGGTGCTCAACGAGACGATGCTCGACACTTGCATCTCAAAGTACAAGGTGGGCTCCATCCTCAACGCACCCGCCACGCGTGCAGCCACCGTGGACCAGTGGCAGTATTGGATCAGGCTCATCCAGAAGAAGTCGCTGAAGTATATCGGCATACCCACCATCTACGGTCTCGACAACAACCACGGCGTGACCTACGTGCAGGGCGGAACATTCTTCCCCCAGCCCATCAACCTCGGAGCGTCATTCAATCCGCAGCTGACGAAAACCATGGCCGAGGTATGCGCCTACGAGAGTCGCGCCGCCAACTGCCCCTGGGTCTACAACCCCGTGCTCGACCTTGGCCGCGACCCACGCTGGAGCCGCATCTGGGAGAGCTTCGGCGAGGATGCCATCGTCAACGCACGCATGGCAGAGGCGGAGGTGAAGGGCTATCAAGGCGATGACCCCAACCACCTGGGCAAATACAACGTGGCGACGAGCGTGAAGCACTATCTGGCTTACGGCGCGCCCTGGAGCGGCAAGGACCGCACGCCAGCCTATGTCTCCCCTGCCATGCTCCGCGAGAAATACTACGAGCCGTTCAAGGCAGCCGTACTTGCCGGCGCGCTCACCATCATGGGCAACTCTGCCAGCATCAACGGTGTGTCTGTACACGCCAGCTATGAGTATCTGACCAAGTGGCTCAAGCAAGACCTCAACTGGGACGGCA
>CAVKWN010000082.1:0-13680 GCA_963660075.1 Lachnospiraceae bacterium
AATATGGCACATGCCATGCGCAAGCGGTTGACGATAGCGCCCCAATTGCCGTTGGCGTAGGGGCTGTCGGCGTCAAACTTCTCCATCATCGGCAGCATGGCACGCCTAACCATAGGCGCCCATTCAGCCGTCTCCATGTCCTTCAGTTCCATCATTGAGCGCAACAGCCAGTAGCCCTGTATGGCGCAAAGGGGCGCATCGTGGCCGTCAAACCGCTGCAAAGTCTTGGCGTAGGCGTTGACAATAGCCGCCGCTTCGGCCTTTTTGCCTTGCAATGCATACTGCCATGCGGTCCACATGTCGCGCTCACTGCCGCGCTTTGTATGGGCATATTGACCGTCGCGTGCCACAACTTCATACGGCCCGGCCATATTATAGGCGGTCTGGCTATGGGCGACCCCAGTCAAAACGGCCAACAAAAGCGAGAGTACATACCTTTTCATCGAGTATTAATTGTTCTTGGTTGTTGTTTCAAAGAGGCGTAAGGCACATTCTGCAATACGCACACTTTCACGCCTGCAAAAGTACTTTGAAGTAATGTCTAATCACCGTCTAAAAGATACAAAACGGTATGTCTGGTTCGTACAAACACGCAAAAAAAGACGTTCGGAACATGTTTTTGGGATGTTGCAGCTAATTTTCTCGAAAAAAAAGAGCAACTTTGTATCCAGTAAATAATCCTTTCCGCAATGCGCATTAAGACTTTGCTACCGCTATGCATGGCTCTTTGCCTCGCAGCGACATCTGTTCAAGCACGTTTATGGCAGACTTCCGACGGTCTCCCCACCGATGAGGTGCGCCAAATAGTGCCTCTGCCCAACCATCAGATGCTCATAAACTGCGAAGGTGTGTTCTGTCTTTCCGACGGAGAGGGATTTGTAACAGTGAAATGCGACAGAAGAAAGACCTACCGTATGAAGCGTTATGCCAAAGACGGCTATGCGCAACTGTGGCAGGGCGACTCTCTTCTGTGGTTGCGCGACTACTATCGACTGTACCTGTTTGATGTGCGAACTATGTCTTTTCGTTATGACATCAAGCACCGACTCCGCTCTCTGCCACGGTTTGTGAAGTCGCCTGACACCGTAAGAGACTGGCAAGGGGGCACATGGACTTGCACAACTGGCAATGGAATAATATACACGCCGCCGAAAAAAGCTACCGCGAAAAGGACAAAGACGGGCGACCCGATAGTGGGCATGGCTCGCAACGCGGCAGTAATGGACGTGCCTTTGGACGGCGGACGGCGGCGGCTTCAGTGCCAGGAACTCAACAAACTGACTTATCTTTATGCCAACGACAACCACACGGTCGTGCTCAACGACAAGTTGCCACAGCTAAACAAGTATCGCCACATAGTCGGAGCGTGCTCTGTTGATGGGACGTGGGTGGCCGTTTACACGCAAAACGGAGCGTTTATGCTAAACACAAAGGCTGACACCATCGCGCCTTTCGCTCCTTCGGCGACCATTGAGGAATACACTGACAAGTACAACTGTATGGTTCGCGACGACAACGGCCGCCTCTGGATAGGCACACAAAACGGTTTGTTCGAGATGAAATGCGCCGACGCGATAAGCACCAACGGCGGCAAATGCCGGCGCATAGCGGGACTTGCCAACAACTGCATACGCAGTCTTGTGCTTGACGCCAACGGACATCTTTGGGCAGGCACGTCGTTCGGCGTATCAAGGATAACTCCCAACGTGACCGACTATGGGGAAAACGACGGCATACCACAGGTAGCCATGACAGAACGCGCCGCCCGTATGACAGACGACGGCTATTTGGTGTTTGTGCTCCATGACATGACAGCTATAATGTTTCGACCTGAGTGGTTGACCAATTGCGCCAGTGCAAAGGCACCAACACTCACACTGTTGAAAGTGGATGGCGACGAATATGATGGCGCACTGAGCGGAGATAAAATATCACTTGAGTACGACGAAAACTACCTCACGTTCTTTTTCTCTTCTCTCGACTACGCCAATCCAATGCGTGTTCGCTACCGCTATCGCCTCAAACCGTTGGAAACAGACTGGCATTTTTCTGAGAGAAACAGAGGACTGGCGGTGGCTGATTATAAGTCGTTGCCGCCCGGAGACTACATTCTTGAGGCGCAGGCTGCCTCCGTAGATGGCAAATGGAGCAGTCCGCTTGCGGTGAACGTAACGGTTAATCCGCCCTTGTGGCTCACTTGGTGGGCAAAAGTCATATACCTGCTGCTGTGCATAGCCGCCGTGAGTGCCATAATCGCTCAGTATATTAAGAGGAAGAAAGCCGCTTTGGAGCGTGAGAATGACAACAGGGTAAACAAACTCTTCGAAAGGCGAGAGGAAGCGCGCCACCAGTTTGCTCAGAACACAAGGGTGGACCCTAGGAAAATTGGTGTCAATGAAGAGGAAGAGAAGTTTACCCAACTGCTGCTCGCTGCCGTGGAGGCTCACTTGGACGACGAAGACTACAATGTGGATCAGCTGGCGCGAGATGTGGCCATAAGCCGCACCAATCTATATGCCAAGCTGCGCAATATGCTTGGCATTAGTCCGGCTGAGTTCGTGCGCAACGTGCGATTGAAGGCCGCTGCGCAGTTGTTGGCCGACACTTCCCTATCGGTAAGTGAGGTGGCCAGCCGCGTGGGCTTCGCCACTGCGCGCAACTTCTCGGCAAGTTTCAAGAAAACATTCGGAGTCCTTCCGTCTGAATACAGAGATGCTGATAAGGTGGGGCTATAAATGACCACCGTAACAAAGCATGAAGTCGTCTAGACTTTTAGAAAACAAAAGAAATCTTCGTCATAAAAGTTTAGACGACTTCTATAAGACAAGAAGGATTGTTGTGCAGGTGTTTCAGAAAAAGCACTTGCCGTTTCAAATAAAAAGTGTATCTTAGCGGCATCAAAAAGTTGGAAAAGTGTATGAAAATAGCCGGAAACACCTTGGAAAAGTGTATGTAATAGATGGAAAATACCTTGGAAAAGTGTAAAGAAACGGTTGTTTTTACCTTGGAAAAATGTAGAATGTTGGTGTAAGTGTATGATAAAAAGAAAGATAGACGAATATCTTGATGACTTCTTTCGCTCGTCGAAGAAAGCCCTCTTGGTAACTGGGGCAAGGCAAATAGGGAAGACTTACTCTATCAGGCAGGCCGCCTGCCGTAATTTCGAGGAACTTGTGGAGATAAATTTCGTTACTTCCCCTGAAGCCATTGGCATCTTCAGTGGAGCAAAGGATGTGGGGGATATGCTTTTCCGCCTTTCCGCTTTTGTGCATAAGCCTCTTCTCAAGGGAAAGACTTTGATATTCTTCGACGAAGTGCAAGTTTATCCCGAAGTGGTCACCCTTATCAAGTTCTTAGTTGACGATGGAAGTTATCGTTATGTAATGAGTGGTTCGCTGTTGGGAGTAGAGCTTAACAACCTCCGTTCTGAACCCGTGGGATACATGGATGTAAAGGATATGTACCCTCTCGACTTGCAGGAATTTTTCATGGCTATCGGGCTGGCATGGAGTGTTTTGGAAGCCATACGCAAAAATTGGGAAGGCAAAACACCAGTGGATGAGTTTGTTCATTCACAGTTGATGCGAGCATTCCGGCTTTATCTGATTGTGGGCGGTATGCCTGAGGCCGTTCAGACATACTTGGACACCAACAATTTGCAAAATGTCATGGCCATCCAAAAGAGCATCTTGCTGGAGTACAAGCGTGACATCATGAAATACAAGAAGGATGACAACAACCAAAGATTATACATTGAAGACATTTTCAAGTTGATACCTTCTGAGTTGAATGCAAAAAACAAACGGTTTATCCTCAAGAGCTTGAACCAACAAGCACGTTTCTCCACCTATGAGAATAGCTTTCTTTGGTTGCGAAATGCAGGGGTTGCGCTTCCCACTTATAATGTGGAAGAACCCAAGCTGCCCCTTTTGTTGGCGAAGACGAGAAACCTGTTCAAACTATTTCAAAGTGACGTGGGGTTGTTGACCAGCCAGTTTGCCAATGGTATTCAGTTGAGGTTGTTGAACGATGAGCAGTCGATCAATTTTGGTGCCATCTATGAGAATGTGGTGGCTCAGGAGCTTTGTGTCCATGGCTTCGACCTTTATTATTTCAACAGCAAGCGTCTGGGCGAGCTTGACTTTGTCGTGGAATACAAGGGACAGATATTGCCTGTTGAAGTGAAGTCGGGTAAGGATTACGAGCGCCACAATGCCCTTTCCAATGTGTTGGACTCTACGGAATACGACATCCCTTGGGGACTTGTCCTTTGCAATGGCAATGTGAGAACAGTGGGGAAAGTAACCTATGCGCCTATCTATATGCTGATGTTCTTGGAACAGGATACATTGCCAAACATTACCTATAAGTTGGACTTGTCAGGTCTGAAGGTGTGAAAGAGTGGAGCGCAGGTTTGAAATTTGCCCAATGGTGGGTTCTAAGAATTGGCTTTGCCAGATTTTTTAGAACCCACCATTGCTGTTTTATATAGCACCTTCCATGCTTCATGCCATCTGGCAACTTCTTCGTTTACATCTCCTTGTCGAGCCTGTCGCGCCAGAGGTACTTCCTCGTTTCGTGCACGATGATGCCGTTGAGGAAGAGTAGCGACAGGAGGTTGGGGATGGCCATTAGGGCGTTCATGCAGTCGGCGAAGTTCCACACGACCGCCAGGTTGGCCACGCTGCCGACAAACACGGCGACGATGTAGAGTATGCGGTAGACGTAAGTCCAGCGCTTGCCGCTGAGATACTCCATGGTGCGCTCGCCATAGTAGCACCATCCGAGAATGGTGCTGAAGGCAAACGTGAGCAGACTCACTGTGAGTATGGGTTCGCCGATATACGGTATCTTGCCGAAGGCCACCTTGGTCAGTTCCGCTCCGTTGTCGGATGTGATGTCGGGATAGGCTATGATGCTGCTCACGATGACCAGTCCGGTGAGGGCGCACACCACGACAGTGTCCCAAAAAGTGCCGGTAGACGACACGAGGGCTTGCCTTACGGGGTTCTTTGTCTTTGCGGCAGCCGCCACGATGGGGGCCGAGCCAAGTCCCGACTCGTTGGAGAACAGTCCCCTCGCAATGCCGAAGCGCGCCGCCATGATTACCGTGGAGCCGACGAAGCCGCCGCCGGCAGCCTTCGACGTGAATGCCGACGACACGATAGCCTCGATGGCCGGCCACAGATATTGGTGGTTTACGCACAATATGTAGATGCACCCCACCACGTAGAAGAGAGCCATGAACGGCACGAGAGCGCCGCACACGTGCGATATGCTCTTCACACCGCCGAGCACCACGGCGGCAGTGAGCGCCGCCAGCACCGCGCCCATGACATAGGGCGACACACCATAGGCACTGCTCGTCAGTGTGGATATGGCGTTGGCCTGAACGGTGCATCCAATGCCGAACGACGCCAGAGTGGTGAACACGGCAAACAACACTGCCATCGTCTTCCACCCCAGTCCGCGCTCAAGGGCATACATCGGACCGCCGAGCATCTTGCCGTGCTTGGTCTTCACCCTATACTTTATGGCCAGAAGAGCCTCGCTATACTTCGTGGCTATGCCAAACACACCCGTGAGCCAGCACCACAGCACCGCCCCGGGGCCACCCAGCGCAACCGCCGTGGCCACGCCGATGATGTTGCCGGTGCCTATAGTGGCGGCCAAAGCCGTGGCCAAGGCACCAAACTGCGACACGTCGCCGTTGCTGTCCTTGTCGCGCTCCACCGAGAGGCGTATGGCGGTGAATATCTTGCGCTGCGGAAAGCGCAGGCGTATGGTGAGGAAGATGTGGGTGCCAAGCAGCAGGATTATCATTGGCCATCCCCAGAGCAGTCCGCTCAAGTCAACGAAAAAGTCGTTCAACGCATTCATAAGCATTTGTGTGTTTGTGTTATACAATAAGCGATGGCCAATGCTTGCACCTCCATGTCAATGTTTCCCGTTGTCGTGCGACGCCACAACCCTTATGTGGCTGAAGCCCATGGCGCGCAGCAGGTTGGTCATCTGCCTCTCGGCGTTGTTCTCGGCACTGCGCCATACCGACGGCGTCAGGCATCGCTCCACCATCAGTCGTCGCGCCTTGGCGTAGAGTGCGGCGTGGTCGGCCGGTTGCCAGTCGCCGCTCTGTATGAATGGGCGTGTGCGCGTCTCGTCGATGAAGTTGTCGTCGAGCAGCTGCACTGGCGGCAGCACCGCCACCACACTGTCGCCCCTCGTCTGCAACCATCCCTCCTGGGTCTTGCCGAGGTCGATGCCTATGCGCATTATGCCATAGTATATGTTGGCCAGCTGGTCGTCGGTGAATATGCCCTTGCGCACGGTGTCAACAAGTTCCTCGTCGGCTATCGACAGAAACTCCCACTCGCCAATGCGCTCTATCGACCGCAGTTGCATGGGCGTGATGTCTATCTTGTCGCTCTTCACTATGGCCACGCCGTCGTCCTTGGTGGCGCGGAGGACAATGCCGACCACCACCGCCACGGCCACCACTGCCATGAAGACCAGTGCCAGTTTGGCGCGCAGCAACCACAAGGCCCGTCCGCCGCGCTTGTTGCGGGGAGTATTATTGCTTTCTGCCATTCTCTATGTCTGAGTTTTCCACCATCGAGACGATTTCCCTTGGCGTGAAGTCCTTTCTGAACGTAACCGTTATGTTCTGCTCCTCATACCCCAGTTGCATTATGATGGGTATGATGATATTGGCCGCGTCGGCCTGGGCGTGCTCCACGAGTCCCAGTTTGGGAATGTCGCCTACTATAGACTCGCGCCCCTGGCGCGTGTAGTTGTAAAGTTCCTGCGAACTGAACTTGCGCCGGAGCAACGGTACATACTGCTTCACCATGTCGTGGTCGATGGTTGTGGCGGTCACCACGATGCGAGGGTCGGGCAGCACCACCTCAATCCTGTTGCCGTGCTTGCGCACGTTGTCGCTTGTGAACGCCGACAAGTCGATGTAAGCCTTCGCCGTGGCGTCTATGGGTATGGCTATCTTGCGCTGGCCCAGAGGCAGGTCGATGTTGTAGTCGTGGCCGATGAACTTGCCCTTCATGGTGAGCTGGTCGTCGTGGGTCACAATCTTGTGTATCTTGCACTCCGTGGTGTACAGCCGCGAGCACTTCCTTATCTGCATCACCATCTCCGGGATGGTGTCGATGGCGGCGGCTTCCTCCTCATGCGACTGTCCTCCGCCGCACGACGACAACGCCAATGCGGCGAAAAGCATGATGGCCAAGCCCACCACAAATGACCTTTTGCGCTCTGTTTGATACATACGGTTGCAAAGTTACCCAATATTTATTAAAATGCGCACTTTGTGAAACGAGAAAGTGCAAATGGCTTACATTCCGCACTGCAAACACAATATTGATGCTTGCAATGTAGTGGGTGCGGTGTCTCACCGCACGATCGTAGCGGAAAATGTTGCGACGTGAGACGCGTCGCCCACTATGCAACGTCCCATTATCGCAAACTGTGCAGTTAGCAAAACTTTCGGGCGTTTGTTTTGCGTTGTCTATGAATTACATTAACTTTGCCGATAGTTATGGACTGGCGAAAGATAGCGAACAGTGTGGTGAAGATAGCGTTGCCACTCTTGTTGGGAGGCGCGATACTGTATTGGATGTATCGCGGCTTCGACTTCAAGAGCATCGAGCACGTGCTGGCCAACGAGATGGACTGGGGCTGGATGCTGCTGTCGTTCCCGTTTGGGATTATGGCGCAGGTGCTGCGCGGATGGCGCTGGCGGCAGACGCTTGAGCCTGTGGGCGAGCGTCCACGCTATGCCACGTGCGTCAACTCCATATTCCTGTCGTACGCCACCAGTCTTGTGGTGCCGCGCATAGGCGAGTTTCTGCGCTGCGGAGTGCTCAAGCGCTACGACGGAGTGTCGTTTGCCAAGGCTCTTGGCACCGTGGTGACCGAGCGCGCCATCGACACCCTGCTCGTGCTCGCCATCACCGGACTCACCCTGCTGGGGCAGTTCCGCGTGTTCGCCACGTTCTTTGCCGAGACCGGCACCAACATCGGCACGCTGGCCAGCCGCTTCTCGGCCACGGGCTATCTCGTGACGGCCATCTGCGCCGTGGCCGCCCTCGCGCTGCTGCACATGCTGCTGAAGAAGCTGTCGATATATAATAAGGTGAAGGCCACGCTTAGTGGCATCTGGCAAGGCGTGGTGTCGCTGCGCGGGGTGAGCAACATTCCGCTGTTCTGCCTGTTCACCATAGGCATCTGGGCGTGCTACTTCCTGCACTACTACCTCACCTTCTTCTGCTTCAGCGCAACCGCCGGGCTTGGCATGGCGTGCGCCCTGGTGACGTTCATCGTGGGCAGCATAGCCGTGATAGTGCCAACGCCCAACGGAGCTGGCCCGTGGCACTTCGCCGTGAAGACGATGCTCATGCTCTATGGCGTGGCCGAGACCGATGCCCTCTACTTTGTGCTGATAGTACACACGGTGCAGACCATGCTGCTCATCGCACTGGGCATATGGGCCTGGGCGATGCTGGCGTTCACCAAGCGGCGCATGGGCGAAAACAACGAGACAACAGAGACACAACATTAACAATCCACTAAAGGTTATTGACTATGAGCGAGATTAGAAATTTGAAGCCGGAGTGCATCTGGCGCAACTTTGACGAACTAACAAAGGTGCCGCGTCCGTCGGGACACCTTGAGAAAGTGCAGCAGTTCCTGCTCGACTTCGCCAAGAAGGTGGGAGTTGAGGCTTTCAAGGACGCTGGCAACAACATCGTGATGCGCAAGCCCGCGTCGCCCGGCATGGAAGACCGCAAGGGCGTAATCCTGCAGGCTCACATGGACATGGTGCCGCAGAAGTCGAAAGACAGCACCCACAACTTTGAGACCGACCCCATCGAGACTTACGTTGACGGCGACTGGGTGAAGGCCAAGGGCACCACGCTCGGTTCGGACGACGGCATCGGCGTTGCGGCCATCATGGCCGTGATGGAGGACAAGTCGCTCAAGCACGGACCCGTGGAGGGACTCATCACCGCCGACGAGGAGACTGGCATGTATGGTGCCAACGACCTGCCCGCAGGCGAGCTTAACGGCGACATACTGCTCAACCTCGACTCTGAGACATGGGGCAAGTTTGTCATCGGCAGCGCCGGCGGCATCGACATCACCGCCGAGATGGAGTTTAAGGAAGAGCCTGCAAAGAGCGGCCTCGTGGCACTGAAGGTGGTGCTGAAGGGACTCAAGGGCGGCCACTCCGGACTGGAGATACACGAGGGACGCGCCAACGCCAACAAACTGATGGCACGCTTCGTGCGCGACGCCATAGCTCGCCAGGGTGCGCGCCTCGCCACTTGGCACGGCGGCAACATGCGCAACGCCATCCCGTTTGAGTGCGAGACGGTGCTCGTGGCGCCTGCCGAGAGCATCGACGCGCTGAAGAAGCTCGTTGAGAGCTACAAGACGGTGTTCGAGAGCGAGTATCATGGCATAGAGAGCGGACTGTCGTTCTTCGCCGAAGAGGCCGAAGTGCCGGCCACTGTGGTACCTGCCGAGATACAGGACAACATCGTTGACGCCATCTATGCTTGCCACAACGGCGTTATGAGGATGATTCCTGCGTTCCCCAGTGTGGTGGAGACATCGTCGAACCTCGCCATCATCGACATCGCCGAGGGCAAGGCCAACATTCAGATACTGGCGCGCTCGTCGCGCGAGACCATGAAGGAGTATATCGCTTACACTCTGCAGAGCAGCTTCAACATGGCCGGAATGAAGGTGTCGTTCAGCGGAAGCTACGGCGGATGGGACCCCAACCCCAACAGCGAGATATTGAAACTGCTGGAGAAGGAATACAAGGGTCTGTTTGGCGAGGATGCCATCGAGCAGGTTGACCACGCCGGACTGGAGTGCAGCGTGATACTGGGCAAGTATCCTCACCTCGACGTGGTGTCGCTCGGCCCCACGCTCCGCTCGCCCCACACCACCAACGAGCGTTGCCTCATACCCACCATCGACCCATTCTGGCAGCTGCTCAAGAAGACTCTTGAGGACGTTCCCGTGAAGTAAATCCTGTGTAGCCCACGTCCCTTGTGGGCTACGCAATCATAAACAAAGCCGCCGACTTGCATGCCTTTTGCAAGTTGGCGGCTTTGTTTATGTTTGCGCTTCACGGGGAATATCAATATTTTATCTAAATCGAATTTGGAAATTCAAATCAATGAAGTATTGACCATGTTTCTCGTAAACATAACCGAAATCTCCCTTTTTAGATTTTTTCGTCCCTGACACACCATTTTTGTAGATGTAACTATTCTCCTCGCTTTTAGTTAGCGCTCTGCCTTCCAAATACGCATTTGCCTTAGCTACAGCTAAATCCTTGCACATTCCTCTATCGGGGCGGTCGAAATAAGTGTTCTCAAAGAGATAATTGCAAAAAATATCATCAGACATTGCACGATAGTACAACATGTCTCCATTGCGACTAACATCTATGTAGCCACCAGTCAACCTTTTCCTACCGTTCCAAAGAGAAGATGCAGTCATACCTGCAAATGAATCAAATAGAAAATCTTTGAACTTGGCAGGATAGAACATTTGTGGATTCTTGACATTTATAGGATTTAATTCAACAACTTTGCTACACACATCTTTAACATTAGAGCTACAAGTTCCATAGTATGATGCTTGCACAAGCACGGCTGCACTTAGGATTTCTCCCATTAGGGAGTCTACAATAGCAATATTCTGTTCAAATACTTCATTTCTGCACCCAACATATTCAATAGAGAAATTCTCCTTGATTGCTTTCATTATAGAAAGGAATGCGTCATTAGCGTTGATTTCGTGCATACCTTTCTCATCGCAACCAACAACTTCAAATGTAAAGCCTGAGGTTTGCGAGCAGTTGAACAATGTCGCAGGACTACCGATGTGAGATTTAACAGAAAATCCTTCTGTTGTTTTGGAATGGTCAAGAGAGTCTTCACTGGTGATAATGACATCTGTTTTTGCACCATACTTCTCTTTTGCCGATTCTGATAAATTGGCTTTTGGAGTGTCTATTCCAAGAGATTCCAAATATTTCTGAACTTCAGCAACACAGGTTACACGGTTAGCAGTAAGGGTCTTGATGTTGTCATACAAAACTTGTGCATACTCAGAAAACTCTGGAGCAGTGACCACCTTAATACTTTCACCATCTTTTGAAGCTTTGACATATGCAATATTTGCATCCACGAAACGCTCAAATATCAGCATCTTGTCAGGTTCGTCCCTAATAATATTTACGATGTCAATATAGGTGGTATCATCTTTTGTTAAATCAGATGATGCTCCATAGATACGTCCATCACCAAGCAAGCGCATAAACACGTATGCTTCAGTCCATTCTCCTCTGTTAAATTGCCACACGGCCATATTATAATATATTTTTGTCGTTTAATGATTTAAGTAATTGTGCTGCAGTTGCTTGAATAGCAGGAACTGCGACACTATTGCCAAACTGCTTATAAGCAGAAGCGTCTGCAACAACAATCTTGAAATTATCAGGGTAGCCCTGCAAACGCGCCCATTCTCGTGGAGTCATTTTGCGCCAGCCATCTGTATTAACAGTACCTTTTATGTTTGTTGTTGGGGTTAAGTCTTTCTGTCTGAAGTCTATAACGAGATTACTTTCTCTTCCCATTCCCCCGACAACAATAGCATGAGCAATGCCATCATCTGGAATTATGTCATAACCAAAACCATTGCCCTTGGCTGCATGGCGTGCTTTATGGTTTATCAATGTCTGTTGGTAAGTAGTCGAAAGATAATATTTTGCAGGTACAGGCTTTTCCTCCCTTACATCAATCCACCTCTTTGTCACGTCCTTTTGTTCAGGATATGAAAAATCTTCTTTCTTGATGTCTAAATCTTTTCTAAAACCTACTATGTATATTCTTTCACGATGTTGTGGAACTCCAAAGTACATCGCATTGACAAGTTGTGGGTCTGGAACAACGTAACCAACCTCGTCAAGAGTGTTGAGAATTGTCTTGAAAGTTTTTCCCTTGTCGTGTATCATCAATCCTTTAACATTTTCGAGGAAGAATGCCTTAGGTTGGTAACGACGTAGTATTTCAGCGACATCAAAGAAAAGAGTGCCTCTCGTCTCAGCAAATCCCAGCTTTTTACCAGCAAGTGAGAATGCTTGACAAGGAAAACCTGCACAAAGAATATCAAATCCCTTAGGTATTTTGTTCTTCGTGCTTTCTTTTGTTATATCCCCAAAGGGTACATCACCATAATTGGCATAGTATGTCTTCTTTGCCTGTTCGTCCCACTCGGACGAAAACACACATTCTCCTCCGAGGTTTTGAAAAGCCATTCGGAAACCACCGATGCCAGCAAACAAATCAATGAATGTGAACTTCGGATTGGCAGGAGCCTGAAACGGCGCCTGAAACAAGTCTGGGAAAAGATAGGCTTGCATTCCAGCTGCAGATTCAGATGCCATACTACTGTCTTTCAAGCTGTTTTCTCCCTTTACAAATTCATACCATAAGTTCAATATGCCCTCTGCTTGAGAGGCATAAGGCATATCTATGTTTTTATTTCTCAATTGCAAATAATGTGTCATGAGAGCTGCTTGGTCGATGAATGGGATCACGTTTCCATCTTCATCAAGCGTCTCTTTTCCATATATCTGCACTTTGTCTGCTTTCTTCTTGCAAAAGTCAAACAAAGAGAAGGTTGCTTTATCCTTTGTCATGTTTGTTGTTAATTCTATTTTTGATTCTAAACCATCACGACGAACGAGGTCGTCCAGCGACACCTTCAAACAATCCGATAGCCGCAGAAGCATTTCCGAGTTGGACTGAGATGTATTAGTAACCCTTTTTGATATAGTTTTGCTTGTCCGACTCCCAGTTGTTTCGACAACCATTTATTTGAGAGATTCTTTTCTGCTATAGTCTTTCGTTTAATTGCATTAACGATGCATGGAATTTATGGAACACGTCTAAACAAAGCCACTGGCTTGCATGTCTTTTGCAAGTTGGCGGCTTTGTTTATGATTGTGCTTCACGGGGCTAATATGCTCATTTACTTCACAATGAGGCTGTTGGTGGTCGTTCGTCATGTACGACTGTATTATGGTCTTCACCTCGTGCTCCATGCTCTGGTATACGCTGGGCAGGCGGTCGGCAATGTTATCCATGCTCCTACAGGACTATTTGGAATTGCTGGTTGAATGGCATTCTGCTTGTTCCATTTCAAAAGTGTATAAACAAAAAAACGCCTCGCACGATTTGAGCATCGTTGAGAGGCTTGGCGAGGACTGACGCTGCAAAGATACGAACAATCGTTGACAACACACGATTTTCTTCAAGAAAGATTTTGAAGAAAAGTAGATTTCTTTAACAAAATCAGTGTATGCATGTTAAATACAAGGCTTAGTAATGTTCAAAAAATAATCTTGTCAAAACCGAATGTGTCCTGCTTCTCTTGCGGAAAGACCGAAAGAAGTGCAGGACACATTTATTATATAGGTGGCTATCGCCAAAGAGGCTGGTTACGCCAATCTCCTGTAAATCCCAACATGAATATAGGAATTCGTGAATGGCGGGAAAATAGCGCAAGTATTTGCTCTTTCATCCTGTTATCCGGTTTTATTGCATTGCACAAATACAACAGACAAGAGGCAAGTCCGTAGGC
>CAVKWN010000083.1:0-13594 GCA_963660075.1 Lachnospiraceae bacterium
CTGGAAGTGGTAGTTCTGCTCGTTGCCCACCACGTAGATCATCTTGTCGATGGGGTAATCGCTGAAACGCATCTCAGCCGTGCCAATGTCCTGGGTCATGTAGACCGTGGTGCCGTCGGCACGCACGAGGAGCTTCTGGTCAAGGCCGTCGTTGGTGAGGTCGGCCCAGATGCTGCCGTCCTCTTTCTTGTAGAAGAGTCCCTTCTCGAGACCCTCCATCACTTTGCGCTTGCCCACGATAAAGGTGTTGCTCTCATAATATATCTTGTCGAAGCTGACGCCTAGCGCCTTGTAGGTCTCATCGAAGCCGACGTATACCCACGAGTTCATCTTCTCCCAAAGGTCGCGGATGTCCTTGTCGCCAGCCTCCCATTTCACGAGCATGCGGTGAGCTTCCTTGATGAGCGGGGCTTCTTGCTCTGCCTTCTTCTTGGCATCGTCCTCGCTCATGCCCTCTGCCACGTATTGCTTCTCAAGCTCGGCGCATTCCTCCTTGTAGTGCTTGTCGAAGAGTACATAGAAGTCGCCAATGAGGTGGTCGCCCTTCTTGCCCGTAGACTCGGGCGTGCAGCCGTTGCCCCACTTCATCCAAGCGAGCATCGACTTCATGATATGAATGCCGCGGTCGTTTACGATGTTGGTCTTCACCACGCGGTTGCCATTGGCCTCAAGAATCCTCGCCAAACTCCAACCGAGAAGGTTGTTGCGCACGTGGCCGAGGTGCAGGGGCTTGTTGGTGTTGGGTGAAGAATATTCCACCATGACGAGAGGAGACTCAGGCGTGACCGCCTTCTCACCGTAGTGCGGATCGCTGTCGATGGTGTCGAGCAGGTCTGTCCACGCCTCGGGCGCGATGACGAGGTTGAGGAAGCCGCCAACGGCGTTGAAAGCCGCCACGGCCTTGCAATTGGCGACGAGCTTCTCACCAATCTCCTGCGCGGTGTCTTGTGGCTTCTTGCGCGACATCTTCAGGAAAGGAAACACCACCAGCGTGAGGTTGCCCTCGAAACCGGGTTTCGTTTTCTGAAGCTGGACCATCTTGTCGGAAACCTCTTGCCCATAAAGCTCCTTGACGGCGGAAATCGCCGACAGGCTTATCTCTTTCTCAATGTTCATGGATTTATGTTGTCTATTTATATTACCTATATATTAATTTGTTGCAAAGTTACCAAAATATATAGGAATTGTGCCATTTTGTCGCTACAAATATTAAAGCGGTCAGCCTTTTTTTTGGTTAAACAAATTTCTTGAGACACTGACGCGACTCGGCATCAGCTATTCGTTCTTGACCAACAACCCCACGAAGAACTCTGGCGACTGATTGGTAAACATAAAATAACAATCGAAGCAGCCTTGTAACGTCAGCGTAAAGCATCTGTAATCCGCTATAGATAACTTTGTACCTAAATAATTAACTTTAACTTTTGATTATGAATATTAAACAGCATCACGTGAAAGTTGCCGTGACGGCCCTGTCGATGCTCACCTCGGTGACGGCCTTCGGACAGAGCTTGAAACTGACCGGCCGTGTGCTCGACTCCGATGGTTCAACCCCCATGGTGGGTGTAACGGTACAGCAGAAAGGTTCCAAGACCGGAACCGTGACCGACCTGGACGGACATTTCACGCTAACCGTAAATGGGACAAAACCACAATTAACAGTTTCGTATCTTGGCTATCAGACCACTACCCTTTCCGTGGGCAACAAAAGCAACATCAAAATCGTGATGAAGCCTGAGACCAAGAACCTGAACGAAGTCGTAGTGACGGCCCTTGGCATCAAGCGCGAGGAAAAGTCGCTGGGGTATTCGGTGACGAAGCTCGACAACAAGGAACTCACCAAAGGCGTGTCCGGCAACTGGCTGGAGCAGATAAACGGCAAGGTAGCCGGACTGTCCATGGCGCAAGCTGGCACAGGACCATTGGGAACGATGCGTGTCACGCTTCGTGGCGACCACTCGTTGAACTACGGCAACAACAGCGCGCTCTTCGTGGTAGACGGCGTGCCAATACAATCGGGAACTGTGGCAACGGGCAGCGGAGCGACATACAGCAACAACGACGCGCCCGTGGACTTCGGCAACGGAGCCGCGGACATAAACCCCGACGACGTGGAATCGGTGACGGTGCTGAAAGGCGCAGCGGCTACCGCGCTCTATGGCTCGGCGGCAGGCAACGGTGCTATCGTCATAACCACGAAAGGTGGCGGCAGCGCGAAGAAATGGGGCGTGTCGGTAAGCTCGTCCCTCGTTTTCGAGAAAGCAAGCTATTGGCCCGACTTCCAAACTGAATATGGCGCAGGCGCGGACATGGGACTCAACCAATACGTCTTCAACAACATTGACGCCGACAAGTCGGCAGACGGAAAGGCTTACAGCTCCAACTACTCACGCTATAATTTCGGCGAGAAGTTTGGCGAGGGCAAGATGCGCTATCAATATAACTCATACGACTGGGACACAGGCATGTGGACCCCTACCCCATGGGAATATAAAGACGACTGGTACAAAGGATTCTTCCAGACTGGTTCTACATGGCGCAACAACGTCTCCATCACAGGCGGAAACGGCAAGGGCACTTCTGGCCGCATAAGTTTCACCGACACACGCAACAACTGGATCACGCCAAACACAGGCTACGTGGACGACGCCGTGTCCCTCGGATTCGACACACCTGTGAGCAAGCGCGTCAAGATAAGCTCGCGTGTCAACTTCACCAACCGCCGAAGCGGAAATCTTCCGGCAAGCGGCTACTCATCTGCCAGCCCCATGTACCAACTCGGCTTTGGCTACAACACAAACTCCATCAATGAGTGGAAGAACGAATATTTCAATGGCAGGTTCACCAAGGAGAACATGGACAAGGGCATGACGGTATACAAGGGCACCGACTCGTTTAATCCGTACCGCACCGCTTACGAGGAACTCAACTCCATGAACAAGACGCGCGTGTTAGGAAACATCCAAGCCACCATCTCGTTGCTCAAGGGACTCAACCTAAAGCTACGCTCCTCGGTGGACATGACCCACACGTGGAGAACGCAGCAGCGACCCTTCTATACCAATGGCTTCCAGGAGGGCATGTATCGCGAGCAAACCACCAACGTGTATCGTTTCAACAACGACTTCCTGCTCTCATACACCAACAACAAGTTTGTGGGCGACCGCCTCGGATTCAACGCCTCTTTTGGCGGCAACAGCTACGACTATCGATATTACAACGACCGCATCACCCTCACCAAGCTGCAGGTGGATGGCGTTTACAACGTCTACAACGTGCCGTCGGGATACAGCCCCGACGTGTTCAGCTATCACTCGAAGAAGAAGGTAAACTCCTTCTATGGAATAATGAGCCTCTCGTGGGACAACACCTATTATGTTGAGTTCACCGACCGCAACGACTGGTCGTCAACCCTTGCCGCAGGCAACAACTCATACAACTACCCTTCAGTATCTGCCACGGTCCTTCTTGACCAAGTGTTCAACTTCAGGGAAAAAGCCCCTTGGGTAGACATGCTCAAGCTGAAGGCATCGTGGGCAAATGTCGGTAACGACACGTCGCCTTACTCATTGGACCGCTATTATGATACCACGTCTTACTACGGAGGCTACAGAATATCGCGCACCATTCCCAACTCGAAGATCAAACCCGAGAACGAGGAGAGCTGGGAAGGCGGCATTGAAGGAAAGATGTTTGGAGGCAGGCTTGGTTTCGACTTCACGCTCTACACCACAAACACTACCAACCAAATAGTGAGCGTAGCCGCTGACCAAATCACTGGAGCGACAGGCTACACCATCAACGCGGGCAAGATAAGCAGCAAGGGCGTAGAGATCTCGCTCAGCGGCACGCCCGTGAAGACCCGCAACTTCGAATGGAACATCTCCGCCAACGCCAGCAGAAACTGGAACACACTTGAGGCCTTGCAAGACGATTGGGACCCAAGGCAACCGTTCCAGCTCAGCAATGGCACAACCATCGGAGGCCGCGTATATGTCTACTCGTTCGTAGGCCATGAGATGTATCACCTCTACGGCAGAGGCTACACGCGCGCTCCGGAAGGTGCCTTCTATCTCGACGAGAACGGCAACAAGGTCGACTGCAGCGGCGCTAAGATCATCACCAGCAACGGTTTGCCCGTTAGCCCCAAGTCGTCGGAGCTCATGGACCTCGGCCGTGTGAACCCGACGTGGACAGGCGGACTGAACATGAACTTCCGCATCAAGAACGTAACAGTATCGATGGACTTCTCCGCGCAGGTTGGCGGACACGCTTATTCCACCACCAACTTCATGCTTTCCTACCAGGGCCGCTTGAAGAACTCGCTCAAGGGTCGCTACGACGGCCTCGTGCTCGATGGCGTGCAGGAACACAAGGCTGCCGATGGCACCATTACCTATACAAAGAACACCACGGTGATGACATCCGTGCAGAACTATTACAACACTTATGTATGGGTGCGCGACAACGCCGAGGAAAACACGTTCTCCACAAACTTCATCAAGTTTAAGCAGATGCGTGTCGACTATAGTCTCCCAAGGGCCATATGCAAGAAAACCCGCTTCCTTGAGAGCGCTAGCTTCGGCGTTTACGCCACCAACATCTTCTGCATCACGCCGTTCCCGCAGTATGACCCTGAGACGGCAATGGTGTCCGGAGCTGAAATATATTCAGGTATAGAGACGCTTGCTTATCCTATGACACGTCAGTATGGATTCAATCTCAAACTTTCTTTCTAAAGCCATGAAAACAAGATTCACTAAATATATGCTTCCCGTCGCCGCGTCAGCATTGCTTCTCGCCGGATGTACGCAGAATTTCGAGTCGACCAATTCCAACCCCAACAAGATTACGGTGGAAAGCGGCAAGCTCAGCGCCTCGGCATTGTTTGAGCCAATCCTCTATGGAGGAGCCAACTATTTGACTTACATAAGTTACAACTGGAACAACGAGCTCATACAGCATACCGCCGGCACTGCCTACACCACGACTACACAGCATCGCTACGGCATCGGCGACAGCAACTGGTCATCGTTGTGGAACTCAATAGCGAGATACGCAAGCGATTGCAATGAGATGGGCCGCCTTGCCGGAATACAAGACGACCCTGCAATAGAGGCCGTGGCGAAGACCCTGTATGTCGTGTACATGCAAAACCTCACCGATATGTTTGGCGACATTCCCTGCTCAGAGGCTTTCAAGGCTTCTGAAGGTAATATGAAACCCGTGTTCGACTCACAGGAAAAGGTTTACGCCCAGCTTTGCCATTACCTGGAGAAAGCTAATGAGACATACGCACAAAGCCCTTACGTGGACAAGAGCTATCCAGCTTTGGACGCCATGTACCAGTTCAGTATGGACAAATGGCGCAAGTTCAACAACACTCTGTATCTCCGCGTCCTTGGCAGGCTCTCCAACCGCACCAGCACAATCGTGGACAGCACCGCCAATCTTAACGTCGCGCAAAAGATGCAACAGATAGTGGACAACCCTTCCGCTTATCCTATCTTCGAGAGCAACGATGACAACGCCACGGTTCATTATAGCGCCATCTCGCCTTATTACTCAGAGTTTGACCCCAATGAGTATCAAGACAACAGTTTCCAGTGCTTGCACATCACCGAGCAGATGATAAAGATGATGGTTGTCAAGGATCCAAACGACGAGAAAATAGACACCTATGTTGACCCACGCTTGCCCATCATTGCCACTAAGCGCGGCAGTTACACCTATTGGAAAGGCACTGTTTCAGGCGGACTCATCGAAAACCAGTCTAACGACGACAAGGGCGCTGCCCTGCTGAACCTCAGCACGTTGCGTCGCAACAACTCCGACGAGTTCCTCATGAGCTACGACGAGGCCCTGTTTGTTCTCGCCGAGGCTGCTCAACGCGGCATGATAAAAGGAGGCGAGGATAAGGCTCGCGAGTATTACGAAGCTGCCGTGAAAGCAAGCATGGAGAAATGGTCGGCATTCGCCAAGTCGAGCGTAGGCACTGGCCAAGTACCCGCCGAATATGACGTGACGGAAGAGCAGATCTGCAAGTTCTTGCAGTCGCAGCTCGCCTCATGGGACATCAACGAGAATCATCTGAAGCTCATACTCGACCAGAAATACTTGGCCACATTCTGGGTGGGCATGGAAAGCTGGAACGACTATCGGCGCACTGGCTATCCAGAGCTGACTATCGGTGCCGGCACAGATCCAAACGATTACATTCTCCCGACTCGCATGGGCTACCCCAACACCACCGTGGCCACAAATGCCGACCACGTGGCGGAAGCGTTGGAGCGCATGGGCGGCGAGAACAACATGAAGTTGCCCGTGTGGTGGAGCAAACAAGCCTCCGAGGGAAAATAATCGTTGCTACCTTACGTTATCAATATAGACAAACACCATGAAAATAAAAAATATATTCTTGTCAGCATTGACACTCATATGCCTTTTGGGTTTCTCTGCCTGCAAAGACAACGACGCTTCTGTCGGTGACCCATACTTGACCTTTGAGAACATCGAAGGCACCATCAACGTGAGCAAGGCCGGAATAACCCAGGCTAAGCGTAAGGCGGTCACCGTGCGCTCAAACAGCCAATGGAAACTGTCGCTGGAGAATCCGGACGATGCCTCTTGGCTTCATTACTTCATCGACGAGGGCGAAGACGATGGCATAATCTATTATTGGGTGGACAAGAACTCCACGTTCAACAAGCGCGAGGGCAAGATAAACCTGACGGGAAGTGGCAAAGTGCTCAACTCGCTGAGCATCGCGCAAGAGGCTGACGTGCCAAACATCACCATCAAGGATGTCACATCCGGTTTCACGATGACCCCAGAGGGCGGGGAAATCAAGTTCGCCATTGATGCCAACGTCAGCTGGAAAGCCTCGTTGACTCCTGAGGTGGAATGGGCACGCATCACTAAAACAACAGCAGACTCCATCTTCATGACAGTCGACAAGAACGAGGAGGACGAGCGCACCGTGACCTTGTCTATCGTGGGCGAGGGCGAGCACAGCAACGTCATTGCCACGACTCTTATAACGCAGAAAGACGAGTCGCTGATTTACAACGACAGCTTCAGCTGGTTGCAGGAAGGCGAGGAGAAGCCTACTTACGAAACTCCGGAGGTTAGAATCGACTTGTGGAACGATGCCGAGAAATCCGTTGGATGGGAATCATATTCCAATTGGGCTTATGGCGGCCGCGGCTATGTCAAGCTTGGCAAGACCAACTACAACGGAGACATCGTGTCGCCAGCGCTTACCAAGCTCAAGAAGCCCACAAACGTGAAGGTAACATTCCAGTCGATGGGTTATATCTCCGCGACCGGAGTCAAAGACGCCTCTGTTGTCAAGGTCTGCGTAATCGGTCCTGGAGAGGTCAACGGCGATGATGTCAAGACCATCAGCATCAATGGCGCCACATACCGTTGCGTGCGCTTCGTCAACACCGTATTCCCCAACTCTCAGAAGAATGAGAACGGCGATGACTATGACCCATGGGCACAGACAGACACCTATCACTCGTTCACCATAACGGGAGCGACCTCGGAAACGAGGATCATATTCGTTGGCGGTGACGCGTGGAACAAGATCACGGGCAAGAACCGCGTGTTCTTGAAGAGCGTAGAAGTGGTCAGGCTCAAACAATAAGCATATATGACAAGACCCGGTCGTCTTCAAGACGATTGGGTCTTGAATAACTTTAAATATAAAGCACAATGAAAAAACTGATTGTTATGGCAGCCGCTTGCCTCATGACGCTGGCCGCCGCCGCACAAACCAAGATCGTTGCCCACCGTGGCTACTGGGACTGCGCAGGAAGTGCACAAAACTCTATCACGTCTTTAAGGCTCTCCGACAAGATTGGCTGCTACGGCGCAGAGTTTGACGTACATCTCACGAAAGACAATGTCATAGTTGTTCACCATGACGGAAACGTTGGCAAGATAGACATACAGACCTCAGACTTCAAGGCCTTGAAGAACGCAAGCCTGAAGAATGGAGAGAACATCCCGACGCTTGAGCAATATCTTGACGCTGGCAAGGACTTGAATTGCAAGCTCGTGCTTGAGATCAAGAAGCAGAGGGTGCAAAGCCATGAAGACAGCCTTGTGCGCCAAACCGTGGCCATGGTAAAGAGCAAGGGGCTCCTCAACAAGACAGTATGGATCTCGTTCAGCGGCAAGGCCTGCGAGTTGCTACACCAGCTTCTGCCAGACGCCCACATCCAGTATCTCAATGGCGACTGGGACCCCAAGACCATAAAGGCAAAGGGACTTTCCGGCATCGACTACGAACAGAAGGTAATGGCCATGCACCCGGAGTGGATCAAGGAATGCCATGACCTCGGACTGGTGGTTAACGTGTGGACGGTGAACGATCTCAACACCATCAACGATTTTATCAAGGCCGGTGTCGACTTCATCACCACAAACGCGCCCGTGGAGGCATTGAAGCTTGCCCAATAATTGGTTTAATCCAACACATACGAGAAACTACTTGTTTAAGATAAATAAGCCACCGTAGTTGTCACAATACCGACAACTTCACAAGCGGCTTAACGTTTCCCTGCAAAGCGGCATTTACCTTCCCCTGATCGGGGTATGTCGCCTTGCGGGGATTTTCAATTAAGGCCGATTTTGAAAGTTTGTTTCCTAATGGTTTGCAAAGATAATTTAAAAAAAACGGAAAACGCAAATACTGTTAGCCTCTGTCTGTCGCAGGGCAATTGCCACGGCAGAGTTCTATACCTATATTAATAGTGGAAAGAACTCCCGCCCAAGAACTCTCTCAAGAGGCTTGTTGGCGGAATGTCGCGGTTGGGTATTGGCCTTATGTAATCGAGGAATTTCCTCAATCGGTACGCCTCTGAGTATTCCTCGGCACTCTCCGGCACTTGCAGCAGCAAAGGTTCGGCTTGCTGCTTTATCACGGCAAGCTCGAAGAGCATCGCCGAGTTGAACATGGCGTCGGCATTCTCCTGGTATGGGAAAATCCACTTGTTCTCGCCGGCGCGCACCGATGGCCAACGGCGTATCGACTCCTGCGCGCTCACCCCGCGATATTTGTAGTCGCGAATGATGCGCCTCAACAGGCGATTGTCGGTAGTGGGAATGTAGTTGTGGTCGTCGAGGAGAATGGTCGTGAGGGCCGAGGCATACACCCTGTACTTCTGCTCTTCCGGAATTTCTGACGTCAACTCGGGGTTCAAGGCATGTATTCCCTCTACCACAAGCACGTTGTTCGGATCCATCCTAAGCTTCCTGCCGCTTGGCCTCGACTTGCCCGATTGGAAGTCATATTTCGGCAGCTCCACCTCCTCGCCCTTGAAGAGCTTGGTGAATTGCTCGTTTATAAGCTTGAGGTTCAAGGCGTAGATGCTCTCATAGTCGTATTCGCCGCTGTCGTCTTTAGGTGTCAGTTCCCGGTCCACGAAATAGTCGTCGAGCGATATTGGCAACGGCCTTAATCCGTTGGCAATGAGCTGTATCGACAACCGCTTGCACGTCGTGGTCTTTCCCGACGACGACGGACCGGCAAGCAGCACGAGCTTTATGCCCTTGCGTGAGGCTATCTCGTTGGCTATCTCGGTTATCTTCTTTTCCTGCAAGGCTTCCGACACGTTGATGAGGTTCGTCGCCTCGCCCTTGTCCACCAGTTCGTTGAAGTCGCCCACGGTCCTCACCCCTATGATGTCCTGCCAATGATGGTGCTCCTTGAATATCCCGAACATCTTGTCCTGCCTCGTCATCTCGGGCAGCACCATGGGGTTCTTCAAGTCGGGTATGCGCAGCAGCAGTCCGTCATAGTATTTCTCCAGCCCGAAGAGATAGATTTGCGATGTGTTAGTCAGCAACGAGCCATAATAGAAATCCACATAGTCGTCCATCTGATAATAGGTAGTATAGAGCCGCCCATAGGTCCTCAGCAGCTTCACCTTGGCGGTGTCGCCTTTCTCGGCAAACATTTGCACCGCCGTCTCCGTAGGCACCTCATGGTGATGGATGTCTATTCCCGCGTCGATGATTTCATGCATCCTCTTCCTTATCCTCGCGATGTCGTCGTCGGTTACTCCATGCCCTATTGACAGGTTCACGAAATAGCCCTTGCTCACCGGTATGTCAATCACCACCTTGCTGCAAGGGTAGAGGTCGTGCACCGCCTTGCAGAGGATGAAAAAGAGCGTGCGCGTGTAGCAACGCGAGGCAGAGCCGGAGGTCATGTCGAGAAATTCCACGTCCTTGTTGCAGTACGTCCTGTAATGCAATCCCTCAACCTTGTTGTTGACCTTGGCGCATATCGGTTCCGGAGACAATTTCAACCCAGATTGAAAAAAAATCTCAGATAATGTGCTTCCAGGGGCAATGTTAAGCGATTTTTTATTATTTTTGCAACGGATTTGTAATGCCTGTTTCATTTGCGTCACATTTATGTAAAAGTTAAATGATTCCGTGAATGATATTCACGGTGTAAAATTAGCAAATTCCGTCATGCAAAGCAATAGCCGTATTATAAACATAGTTAAAATATGACGATTCTTTTATTAAAGATTGTTGGTGCCCTCGCGCTCCTCATCTATGGCATGAAGGTGATGAGTGAGGCCCTGCAAAAACTGGCGGGTCCCCAACTGCGCCACGTGCTGAGCGCCATGACCACCAACCGCGTCTCAGGTGTTTTCACAGGTATGCTGACCACTGTAGCCGTACAGTCGAGCACAGCCACGACAGTGATGACCGTATCGTTCGTAAACGCCGGATTGCTCACCTTGGTTCAAGCCATCTCCGTAATCATGGGTGCCAACATAGGCACGACGCTCACAGCGTGGATCATGTCGGCAGGCTTCTCGTTCAGGATAAGCGACTTCGTATGGCCAGTGTTCCTTATCGGACTGTTGCTCATCTATTCCAAGAAAAACCGTTATGTAGGCGACTTCCTCTTCGGTATAGCCTTCATGTTTCTCGCTCTCGCCACGCTTGGCGAAAGTCAGCTTCCCCCAGAGCAGCTTGACGCGCTGAAGGCCTTCTTCGCCTCATTCGACCCCAACAGTTTCGGAACCATCTTGTTGTTCCTCTTATTCGGTACCATCCTTACTTGCATTCTCCAAAGTTCAGCCGCGCTCATGGCTATCACCATGATGTTGTGCACCCAGGCCGGACTGCCCATTTATCTTGGCATAGCCCTCGTGCTTGGCGAGAACATCGGCACCACGCTCACCGCCAACCTCGTGGCTCTCACCGCCAACACCGAGGCACGTCGCGCGGCTTTCGGCCACCTGTTCTTCAATGTCTTCGGCGTGATATGGGTATTGTGCATATTCAAGCATTTCGTAAACTTCACCTGCGGCTTCGTTGGTTTCAATCCAGCCGTCGACGTTCCATCCGGCACACAACTCACATTTGCCCTCGCCGCCTTCCACTCGTGCTTCAACATTGCCAACACCGTTGTGTTGCTGCCCTTTGTCAAGCAGGTGGCAAAAGTGTGTTGCTGGATATGGAAGCCGAAAGCCAACACCGACGACGACGACTTCCGCTTGCGCTTCATACAGACTGGCATCATGAAGACTCCAGAGCTCTCCGTGCTTGAGGCCCAGAAAGAGATACAGAGCTTTGCCGAGCGCATTCAGCGCATGTTCAGCATGGTGAGAGACTTGCTCGGCGAGAAGAACGAAGACAAGTTCGTGAAGATCTACGACCGTATAGAGAAATATGAGAACATATCCGACAACATGGAGATAGAGATTGCCAAATACCTTGACCAGGTGAGCAACGCCCACCTCTCGGATGAGACGAAAGGCAAGATTCGATCCATGCTGCGCCAGATCTCAGAATTGGAGTCTATTGGCGACGCCTGCAACAACATGGGCAGGACCATCAACCGCAAGTTCAAGTCGAAAGACGACTTCAACGAGCGTCAATACGACCACATCCACCAGATGTTCGAGTTGGTAGACGACGCGCTCTCGCAGATGAACGTGCTGATGAAGGGACACAAGGAGGAGCTCAACGCCACACGCTCATTCAACATTGAGAACGAGATAAACAACTACCGCAACCAGCTGCGCAACGAGAACCTCACCGACATCAACAACCACCAATACGACTACGCATCCGGCTCAATGTACATGGACATCATCCAGGAGTGCGAGAAGCTTGGCGACTATGTTGTCAACGTCGTGGAGGCGAGGATGGGCATGAAGGCTTCCGCCTGACACGGCAAGGTCTTAATATAAAAACAACAAGTGCAACATATACTGTCCTTCTAGCAAGGGGCAATTATGTTGCACTTGTTGTTTTTTCCACTTCCGCCTTGTCTAGATGGCGTATCCCGTCGGGGGCGATGGTCATGAAGTTGTCGGCATAGCGCAGGGCTATGTCGAGGTCGTGGGTCGACACCAAGACGAGCTTGCCCATGTCGGCGGCAACGGAACGGAGCATCGACATGGCGGCTTTCTTGCTCTCGTAGTCGAGAAACGCCGTGGGCTCGTCGAGAAGCATCACCGGCGTGTGTTGCGCTATCGCGCGTGCAATCATTATCTTTTGCCGCTCGCCATCGCTCAGTGTGCTGATGTCACGATGGGCGAACGCCGACATGCCAGTGAGGCTCAAGGCCTGCTCCACCATCTTCTCGTCTTCCGCGCCAAGGGTGCCGAAAAAGCCAGTGTAGGGCATACGCCCCATCGCCACAACGTCGTGGACGGTGAGGCTCACGGCATCGGGCTGCTCTGTCAACACCACGCTGAAAGTCCTCGCCAGCTCCTCCTTGGAGAGCTGGCGGCACGACACCACCGAGTCGCCATCCTGCCATTTTATGTCTCCTGAAAGTGGCGGCTGCAGGCCTGCCAACGTGCGGAGAAAGGTTGACTTGCCCAACCCGTTGCGTCCTATGACACACACAAGCCGGTCGCCGTCGAGCTGCCCCGTGAGCGGCCCGGCTATCACCTTGTGGCGGTAGCCAATGGTCAAATTCTCAATTATTAACCGTTTCATACTGCAAAATTATCAAAAAAACCGCGATAGGCTTGCTGCTTTCAAAATAATATCTTACCTTTGCACCACGTTTGTAAGGATATGGCCTTTAAACGGTCATTTTTCATCCTTTTGCCCAGATGGCGGAATAGGTAGACGCGCTGGTCTCAAACACCAGTGCCGCAAGGCATCTCGGTTCGAGCCCGAGTCTGGGTACACAAAAAGCCAAAGCATTGTTATCAATGCCTTGGCTTTTTTGCTTCTGTCCTCTTCGGTATGCTTTGAGACAATGATTTTCTTACTTGAATCTCTTGGTTTCTGTGAAAAACAAGCCGTTTGACATTGCAGTGAAATCACGTCGTCTTTGCACTGAAATGCCGTTGACTTTGCAGTGCTATGCCGAGGCCTTTGCAGTGCTATGCCGAATAGCATATGTAAAACATACTTTCTTGCGGTTTTTGTCACACTCTGATTTTGCAGAAATTTACTACGCCGCAACCAATGTGGACGCATCGACAACTCCAATGTATCTGGCCATTCGGGGTGCGGACGGGCACAGGACCCGCCCCTGCAAAGTAATACCGTGTGAAATGAAACATGTGAAAGAAAAGCACCCACACGAATCAAC
>CAVKWN010000084.1:0-13255 GCA_963660075.1 Lachnospiraceae bacterium
CGCAGAACGTAATAACAAAGTATGCCGGCGATGTAGCCCACGAAGGCAATCCACGACACGTGCTTCATATACCAGCCAAACGTAATCTTCTCCAAGCCCATCACCACGACACCGGCGGCGGAGCCAATGATAAGCATAGACCCGCCTACGCCAGCACAATAGGCAAGCAACTGCCAAAACACGCCATCGGTGGCGAAGTCGCCCACGGCCTGCACAGGATACATGCCCATGCATCCTGCCACGAGAGGCACGTTGTCGACAATCGACGATAGCACGCCAATGATGCCAGTCACCATGTAATGGTTGCCATCGAAAGCCACGTTCAAACCCTTGCCCAGCGACGTGAGCGCGCCAATCTCCTCAAGGCAGCTCACCGCCATGAGGATTCCGAGGAAGAAAAGAATGGTGCTCATATCGATGTTGCGGATAAGGCTAACCACGCGCTTCTTCCTCGCGCCCTTGTCGCTCTTGAGATTAGCGTAGAACACTTCGGTGACGATCCACAGGACACTGAGCACAAGCAGAATGCCCACGAACGGCGGCAGATGGGTCAAGCTCTTAAACACGGGGACGAACACCAAGCCGCCCACGCCAACCCAGAACACCACCTTGCGTTGGAAGTCGCTGAGATCCTGCTCGGGCAACGCCGCGGCATCAGCCTGCGAGGCATCGTCGTCGAGATTTCCCTTGAGCGCCATCTGTATGATAAGGGCAGGGATGACCATCGACACTATCGACGGAACCAACAGTTCGCTTATGACGCCAGCCGCCGTGACAAGTCCCTTGTTCCAGAGCATGATGGTGGTAACGTCGCCTATTGGCGAGAACGCGCCACCACTGTTGGCGGCAATGATGACCAACGCGGCATACAAGACGCGATCCTTATGTTGCGCCACCAACTTGCGCAGAATCATGACCATCACGATGCTGGTAGTCATGTTGTCGAGGATGGCGGAAAGGATGAATGTCATGAACGCTATACGCCACAACAACGCGCGCTTGCTCTTGGTGCGCATGACGCGCCTCACCCAGTCGAAACCTCCGTTTTGGTCTACCACCTCGACAATGGTCATGGCACCCATAAGGAAGAACAAGGTCGTGCCCGTGTCGCCAAGATGGTCCTGGATAAGGTCGGTGACGAAAACCGTGATGGGGTTCACCGTACTGCCAAGCTCGGGATGCTCCAGGCTCATGACTTCCATGAACCGCGGATGCATAAGCGAGACGAAATAATCAGGGTTGAGCATGTAGAGCGTCCATACGACCACGAACATGAGCAGCGCCACGGCTGCCTTGTTGACCTTGGTCACGCTCTCTAAGGCTATGAAGAGATAGCCCACGACAAACACGATAACGATCGCGACAGATAGTGTTGACATTTAGCGTAAAGAATTGTTTATAAGTTATATTCAAGTAAGATGACACAAAATTACGAATTATACTTCAAAGATAACAATTGTTTCAAAATAAAATCCACCTTTTGTTTGAATCTTCAAGTGCTTTTCATTATCTTTGCAAAAGATAAGGCGCTATCCTTATACTAACAAGACACACAAACCATAAAGATGAACCCACAAGAAGCGAGCAACGTAAAGCTCAGCGAGAACATCATCCTCGCTGATGCCGACTATATAGACTACGTGGCATTCCAGCTCTCGGTGCAGTTTGAACGCATGATAGGCCGACGCATAGGCAAGGCCGACCTCAGCCAATGGGCGGTGAACATAGCCTTGGATGGCGGACTGCGCGAGGACGGCAAGCCACACGAGACACAACTCGTACTCGTGCACGAGAAACACGTATCACGTTTGAACAATTTCAACCCCTCGACCTTTGAGACAGAACTCAACGGTCAGGCTTTCAACGACAAGAACCTCGGCGAGTTTCTTGTCAATTCCTATGCCGCGGGCGACACGTTCGGCAAAGACGACTACATCCTCGACACCATAAGCTTAATACTTGAGCACGACGAGGTGAAACGACTGATGGTCATACCAAACGGCGAGGAAGGCTCTATCTATGACGACATAGCAAGATCTCTGCGCAACGCCCCGGAAGACAAGCACATAACGCTTTTCGCCATGCAGCCCATGCCAGGCGGCAATTTCCGACAAGAGATATTAGGCTATTCGCTGATGAACGCATTGGGCATAAGGGGCGAAGAGATAAACACAAGGCAATAGGCTCCAAGCCTACCGCGAACAGGAGCAAAAAGACAACAACCGGAAACGTAAAACACAACATAAGACATGAGCAATAGAATTTTAATGATTGGAGCAGGAGGCGTAGCCACGGTGTGCGCCTTCAAGATAGCACAAAACACTGACGTGTTTGGCGAACTGATGATAGCCTCCCATCACAAGGAGAAATGCGACCGCTTGGTAGATGCCATCCATGCCAAGGGCTACAAGATGGAAATAAAGACTGCCGAGGTTGACGCCGACAGCGTGGAGCAGCTCACGGAGCTGTTCAACAGCTACAAGCCCGACTTGGTCATCAACCTCGCCCTGCCCTACCAGGACTTGAGCATCATGGACGCTTGCCTGGCTTGCGGCTGCAACTATCTCGACACTGCCAACTACGAGCCAAAAGACGAGGCCCATTTCGAGTACTCATGGCAGTGGGCCTACAAGGATCGTTTCGAGAAGGCCGGACTGACGGCAATCCTCGGGTGCGGCTTCGACCCGGGCGTGTCGCAGGTGTTCACCGCCTACGCCGCAAAGCACCATTTCGACGAGATACAATACCTCGACATCGTAGACTGCAACGCCGGCAACCACCACAAGGCGTTCGCCACCAACTTTAACCCGGAAATCAACATCCGCGAGATAACGCAGAAAGGCCTCTACTATGAGGACGGCAAATGGGTCGAGACGGCACCACTCGCCGTGCATCGCGACATCAACTACCCCAACATCGGCCCACGCGACAGCTACCTGATGCATCACGAGGAGCTGGAGAGCCTCGTAAAGAACTACCCCACCATCAAGCGCGGACGTTTCTGGATGACCTTCGGCCAGCAGTATCTCACCTATCTCGACTGCATCCAAAACCTTGGCATGGGCCGCATAGACCCCGTGACCTACGAGGCACCACTCGCCGACGACCCGACGAAGACCGTGAAGGTGGACATCGTGCCGCTGCAATTCCTCAAGGCGGTGCTGCCAAACCCACAAGACCTTGGCGAGAACTACGATGGCGAGACAAGCATCGGATGCAGAATACGCGGTCTGAAAGACGGCAAGGAGCACACATATTATATATATAACAACTGCAAGCACCAGGATGCCTACAAGGAGACCGGCATGCAGGGCGTGAGCTACACCACGGGCGTGCCGGCGATGACAGGCGCGATGATGTTCCTGAAGGGCATTTGGAAAAAGGCAGGCGTGTTCAACGTGGAGGAGTTCGACCCAGACCCATTCCTCGAGGAGCTCGGCAAGCAAGGCCTGCCATGGCACGAGGAGTTTGACAAAGACATAGAATTATAGACCTACCACTTATGGCAAAGACAGAAGAACAGGCGGCTGCCGCCAACCAGACAGACAAGCAGACAGAGCAGCTGAAGGCGGAGAAGCAGGCTAAGATGAAAGCCTTGCAAGCCGCAATGACAAAGATAGAGAAGGATTTCGGCAAGGGATCAATCATGCGCATGGGCGACGAGAAGGTTGAGAACGTGGAAGTGATACCCACTGGCTCCATCGGCCTCGACCTCGCCTTGGGCGTGGGCGGCTACCCTCGCGGCAGAATCATAGAGATATACGGCCCTGAGTCGTCGGGCAAGACCACTCTCGCCATCACCGCCATAGCCGAGGCGCAGAAGCGTGGGGGCATAGCCGCGTTTATCGACGCTGAGCACGCTTTCGACCGTTTCTATGCCGAGAAGCTCGGCGTGGACGTTGACAACCTCTGGATATCGCAGCCCGACAATGGCGAGCAGGCATTGCAGATTGCCGACCAGCTCATATCGTCCTCGGCGGTGGACATTCTCGTGATCGACTCCGTGGCGGCTCTCACGCCCAAGAAGGAGATTGAAGGCGACATGGGCGACTCTTCGGTAGGCCTCCAGGCACGCCTCATGAGCCAGGCCCTTCGCAAGCTCACGGGCACGATATCGAAGACCAACACGTGCTGCATCTTCATAAACCAGCTTCGCGAGAAGATTGGCGTGATGTTTGGCAACCCAGAGACAACGACGGGCGGCAACGCCCTGAAGTTCTACTCAAGCGTGCGCATCGACATCCGCCGCACGGCAAGCCTTAAAGACGGCGACAACATATATGGCAGCCACACACGTGTGAAAGTGGTGAAAAACAAGGTTGCGCCTCCGTTCCGCAAGGCTGAGTTTGACATCCTCTTTGGGCAAGGCATCAACAAGGCAGGAGAGATTCTTGACCTCGGCGTGGACAACGACATCGTGAGCAAGAGCGGAAGCTGGTTCTCATACAACGGCTCAAAGCTAGGGCAAGGTCGCGACGCGGCTGTCCAACTTCTCAAGGACAACCCCGAACTTTGCGAGGAGATAGAGAAACAAATCTTTGACAAGATCAAGGAAGTGAACTAACTTCCCTAATTATTGGACAAGACAAAAAATGAGAGACCATCCCATTGGCAAGACTGTTTGCCAATGGGATGGTCTTTTTTTCTACTTGTTCTTGTTCCAAAAGGCGGGAGTGAGCACCACCATCACCGTGAAAATCTCCAAACGACCAACAAGCATCATGAAGGAGCAGAGCCACTTGATGAAAGAGGGCAACTGCGACCACGACATGGTTGGGCCAATCTCCGTTCCCAACGTCGGTCCCACATTGCTCAAACAACTAAAGCAGATTGTTATGGCATTGGTATTGTCCACGCCAGCGGCGACGATGATGAACGCAAACAGGAAAAACAGCATGAGGTAAGCCGTGACAAACGCCAACAACGACACCCTTTGCCTGTTGGGCACATTGTATTCGGCTATCTTCAACGGCAACACGGCGGAGGGGTGGATGCGCTGCATAAGCTCGTTGCGAAGCACCTTGAATATCATCACGCAGCGCACGCATTTCAAGCCTCCCGTGGTGGAGCCTGAGCAAGCCCCGAAAAACATGCAAACCGTCAACACGACCCATGTGACATGAGGCCATGCCGCCGCGTCGTCGTTGAACAATCCGGTGGTCGTGATAAACGACACCACTTGGAATATTGCCGAACGGAAAGCGTGCTCCACGGCGTAGTGGTTCTCCACTATTAGCTCAACCATTATGAAAGCCGTGCATGCCGCAACCATGAAGACATAGAACCGGAATTCGGTGTCACGAAACAACGACTTCAGCTTGCCCTTGAACATGGCCAGATAGAGCAACGTGAAATTGGTACCCGAAACGAAACAGAAAAACGTGGTGACATATTCCAACGCCGGCGACTGGAAATGCTCCGTGGAGCTGTTGTTCACGCCCATGCCTCCCGTCGCCACCGTCGTCATGGTGTAGTTGGCAGCCTCAAACCAGTTCATGCCAAATACCATATAGCTCACGAAGCACCACACGCTGATGACGAGATAGACCAACCAGATGAAACGAACGCTCGTGGAGAGCCTTGGCTGGAGCTTCGACTTGAACGGCCCCGTAGACTCCGCTCCAAACACCCTGATACTGCCGCTGCTTCCCGCCACGGAGGGTATGAACGCTATCACCGTGAACACTATGCCCAAGCCGCCTACCCACTGGGTGAGCGACCGCCAGAAGAGTATGCCATGGGGCAAGGCTTCCACATTGTCTATGATGGTGGCGCCTGTTGTGGTAAAGCCCGACATGGCCTCGAAATAGGCATCCGTAAAACTGTGGATGTAGCCTCCAAACATGAAAGGCAACGTGGCAAAGAGGGAATAGACGATCCACACGAGCGTCACCAGAAGATAGGCATCGCGACGCGAGAATCCATTGCTGGCATTTTGACCGAAAAACTTCAGCACCAAGCCCGCGATGATGGTTATGAGGGCGGAAGAGGCGAAAAGCAAGATGTCGTCCTCGCCATACCACAACGCCACGCCCATGCAGACAAGCATGGAGACGGCTTCCTGAAAAAGCAACCCTCCAAGGATTTTGTATATAAACCGCAGATTGATCATAACGACAACTTATTCAGCAACTCACGGGCTATGGCCGATACCTTCTTCGGCGGATTGAAATATTTTTCCAGCGCCTTCATGTTCACGCCATGGCAGAACACCACCACGTGATCGCCCGCCTCTATGCGCGTGTTGCCATTCACCAACATTCCCTCGTTGCCCCTCACGAGTCCTCCTATCGTTATGTCGGATGGCAGCTTGAGGTCTTTCACAGGCAGCTTGGTTACCTTGGAGTCGTTTTTCGCCACGAACTCCGCCACGTCGGCATTGGCTGACATGAGGAAGGTGACATTGTACACGTCGGCGTCGAGCATGAGCTGGTATATACGGCTGGCGGCAATGGCCTTCTTGTTGATGATGGTGCCGATGTCGAGACCTTCAGCCATCGCCGCGTAGTCGATGTTCTCCACGTCTGCCACCGTCTTGCGCACGCCAAGCCGCTTAGCCGTGAGACAAGCAAGGATATTGGTCTCGGCGTTGCCCGTGAGAGCCACGAAAGCCTGCGTGTTTTTTATGCCCTCGTCCTCAAGGAGCGAGGTATCGCGCGCGTCGCCTTGTATGATGAGCGTGTCGTCATCTACAATCTGGTTCAGTTCCTCACAACGGTCGGGGTCTATCTCTATGATTTTAGAGTTCATGTATTCGGGCATCGATTGCAAGGCACGCACCGTGGTCATGCCGCCTCCCATGAAAAGCACGTTGCGCACGTCGGCATAGCCTTCCTTGCCCGTAATCTGGCGGATATAAGGTATATATTGCTTGGTGGTCATGAAATATACGAGGTCATAGCAATGGAGCTCGTCGTTGCCACCGGGGATTATCGTCTCCATGTGGCGCTTTATCGCCACCACGTGGTAAGGGTCGTCGGGACCGCACAGCACTTTCAGCGGTTGGTTGAGGATCTTGCAGGTCTCGCGGAGCTTTATTGCCAGCATCACCAAGGCGCCTCCATGGACATCCCATCTCTGGCGCACCCACGACATCTTCAAGCCGTTGATAATCTCCCTTGCCGCCAAAATCTCGGGGTAGATGAGCACGTCCACGCCAAGGTCCTTATAGAACAGGCGAATGTCCTCCTCCACATATTCGGCGTCGTTGACCTTTGCCACCGTCTTCTTGGCATGAAGGGCATGGGCGAGGATGCAACTGTTTATGTTCTCGTTCTCATCGGGCGACACCGCTATGAAAAGGTCGGCACTGCCCACCCCTGCCTCGTTGAGGGTCTTGACGCTCGAAGCCGACCCGCACAATGTGAGCAAATCGTAGTCGGCGCCAATCTTGTCGAGACGGTCCTGGTCCTCGTCGATGATGGTTATCTCTTCCTGGTTGCGTGAAAGCAATCGCGCCAAATGGGTACCAATGGCGTATGCCCCTGTTATGATAATCTTCATAGTGTTTCTTCTATCACCTTACGCACGCTGTCGTTGTCCAGCCCGCATACTTTACGCAGTTGCTCCACCGTGCCGTGTTCCACAAAGTGGTCTGGCAAGCCGAGACGTTTAATCTTTGGCGAATAGCCATGGTCCGACATCCATTCGAGCACGGCGGAACCCATTCCACCCGCGCGGATGCCATCCTCCACGGTTATTATCTTGCTAAACCTCTCGCCTATCTCCGTCAGCAACTTGTCGTCCAAGGGTTTCAGGAAGCGCAAGTCATAATGCGCCACCTTTGCGGCATCGGTCGTGTCCATGCTTGCGATCACGGTTTCCACGTCGTTGCCCATCGGCCCTATTGTTATCACGGCTACCTCTGACCCATCGCGCACGCGTCGCCCCGTCCCGATGGCAATTTCCTCTAACGGGCAACGCCAGTCGCTCTCCTTCGACACTGGGTATACGCCCCTGCCGCGAGGATAGCGAATCACGAACATGCCCTTGCCGGGCAACTGCGCCGTAAACATCAATCGGCGCAACTCGCGCTCGTCCATAGGCGAGGCAATGGTGATGTTGGGCACTGGTCTGAGGGCTGCCATGTCGAAAGCCCCATGATGGGTTGGGCCGTCCTGGCCAACGAGTCCCGCACGGTCAAGGCATAGCACCACAGGCAGTTTTAGTATGGCTGCGTCGTGGATTATATTGTCGTAGGCGCGCTGGGCGAAGGCGCTGTAGATGTTGCAGAACGGCTGCAATCCGTCTTTTGCCATACCGCCGGAGAAGGTCACCGCGTGACCTTCGGCTATGCCCACGTCGAACACGCGGGCGGGCATCTCCCTTGCCATGATGTTCATGGAGCAGCCTGTCGGCATGGCTGGTGTCACGCCCACAATTCTCGGGTTCTGCCTTGCCAGTTCCAGCAAGGTGTGCCCAAACACGTCTTGGTATTTCATCGGTTGGCCGCCTGTGGCATCGCAGATACGCTCGCCCGTGGCAGCGTCGAAACGTCCGGGCGCATGCCACACCGTGGCGTTCTTCTCAGCCGGGGCGTAGCCTTTGCCCTTGACGGTATGGAGATGCAAGAGCTTGGGTCCCCTCATGTCTTTCACACGTCTCAACACACGCACGAGCTCCTCGACGTTGTTGCCGTCGAAAGGCCCGAAATAGCGTATGTTCATGCCCTCGAAAATGTTCTGCTGGTGCGACAACGCGCTCTTCAGGGCGTTGTTGAGCCTTATTATCCCCTTGCGCCTGTCGTCGTTGAGATAGCCTTTGCCATGAAGCCATTGCGAAGCCTTGAAACGCAAGCGGTTGTAGGTCTCGTTGACATCGAGGTTGATGAGATATTTCTCCATTCCGCCCACGGCACGGTCAATGGACATGTCGTTGTCGTTGAGGATGATAAGGATGTCGTTTGGCGTGGACGACACGTTGTTGAGACCTTCAAAGGCGAGGCCTCCGCTCATGGCGCCGTCGCCGATCACCGCCACCACGTGCCTGTCGGGATAGCCCGACTTCTTCGCCGCCACGGCCATGCCGAGCGCCGCCGAGATGCTGTTGGAAGCGTGACCACACGTGAACGTGTCGTATTCGCTCTCCAGCGGCGTCGGGAACGGGCATATGCCGCCAAACTTGCGGTTGGTGAAGAAGCTGTCGCGACGTCCCGTGAGAATCTTGTGGCCATAAGCCTGATGCCCCACGTCCCACACTATGCGGTCGTCGGGCGTGTCGTACACGTAATGCAGCGCCACGGTGAGCTCAACCACGCCAAGACTGGAGGCAAGATGGCCGGGATTGACCGACACTTCCTCGATGATGTCTTGCCGCAATTCTTCACACACCTCAGGCAGCTTGTCGATGCCGAGCCTTCTCAAGTCGGCAGGATATTGCAAATGGCTTAATAGCGAAAATCTCTTTTCATCCATTCGGGACTGTTTAGACAATTATTCTTGCAAAGTTAATCATTTATTCGCAACTACCATTAACTTTCCCGATAATTCATGCCATGCGAGCGTGCAACTTCATTTTATGAACATGCTCATATAATCAACATTGGCAAAAACAGGGGAAATAAGTGAAAAGCTGAAATTTTTGCCCGAGAAGATGAGGGAAAAAGGCAAAATAAACCTTTTCCCTTTATTTTACCCCAAAAATTAGCGGAATGTCAGAGAAAATCCATATATTCGCACACAATTTGTAGAAAATAGATGACATGGAGGATATAGAATTATTACACAAGACTTCGCAAGAGTTCAATCGCCTCGCCTTTACGGTACTGGCTATCGAGGCTTCGGCACAGAAGATGGGGATATCGCCATCAGAAATGAGAAGGCGACTCGATAAGGTAGGGCTGATAAAGAGCCTCATACAAGATTGCTATGACACATTGCATACTGAGAGTCGTGATGCCGTGGCAAACGATGTGGTCGAGGCGCTTAGAAATTGGGAGAAAGGGGAAAGGGTACAATCATGTTAGACTTCTTGTTATGGAACAAAATAGCGCGTATAATAGCCCAGCTTGCCGATACGCTGCATATATCCACAGACAGGGCATTACAGATATTCTACGATTCTGACGTCTGCCGTATGCTTCACGACAAAGAGTTCGGTCTGCATCTTATGAGTGACACGTACATTGTTAATGACTTGATAGAAGAATTGAGAAGCAAGCAGTAATGTAAAACTCTGAGAAACAGGATTTTGCGAATACCACTAAAAAGGCGTCGGCTTTACGTTAAAAAGGCGTCGGCTTCACAGTGGAAAGCCGACGCCTTTTTAACGTAAAGCCGACGCGATATCAGCGTAAAGCCGAAAGGGTGCTTTTTAATGCTTGTTCAGATACTCCTTGACAGCCTTTTCTATGTCTGCCTTGTAGTTGAGGCCATAGAGACGATAGAGGTCTTGCATATGGAGCAAGCGGGGATAGAAGTTCTCGATGTCGCGTTTGCCCTTGGCGGTCCATTGCACCTCGGAAAGGGCAGCCAACCTCGGCAACATCTCCCACTCCATCTTCTCGGCGTCTTTCACCCATTCTGTCCAGATGCAACCCTCGGCACCGATGACGTTTTGTTGTTCGGCAGGGGTCAGCTTGTCGGAGCATGGCTCCACGTCGTAAACACGCTGTATGCTAGGGATGCCCTCTATCTTGTTGATGCGAGGGTTGCTGAAATAGAAGTTGGTGATGGGAGCCACGATGGTGGGATGACCTTCGCGTGCCGAGCGCACGCTCGCGTCAAGGCTGGTCCAACCGCACACGGTGATGTCTTTCGCCGGAGTGCCTTCCAATATCTCATCCCAGCCCATCATCTTGCGACCATGGTTTCTTATCTCCTTCTCTATCTCTCCCATGAACCAGGTTTGCAACTGCTCTTCCTTTGAGTGTCCGGGGAGCTCTTGAATGCCAAGGGCTGCTATCTTCTTCTGGCAGTTGGCGCATTCTTTCCAGCGATCCTTGGGACACTCGTCGCCGCCAATGTGGATATATTCCGACGGGAATATGTCCATCACCTCGTCTATGACATCCTTGGCAAACTGCAATGTCTTCGACTTGCCGGCGCACAGCACGTCCTCGAAGACACCGAAACGGCAAGTCACCTCGTAAGGCCCTCCCGTGCAGCCTAACTCGGGATAGGAGGCAAGGGCGGCAAGCATGTGGCCAGGCATGTCAATCTCCGGAATCACCGTGATATACCTGTCGGCGGCATACTTCACGATCTCTCGCGCTTCCTCCTGGGTATAATAACCCGACACGGGAACGCCGTCATAGGTGTCTTTGCTTCCCTGCACGATGGTCTGCTTCCTTACAGAGCCTATCTTGGTGAGCATGGGATATTTCTTTATCTCAAGTCGCCACCCCTGGTCTTCGGTGAGGTGCCAATGAAAATAGTTGATGTTGTGCATCGCGAAGACATCTATCAGTTTCTTGAGATATGGCACGCTGAAATAATGCCTTCCCACATCTATCATGAACGCGCGATAGGCAAAGCGTGGGGCATCTTTCAACTCCACGGCAGGCAACGATACGCTCTTAACGTTCTCGCCCTTGGTGATGGGCAGTGCCTTCATGATGCTCTGTATGCCATGAAACAAGCCGGCGTGGGATGTAGCGGAGACGGTAATTCCCGACTTGCTGGCCAATATGGAGTAGGCTTCCGACTTGTCATCGCCAGCGTTCAACACAAGGCTGATCTGCGACTTCGAGGGCTTAGTGGTGGTCTTCACCTCGATGCCTGTAACCTCCTTGATATGAGCAGACAAGAAGTCGGCGTCTTTCCTTTGCTTCTCGTCGCCGGCGGCATAGCGTATTGTGGTTTTTGAAGTGAGTTGGAAAGGATTTTCTCCCGTCTCCTTCACTTCTTGTGGCAAAGGCACTATCTGCCAGTTGCCGATGTTGTTGTCCTTGGCGGAAACAAAGGAAAGGCTTGCCAAGAGAGCCACGGTTAGAATGATTCTTCGAAACATAATTTTCAGTGATTGGGTTCGCACTACAAAATTACGACTTTATGCCGAAAGAAGTGAGTTGTTCGTCGAAAAGAATCATTCCGAATGAATAAAAAAACGCCTTTTCGGTGTGAAAAGGCGAGTACTATTGTCAGCTGATTCGTTTCTTGCGTTCGCAGAAACGTTCGCATTGCGCGCAAATGTCGTATCCCAACATCGCCCCGAGGATGAAGTCCTCCTCGGGGGAAAGTTGGCATAGGGGTTTTGTTACTATCATGCGGATAGCGTCCAGGCACTCGCGCTTGCCAAAGAAGAGGTTCAGGCGATCGTTGCCCACGGGCTGGATGACATATTCTATGTGTTGACGCTCCAGTCTCGTCTTTGCGAAAGCCTCATACTTCTTGTTGAAAGTGAAAAGCACCATCCGGCGCACTCCTTTCTGATACTCATAGATATGATTCATCAGCACTTTCAAGTCGATTGGCGTTGCTACGTTCTGCTGCATACTATCCGCGATAAAGATGTGAAAATTAAAGAATATCTGCTTAAAGTGATGGCTTGATGGCTTCGAGCCAAGCGTCTATGCGCTCCTCGGTCTTGTCTTCCTCGTTCACGTCGTCGAGGGCAAGTCCCACGAACTTGCCGTCTTCCACCGCGTCGCTGTCATCGAAGGTATAGCCCTCTGTCGATACTCCAGGCAACACGTTGGCACCAGCCTCCTCAGCAGCGTCGAAGAGCTCTTTCATGCCGCCGCAGAAAGTGTCGCAGTACGACTCGCTGTCGCCGCATCCGAAGAGAGCGACTGTCTTGCCTGCCAAGCCTGCTGCCTTGAGGGTCTTCACTCCATCATACCAGTCGTCCTGCATCTCACCTGCGCCCCATGTGGACGTGCCGAGGATGAGGTTGTCGTGACTTGCGATGGCATCGTTGTCGAGGTTGGCGACATCCAATGTCTCCACGCCCAACTTCGAGGCTATTGTCTGGGCTATCGACTGGCAAGAACCGGTGGAAGAGCCATAAATAACGATTGTTGATTTCATGATCTTGTCTTTTTTAGTTTGTTGTATTCTCTTTCTGTTCCGGTTGCAAAGTTACGGCGCGACGGTGAATTGCGCAATACCTAAAAATGAGGGTTGTTGCCTGCCGCGCGTATGGCCTTGGCTCGCTCGGGGTACTTCACCTTGTACTTTTCCGAACACCACACCACGAAAGGAATTTCGAACTGGTATTTCACCACGTTCTTACCCTATCATGCGATAAAGCTATTTTCCTATTTCTTCTTCCAATAGTCTATAAGACGTTTCAATTCCTTCTTTGTCACTTGCAT
>CAVKWN010000085.1:0-3236 GCA_963660075.1 Lachnospiraceae bacterium
TGGGTTTTCTCGTAAAGCTGGTTTTTTATCCTGCCACGGTGAAGATGCGAATTTCCGGATCAGCCTGGAAATAAGGCGACAGGCCGGTCACCACGTCGTTGGTGAACATGGCCGACTGGAGGTAGGCAGCAGCGTGCTCCTTGCTGTCGAAGCCGTGGAGCACCTGCACATCCTCGTCGCGCACGAGCAGGTTCTTGCTCACAGCGCCCTCGATGGTGTCGAGGAAGGGCTGGCGATAGTCGAAATAAACTTTAGCCGCGTTTGCGCGGTCACTCTCCTTGATCTTCATGGTGATTTCAAGATAAGCCTTTGCGTTTTCCATTTTCTTGTTCTTTTAATCGGTTATGTTAATATTGTTGTGTGTCGTAAAGACAGTTGCAAAATTAGCACATTAAGGCTTTGCCGCCGGTGTGATTTCATGTGCGAAAATGGTAAATTCGGGAAAGTTGCGGCAAACTGCCATTGTGGCTTCGCGATTGTACCATGCCGGATGCGTAAATTCACCATTTGGAACGGAGGCGGCTAAGAGAGCAGGAGTCTACATCACTGCCGGCACCACGAACTTCACGAGGCAGTAGCCACCTACAACGAGCCAGCAATAGAGCAGGGCGGCAAGGAGGAAGGGCTTGAAGCCAGCCTTCTTGAACTTGTCGAAGCTCGTCTCCGCGCCCAGGGCTGCCATGGCCATGGTGAGGAGGAAGGTGTCGAGCTGGTTTATCCATGTCACGCAGTGGGCGGGCAGAAGGTCGAGAGAATTGAAGCCTATGACCACGAGGAAGAGAATGGCGAACCAGGGAACCGTTATGCTTGTCTTGCCGCCCTCGCTGCCTTCGCCAGCGTTTGCGCTGTGGCTCCTTGCCACGGTCCACGCTATGACGAGCAATACGGGCACGAGCATCATCACGCGTATCATCTTCACGATGATGGCGGTGTTGCTCACCTCAGTGCCCATGGCGTTGGCCGCGCCCACCACATGCGCCACCTCGTGCACAGTGGCTCCGGTGAAGAGGCCGGCCATGTCGGGCGTGAGGTCGAAGATCCCGGCGCGATAGAGGATGGGGTAGAGAAACATGGAGAGGGTGCCGAATATCACCACCGTGGCCACAGCCACTGCCGTCTTGTAGGGTTTCGGGCGAATGGCACCGTCGACACCCAACACTGCCGCGGCACCGCAGATGGCACTGCCGCAGGAGGTGAGCAGGGCGATGCTGCGGTCGATCTTCAGCCAACGGCCCAGAAGCACGCCAAGGCCTATTGTGCCGCACACGATGACGGCATCGAGGGCAATGGCCGTGACGCCCACCTGCACGACGTCCTGAAAAGTAAGCTTGAAGCCGTAGAGCACTATGCCCGTGCGCAACACGCGCTTGGAGCAGAACTTAACGCCTGGTGACCATGACGCGGGCTGCTTCGCGCCGCAGGTGTTGGCATACACCATGCCTATTATGATACCGACAACCATGGGGCTGAGCGAAAGGGCCTTGACCCATTTGGTGCCTCCGATGACAAAGGCGGCACACGCAAAGAGCGTGATGAGCAGTATGCCGTAAAGCATGCCGCTCTTTTCTTCTGACAATTTCATTGTGTTTTGTTTATTTTGTGTTTTGGCGGCTGCAAAATTATCACATTCCAGCAAGACAACCATGCAAAACGAGGTCTTAAAATGGTAAATTCGGGAAGAAGGCAGTGTTAGTCCGCTAATGTTCAAAAAAAATCGTAACTTTGCGAAATATGAACAACGAAGAGGTAAATTCTTTCAAGATAGGCGAAAACAGCCACTCCGGGCTGGAGCTGGAGCTGCACTTCATGCCTAAGTTCTTCCACGAGAACGGATGTGGCGACATGCCACCGCATGTGCATGAGTTTTATCAGATAGTGTGGTTTCGCCGCGGCAAGGGTACGCACCGCATTGATTTTGTTGACTATCCTGTCAAGGACAACACGATATTCTTCATCTCGCCGGGGCAAATCCACGCTTTCGACGGTAATGAGGACTATTCTGGGGTGATAGTCCTCTTCAATGCCAGTTTTCTTGTAGACGAGGAGACAAGCGAAAGCGTGTTTCTGAAGTATAACGTGTTCAACGCCTACGACTCGCTGCCTTATTACAACGTGAGCGAGGAAGAGGCGGAACGGCTCATGCTCCTGGTGAACGAGATGAACAGGGAATATTCACTGACGGGAGCTTTCGCCCACAAGGACTATATGCAGTATCTCGTGCGTCTCTTCCTGATAAGAGTGCAACGCAGCGGTGAGCGGCAGGAGATACCGAAGCTCTATGTGTCTAGCGTGGCGAACCGCACCTTCGTGCGTTTCAGGCAGTTGCTCGAACAGAACTTCCACCGTGCGCACACCGTCAAGGAATATGCCGACATGCTCAATGTGTCCTCGCGCACGCTGACAAAATATGTAGGCCAGAGTGCTTACCGCACGCCGTTGCAGATTATCAACGACCGCATCATTCTCGAAGCCAAGCGGCAGTTGCAACATACCTCGGTGAGCGTCAAGGAGATAGGCTATATGCTTGGGTTTGAAGACCCATCCTATTTCGTGAAGTTTTTCAAGCGCCTTACGGGCATGATGCCTGTGGAATTCAGGAAAAAAAGATGAACGCCGATGCGGCGTTGTCGCATCGGCGTTCAAGTAAGGTTTCTTTTTATTTTTTGTGATTGGCGTCATTCGCCAAGCGTGAAAGGCCGGCAAACGATGTCGGGTTCGGTGCCACGGCTGTCGGCATCGTTGAACCTCACCTCCACTGTCTTTCTCTCGCCCGGCATGAGCGCGAAATAGTTGTCTGAATAGAGCGCGGGCAGTATCTGCTCGCCGTCGCTGCCCACGAGGTTGAGCCTTACGAGCAGGGCAGGGTCGTTGCCGGTGTTGCTCACCTCTACCTTCCCTATCCATTCGTCGCCTTGCCTCTCGAAGTGGCGGGTAACGCTTATTTGTGGCTTGCCCAAGGTGTTGGCGAGAGCTTGCAGGTTGTCGGGCTCGCGGCCTTCCACGTAGAAGTTGTCGGAAACAACCGTCGTGCCGTCCAAAAGGCGCAGCCTGAGGAACCACACGTCAAGGTCGGGAACCGCAATGTCGGTGAAGATGGCGACGGTGGTGTCGCTGTCGGGCTGTGTTTCCGCCTTCTTCGTCGCTATGGCGTTGCCTTTGGTGTCCATCATCTGCATCTCTGCAGTGAGGGGCTTTTGCAAGTCGCGACTGACATTCACTACCTCCACCTCGCGCTC
>CAVKWN010000085.1:3458-7441 GCA_963660075.1 Lachnospiraceae bacterium
CGTGCCGGGCTTGCCGAAGTGTTGCTCCATGATGGCGTTGAAATCCTTGCAGCGTGGCGCGCCCTCCATGCAGAAGTCGTGTTGCCCCCACGTGTCGTCGTTCCCAAGCGGCAGGCTCTCTGGGCAGAGGAAACGTTGAAGGCTCTCCCATGTGGGGATGTTGGGCATGCCTTCCTCGGTGTGCATCTTGTGGGAGAGGCGTTCGAAATAATATGCCGTGGGCTTCATGCAGTAGGGGCCGTGGCCGCTCACCACGTCGTCGGCAGAGGAGCCGATGTAGGAGAGTTGCGGGTGAAGGCTTTTGACAGAACCCTGCAGCGCGCTTTGCAACGTGGCAGGCGGAAATCCCTCGTTGCGGCCACAGTAGAGGGCTATCGACGGGTGATGCCTGATGTGACTGATAAGGTCGCGCGCGTTTTGCATGAACATAGTCTCGTCGTCGGGGTCGGGCCCGTCCCATGGGTTGGCGAGCCAGAAGTCTTGCCATACCATGATGCCGTATTTGTCGCAAGCGTCGTAGAATTCCTCGTCGCCAATCTGCCCCACCCAGTTGCGGATAATGTTGAAGTTCATGTCGCGGTGGTAGCGCACGGTGGCGTCGTACTCGCGTCCGCGATAGCGCAGGTTAGCCTCGGAGAACCCCCAGTTGCCGCCCAATGGGTCCATGCGCTTGCCGTTGACGAAGAGCTGCAACCGCTTGCCCCTGCCGTCGGGCGAGGGCTCAAGGGCGGTGCTCACCTGTCGCAATCCGGCCTTGAAGCGGAGCGTGCAGAGCGTGTCGGTGCCGCTGGTCAGGGAGAAGCCGGCGTCGTAGAGGTAAGGGTCGCCATAGCCATTGGGCCACCATAGCTTCATTTGCTGGCGCGCGAGCTGGCGGTATTCAGTTGGCGAGAAGCTGACGTCGCGGCTCTCGCCCGCCTGCACCGTGATGTCCTTGGAGAAGCGCAACGCGCCAATCCATCCGCTGAGCGTCACCTTGGCAGTCTCCTCGCGCGTGGAGACGACCCTCACGGTGGGTGTCATCGTGGCGAGAGTGTCGGCTTGTGCCAGCTCGGTAGTCACGAGTGGGTCGGCGAGGCAGAGACCGTCGTCTTGCGTGAGATACACGTCGTTCCAGATGCCCATGCAGCGGCCAGGCGTTGAGGTTATCCAGTCCCAGCCTATCGTGGGCGTGAACGTTGGGTTGTCGGCGCAGAGCGCACCGCCGTTGAGGTCGGTCGAGCGCGCGTTCTTTATCTTCACGGGTCCGGGGTGGGCGTTCTTCACCACATGAACCACAAGCTCGTTGCGCCCGTCGCGCAAGAGTTTTGAGATGTCGAAGCGGGCACGGGTGAAAGCTCCGTCGATCCTGCCCACGTGTTGGCCGTTGAGCTCCACCGTGGCGCGCCAGTCGATGCCATCGAAACACAAGTACTTGTGTGGTCTCGTGGCTGCAAGTGTGGCATCTCCATTGCTTATCGCTCCATCGTGCACCATGATGTCGGCCTTGTAGGTGAAGTCAGAGTTGAAGAACGATTCGGACACCTGCCTCATGTTGTTGGCAATGGTCGTCTCTGGCACCGCGCCTATATTGATATAGCTCGTCAACGCAGTCCCCGGGACGGTGGCCTCTATCCATGGCGACGTGCCTTTCAGGGGCTTGGTCTCGGCATCGCAGTCGCGGCGTATCTGCCAATGGTTGAGCGAGAGCTTGTCGTTGCCGAGGTTGAGGCTATTGCTTGGCTTGGCTACCAATCCGCCGCGCCCGAGCACTTCCAACTCGCCCACGCCGTAGGTGTTGCCGCGTGGCGCGGTGAGCCAGAGCCTCACGTAGCGTCCCTGCGCCTTGAAGGGCACCGTCGCCACGCTGCCGTCCTTGGCAGACGAGAGCTTGGCGATGTCGCGCCAAGTGGCTCCGTCGTCAGACACTTGGGCTACGCCAGCCTTTGCCGCGTAAACCCAGTGTATGCGCAAGCGGTCGATGTCGGCCCTCGTCCCGAGGTCCACTTTCAGCCATTGTGGTTGGCTTGCCTTGTCGGGATCCGCCACCCACGCGCTGAAGAAATGCTCTGAAGGCAACCAACTCATGTTGCGCTGTTTCCATGGGAGAGAGAACATGAGGAATTTCTCGGGCACGTCGTCTGCCGCCCCCTCGTCGATTGCGTATATCCGCCACCAAACGGCAGAAGGCATGGTGAAGCGGAACCTCAGGCCTCGCCACGCCACGCCCTTGCGGTTGAGCGGAATGGCTATGATGCCGCGCCGCAAGGGCAGGTTGGTCAGCCCCGTCTGCTTGTTGGGATCGGTGGAGACAGTCTGCATGGTCTTGTAGCCAGGCAGTCCGTCGCGCTTCATGGAACCTATGTTGCCCCATGACGTACCGTCGTCGGTGCCTTCGATGTCGACGCGCCAACCTGTAGGCAACTTCGTGTCGTAGGCCGTCTCAAAGCAGAGGCGGAGCGTGTCGGCGTGTACGGTGCCGCCTCCCCAAAGGTATTGCAGCCATCCGTCGGGGCCATAGACGTAGTAGGCCGTCACCTTGTGGCCGTCGATGGCCTTGAGCCTGTCGCGCGAGGAGTCCACGCCCTTGTTTGTGGACACCATGAGTGTCGTGGGCTCGCCCTTGGTCAAGAGACCGTCGGTGGCGAGCTGTGCGGTGAGGTTGCAGTCGATGCTCGACGATGCCGTGGCCAACCTGTTGAGGGCCAAGTCGCGATACTCGTTGTCGGCGATGAGCCGCGGCGCGGTGTGCTCTGCCTTGCTTCCGGGGTAGAGGCCTATCCCGCGGTTGTAGTGATCTTGTGCTTGCGCTGTGGCTGCAAGCGTCAAACCCAGCGCTGCCATGATGATACGAACATTCATGTTATGTTTTGTGGATAACCCGTTATTTTCTTGTTGTTTCCACGGTGGTTGTGTTCTCGTGGTTTCTTGTCACCTTTATGTCGTTTGACCCGTTGAGCGGAATGTCGAGGCTAAGCGTGGTGACCCAATCGGTATATTGCAGCGCGACGTGCAGCGTGTCGTCGGTCACGCCGTAGCTTCCTGCCACGTTGAAGTCGCGGCTTAGGCCGTTGAACCTTCCGCGCGCCTCGACGGAGTAGACGGGAGTGACCTGCGTGCGTGCCGATGTCCATACATTATTATATAAGCCAAGCGTCACCGTTTCGCCGTCTTGGACATAACTGAACAATATCTCCCCGGGACGCAAAGAGCGGCGCACTGATATTTCAGACCATCCCATTTGGTTCTTACCCAATGTGAGGCGAAGGGGCGATAGCAGACCATTTCCTATAGCCTTGCCCTCGGCAGGTCTTAGCTCGCAGCCATTCATGTGCCTGTGGTAGAGGTCAGAAGCGATGGAAGGCGCAAGGGGCTCGTCGGCAACGGTCGGCAGGAGTTGCCGCCAGAAAAGGCGGCGCTGGTTGATGCCGTCGATAGCCGTGCACTCCGTAATCACTGCCACCATGTCTTTGTCGGGAATGATGAGGATATACTGTCCGTAGGCTCCGTCGGCACGCGATGCCCCAGGATATTCGCAGCACCACATTTGGTAGCCGTAACCGAAGGCTCCATTGTCTATTTGCTTCTCCTTCATCGCCCTCGCCCAGTCGGCGGGTATGAGTTGCTTGCCCTGCCATGCGCCGTCGTGGAGAAGCAAGAGCCCGAACTTGGCAAGCGACTCCGTTTGTATGCGCAGTCCCCAGCCTCCCGTGTTGAAGCCCTCGGGACTTGTCTCCCATTCCACTTCCGTGATGTGCATTGGCTCGAACAAGCGCGCCTTGAGGTAGTCGAGCAGCTTGATGCCCGTGGCCTTTTGCAATATCACGCTAAGGAGATAGGTGCACATGGAGTCGTATTTGAATTGCTTGCCGGGTTGTGCCACAGGTTTTCCAAGCCATGTCTCACACCATTTGTTGCCATTGTTGCGCATCACCCAGTCGGGCTCTATGCCCGACGACATGGTGAGCAAGTCTCTCACCGTCATGCGCTTGTAGTTGGCTGAG
>CAVKWN010000085.1:7850-9226 GCA_963660075.1 Lachnospiraceae bacterium
GGTTGTCATTATTTGAAGTCGACAAGAAACGCCACGAGGTCATCGTTTTCTTTCAGTCGCAGCTTCTTCCTTAGTCTGTATCGTGCGTCCTCCACGCCACGGACGCTGAGGCCGGTCAGCTCGGCTATCTCCTTCCCCTTGTCTTGCAGTTGCCGTTCGAGGAGTTGCTTCTGTTGGGTTTCTATTATTCGTTGCTTCTCCGACAGTTCCAGGTCTTTTCGCAAGTGTTCTTCCTCCATCTCCTTCATCTGCCTTCTTATGGTTCTGCGTTCTTTCCAGCGGGCTATGTAATAGGCCATGAGCCCGAGAGCCACGCAGTAGAGCAGGATCATCGGGATGGTGCCCCACCAAGGCGTGGGGTGGTGGAACCGGAACGTCTTGCTGTCCATGAGGTTGCCGAGTGCGTCTCTCGCCTCACATCTCAACTCAAAACTGCCATAGGGCAGATTGCCATAATGCACGATGGGGCCATCGGAATGAAAGGTGGCAAGCAGTCCGCCTCCTTTCAGGGTGAACGTGAAGCGCATGGCCATGTCGTTGTAGTTGGCAAAACTGAAGCGCACGGTGAGGTCGCCGTCCACGGTAGGCTCGTCCTTGCTGATGTCCACGACGGTCTCCCCGTGCGACGGGCTGACGCACCACGCCCTGTCGAGCCACAACCTGTTCCTTGCGGAAGCCTTGTTTGTGGAGATCGTCGTCATGTCCATCCTTCCCACGCCCTCGTTCACGCAGAAATAGACATATTTGCCAAACACCCTCGCCGTGTTGAGGTTGTCGCTGCAGTCAAGACCGAAAAACGCTGCCGGCACGTCGAAGATTTTCTTGTAGACCCTTTTGCCTGACTTCTCGGCGATGGAGTAAAGTTCGTATCCTTTTATCGTTGACAACCAAAAACGGTGGTTGTCTACTGTTGAAGCCGCCACCACGTCGGCGCCTATCTGTCTCTCTAGTTGCTTTATGCGCTTCATTCCCGCCTCGGCGCGGTAGAGTTGCCTGCCTTGCGCGAGCACCACCTCGCCATCTATTTTCATCACGTGGAAGAAAGCGCCGTTGCTCGACTTGGGCACGAGCGGGAAGTAGTCTATACGCAGGGCGCGCCTCATGTCGCCGCTCATCTCTATGCGGTAATAGCCCTTGTTCTGGAACCGCCATGAGCCGCCCACATGCTTATACACGCGTATGTCGACGTAGCTCGACTCCACGAAATAGTCGTTGTCCTCGTTCACCATGTGGCGGCAGATGGAAGTGCTGCTTGTAGGGGAAGCGCCATCCAACGGCAGAGAATTCAAGCCACGTAGCAGTCGGGTGCCATGGTTGTTGCCTATGATGATGTCGTTGCCAAAGCGAGACACGTGCCAGTTTTGCCCATGTGTGCC
>CAVKWN010000085.1:9559-13221 GCA_963660075.1 Lachnospiraceae bacterium
GGCGCGGTTCACGCCCGATGCCAAGAGCTTCTTGTTGATGTCGGTGTGAAACGGGCGAACCTTGTTGCCTTCAAGCAGGAACAGCCCGTGGCGAACAGTGCATAGCACGGTCTTGTCTCCCCATGCCAACATCGCCACCACATCGTCGTCGCCCACTGCTTGCCGGCTTGTCAAGGGCAACAGCTTGTCGCCTTCAAGTTTATATACTCCGTGTCCCATTTGCTGGGCATATATCGAGCCGCGGCAATTGAAGAAATACAAAGGCACCACCTCTGAATGGTAATGTGCTGTCAGTTTCTTGCCGTCGTATTCAAACCATGAGCAAAACGATTGGAAGATGATGTTGCCGTTGCGCATTTTTATGATCTTCCATATCTCGTCGTTGTGCGGCTTGTAGTTTTTCAGTTGTTTCCAAAGGCTCGTGTATTTCCATGTGCCGAACTCGTCGCGCTCGAAGAATCCGAACTCCTCGTAGCTGCCGGCATATATCCGGTCGCCGTCAGCCATCACCGAGCGCACTATAGTCTTGTTGGGCAGTGGCGTTTGCGTCCATGTGTAGCCATCGAACGAAAGCATGCCACGATTGTTGCCAACGTGAATCACGCCGCGGCTGTCTTGCGTTATCGACCAGTTCTGCAATCCGCCATCATATTGCGTAGGGCCGTAGTTGGTCAGCACGGGCATGAATCGTTGGCCTTTGACCGTCAGTAGCCATGACGGAGTCATGACGGCGCACAACAAGAGTTTTAGTCGCGCATAGGATGTGGGAAACAGTCGCAGTGGAGACATTCGCATATGGAATGTTTTTAGTTTACTTGGCAAAAGTAATTATTTTCTGTGGACTAAACAAATAAAGACTACGATTTGTGCTTTTCCCTCTACTTTTTATAACGTTTTGTTTCTCTCTGAATATTAATATGTTATAAAGAAAAGCGTATTAAAAACGTAGTGTTGTTTTAGCTATAAGTAGTAGTAATGTAGGTGGATATTTGTGGAGAGCCCAAATCAAGAACATCATGAAACTGAGAAATATAATCCTGGCTATCGCCCTTGGAGCAATGACAATCTCCATGACTGGTTGCGACAGCTATCTTGACATCGATCCCGAGAACAAGCCCCCGGAGACAGAGGTCGACTATACTAATACCGACAATATGTATATGCCCGTGTCGGGCATATACGCCAAGGTGCGCACTGGAGCGTGCCACTGGGTCATCTGGCCCCTGTCAAACGTGCGCGACGACGACATGTGGTCGGGTCGCCTCGACGACCAGCAGTACCTTGTCGACTTCGACAACTGCGAGCGTAAGCGACCCAACGAGATGGAACATTTCGGCGCGGTCACGGCATACACAGCCGAGCTTCTTGCCGCCAAGGTGCGTCTCGAACGTGAAGAGTGGAGCGAGGCAGAGACGCTTACCAGCGACATCATCTCCAGTGGCAAGTTCAGCCTCTATGCCGACTATTATGAACTGTTCAAGATCAAGGGCAAGGAGTGCGACGGGTCGCTTTTCGAGGTGCAGTGCACCGACTTCGGACAAAGCTCTGCCTCGCTACTTTGCCATAGACCAATGCACCATCGCGCCCATGATAGAGAACTATCGCACGGGTCTCTTGTGGAAGCTTTTCATGAGTTGTCCCGAGATTCAGCAGGGGCTCAACAAGCTTGGTTTCAAATACAACTGAAATATATAATACAACTAATAATATGTATTGTGTTATGGTAAAACAATTCGTTGCGGTTGCCGCGCTCTGCCTCTCCTTCATCCCAGCAGCGGCTTTCGACAAGTATTAGTCGCTCTTCGATGCCATTTGCGACGTGCTCTTCGGCGACAAGGCCCCGAGTGGCAGGCTCTCGTTCACCATGCCCAAGAGCGTGGGACAGATTCCAATCTACTACAACCACCTCAACACGGGTAGGCTCCTGGGCGACAACAAATGGTTCACGAAGTTCAAGTCAAACTATCTCGACATTGACAACGAGCCGCTCTTCCCGTTTGGTTACGGCCTCAGCTACACCACGGTCAGCTATGGCAAGCCGCGTCTCAGCTCGCAGACCATGAATGCAAAAGGCAAACTGACGTTGACTGTCGACGTGACCAACACGGGCAGCCGTGATGCCGACGAGACGGTACAGATGTACATCCGTGACATGGTAGGCTCGGTTTCTCGTCCCGTTGAGGAGCTCCGCGGCTTTAGGCGCGTCCACCTTGCCAAGGGCGAGACAAAGACGGTGAGTTTCGATATCACCGCCGAGACCTTGAAGTTCTATGATTCCAACCTCGACTATGTGTGCGAGCCCGGCGACTTCCAGGTGTTGGTTTGGTCCCAACAGCCGTGACGTGCAGAGGGTTGCATTCACGCTAAAGTAGGGATTCATAAATATTGCCGTTGGGTAAAAAACTTTGCGATTGACATGAATTAGGGCTGACATTTCTCACGAGGTATCAGCCCTTTTGACTATCTCAGAACTTCATTATGGCCTAATGTTTTACAATAACGATGTGGCCCAACACAAGTATACTGTCACTAAGGATGTTATGCAAATCAGAACCTTTATGGCAACACTATATCCATCGTGTTTTTCCAACACTTTCGTTTCTCTCTTTGTGTATATCTTGTAAAAAACAACATCTAAAGAAAGTAATAAAACAAGACCTATATCATACCTTCTTAATAATTTAGGTTGCGTTATAAATTTGTCTTCTATAAATAGCAACGGCCATACTATAGCAATTGCCATTACTCCAGCAATGCTTATATTTGGATTCCAACTATTCTGAACTCTTACGATTTTTGTGAAAAACAGATAAAGCCCGTAGTAAATAAAATCCATGACTTTACTTATAAATGTCCACACCCATGTCATCATACGACTTCAATGTCTGTTCTATTGGAGTAAAATCCCTTGTGAAAGGATTATATTGAATGTTAATGCCGAAAATTGCTTCAATGGTATTGCCAAGATTATACCCGAAGCTATATGCTGCTCCATATATTCCAAAGAAACCTATTGCATTAGAAATTTGATCTCTTTTATAACGGTTGTCCAAGTATCTTTTAAGATTAGGCCCCGGTATATTCGATAGTTCTTGACGGTATTGTCTATCTGTAAAATACATACCCATCATACTCAGAAAATTTCCGCAATGTCCAATTCTTGTGCTTTTAAGTTTAGCGGCTGATCTTGGTCCTGTGTATTGATTTGGGCCTCTTCCTTTAAGACCATAGTATATCTTATTATTCCGTCCTTTCCAAGTATTGAAAAAATCACTATAATAATACTCTTTAGCACCAGTAGCCCCCCAAGCACCTAATGTTGTAAACAATGACGTGTTTTTCAAACCTTGTTCATAAGATTCGGTAGCATCATCATTAAAATGAATGCCCAATGCGGCATTTTGAACATAATCTATTCTACCCCAATCATAAGAAACCGTGTATGAAGAGCCAACGTTGTGATACTTGTATCCGTCTAATTTGATTGTTGGGTCTTTTTGTCTTGCCAAAACGCGGCAGCACCCGTTTCACTTTCATACCAATCCCTGCCATCAAAATCCATTCTTCTTATTGGATTATTTCCACAATACGCGTAAGGACTGACGCTATAGTATTTCTCAGCCAACGGGTCCGGCGCCATCCAGCGCGCCAACGCTGGGTCG
>CAVKWN010000086.1:0-13084 GCA_963660075.1 Lachnospiraceae bacterium
CCAGTGTCAGGGTCAAGAATAACTTATGCAATATGTTATTGTTCATTGTTTATTCCGTTTATGTTAGTTAATCAACTTGCCTTGCTCATAAATGTCCTTATAAACATAGCATTCCGATGGATTCAACTGGAGATAAGAACCATCCACGATGAGGAAAGCACGTATTGTGGAAGTAGGATCACCACAGGTCGCATGGAACATTTCCGTATAGACTGTATTGTTGGTAGCTGTAGCTGTGGCTGTCACATAAACTTCGCCTTCACTATTACGCAATATATCCATCGATACGTCAGCGCCTTCCATATCCTTGCGGAACTGATCCCAGTCTCCATAACCTATGTTGCTGAAGTTAGCCTCATTGTAAGCGGATCCCCAACCATAGAGGTCGCTTCGGATTACGAAGTACTCGGAATATCCAGCGCCGTCACGGTCTGCGTCCGTAGACACACAGAGGTTCCAGTTGTTCCAGTTGCCCGCACCAGAAGTGTGGTTAATGAAATTCAAATGCAAATCATAGCCTGCTGGAATCTGGAAATAGTCGGAGAATTGAGTCCACCAAGGTGCAGTGCAGTCTGCTGTACCTACATTAGGAACGGAAAGGTTGAAAGTCTTCTTGAGTTTGCAGTTGTTTGAAATCAACTTCAAATATGAGCTATCAACTATCAAGAATGCACGGACGGTTTGGGTACCATCGCCACAAACGGCTGTGAATTTCTCTGTATAAACAGTACCATTCTCGCAGGTAGCGACTGCTGTAACTGTAACCAAATAACCTTCGCGCTCGATATCCATCACGACCTTTGCACCATTCATGTCCTTGCGGAACTGAGTCCAACCAACATCGCTTGTCGGATAACCCTCATTATTGAAGTTGGATTCAACATAAGAACTACCCCAACCATATCGGTCGGCTCGGATTACAAAGTACTCGGAATATCCAGCGGCATCACGGTCTGCGTCTGTTGACAAGCAGAGGCACCAGTTGTTCCAGTTGTTCTGACCAGAAGTGTAGTTGTAGAACTCCAAATGCATGGTTTCATTCTGCTGAATCTTGAAATAGTCGGAGAATTGAGACCACCAAGCCGCACTGCAATCTTCCGTACCAACTGGCAGATAAATATTCGTATCCACATTACCTGGTTCAGCTTTCTTGTTCCAATCCTTCTCCTCCATCATGTTACGAATCAAAGTAACATTGTCGATGGAAACCACATTGGTTGAGTCGGCAGCTGGCAACGAGCTGTCACCACCTATATAAAGGTAAGGGAGCGTATTGATTGCCTCCACCAAAGACTTGTACTGGAAGGAAGTGGCAAGGGTGGAAGAAGCACTGCCAGAAACGCTCTTCTTGCCGTCCACATAGAACTGGTAGCCATCGTCGGAAACCTGAAGAGCAACGAAATGCCACTCGTTGGGAGTGAGGATGCCAGTCTTCACGGAGGCAGGGTCGTTATCGTTGAGATTCAAGCTTTCCAGCTGACCAGCCTTTTCGTAAACCATCTGTCCGTTGGCAGTGAAATAGAAATGAGCAGCGTTAGCGTCCTTGGCGTCTGTACCAAATGAGATAAGAGGACGAGTCAAGTCGACATCACCGACTGTTCCGTCCTCAGCTACGTCTGCATCAATCTTCACTACGAAGGTGATGGCAGCACCGTTTTGCAACTTCACATCATTGAAAGGATTGGCAAACTTGCCACCTCCCTTACTTGTCAATTGCAATACATCACTAGCAAGATAGTCGTCCTCGACTATCTTGCAACTCTCGTCATGACTAACCATGTCTGAATATTCCGGCTTCTCGTCAGAATACTCAAAGTCATAAGTTGCCACTGTTGTCTTGGATGCATAAATCTGACCGCCAGCAGGATCATCCTGTCGGCCCCAGTCATCACCACAAGCAGTGAAACTTAAGGCCACCATGATAGCACAAGCGAATTTAAGCAAAGATTTCTTAACCTTCATAACTTAATGCTTTTAGGTTGAACTATTTTTTTTAGGTTTGTTTATAATTATCTGAACAACAAGATGTTGCCCAGGATTTTTTTCATGTCAAAAAATCCCCTACCTTAGTGTTGTAAAACAAAAAGGTGTAAAATTTACACTTGACATGGCAAAGTTAGGAATAAAATCCGAGAAAGTCAAGTATTTAGGCGGATTTTTTTTAATATTTTTTATCCGGTAATACATATAGAACTATTCCCTTAGGGACGACATGTTTTGATGACACTGAAAAAGTCCGCGCTAACCCATCTAAAAACGCCCCGAAAAAGGAGGCTAACCGTCTGCACATTCAGTATTTTTTGTACCCTTAGGACAATGTTAACTCATAATCGCAACAGAATTTCTCATAATCGCAACAGAATTTCTTTTAAAAAGGTTATAGCCCATGGCTCCGCAGCAAAATAAAAGTGCGTTACCATGGGCTATTTCAGAATCTCACGAGGTTTCTCAGTGCCCTCAAAATATGTCGTCCCTACGCGACTTGTTTTTGAGGTTTCTAAACCCTATAATTATCTATCATTCTTGATTACTTCAGTCTCAAAATGTTGAGCGAGTTGGCAGGCACCTCGACCTCAACGCCGTTCTTCTGGGTGGTGATGAATGTCTCCACTGGATAAACATTTGTTGGGTTGTCGATGGTATTCTCCTCCAATCCGTTCTTGGCAGAGAGGCGGATGAGCTTGCCGTCCTTGATCTCCTTGCCCTGAAGATTGATCTTAGCCGTAGTGTTCTCGGTGCTGGTGTTGGCAATCTTGAGGATAACCTCACCGGTCTTCTCGTCGAGTGTAGCAGTAGAGAAGATTCCTGGCTGGGTATTTGCCTTCTGCTTTGTAGCGAAGATTTCCTTACCATCCACTGATGCGAAGATGCTGTCGCCCACCACCTTCAGTTCGATGTCGTACCACTTTCCAGTCTCTATCTTTCCGGCGCAGGTGGCCACCTGAGCCTTAGCACCGTTCACGATGCTCTCGATGCCGTGCTGCGTGTTGTTCCATCCGCCGAGGTTCAGCCAGCAATAGTTGTTCTTGTCCACATAGTTGAAGATGACGAGGAAGCCCTCGTTGCCGCCGTCCTTCTTTGCGCGTACCTTATATATATAGCCGTCGCTGGTGATCTCGCCGGGGGTGAGGCGGATGCACGACTCCTCGTTGCTGGTCTGCTTGATGATGCCGTCAGCGCTGGCTTGCCACTTTCCTTTGATGTCGGTGGGCAATTCCTGCAGGGTCATGGGCAGGGCGTTGCCCTTGTCGTCGCTGTAACCCTTGTCCTCGAAGGAAACCTGGGTGCCCCAGGTGCCCATGCCCACTCGACAGATAGCGGGCTTCACCTTAGTTTGGTCGTACTTGTAAGGAGAGCTCTGCTCTACCTTCAGCACACGGGTTCCAATGTTGTTCGCCATCACGTTCTGCACGTAGTAGGAAGGAGTGCCGAACACCTTGTCGGAGGTGTACTGTATCATGTCGGGAGCCCACATACGGTTGTTGAGGTTGGCGAAGATGGGGGCATAGGATGCCATAGTCACGATGTCGGAGTTGTTCTCGATGCCCATCATGTAGACAGCCTCGCCGAGAGCTGCGTCGAGTGACCCCATGTTGCCGAAGCCTTGTGTCACGGCATACTCGCCCACGTAGATCTCACTGCCCTTGCGGTCGTAAGTGTCGTACTTGTTGAAGTTGTCGGCAAACCACGCCGGGTTGCGATAGTAGTGTTCGTCGAGCAGCTCCACGCTCTCGGTCGTCTCCCACTTGGGGTTGTCGTCGCCCCATGCCACCACGTTACCGATGAGGTGCATCTTGGGATATTTGGCCAGAATGGCATCCTTGAACTTCTTGAAGCGCTCATAGTAGTGGTCGCTCTGCTGGGCTGGGTCGGGCTGGTTGTTCTCGTTGCCAATCTCCAGATACTCGATGTTGTATGGCGCGGGATGTCCGTTCTTGGCGCGGAGGGCTCCGTATTTGGAGGTAATGGGACCGTTGGCATACTCAAGGGCGTTCAGGCACTCGTCTATCCAGGGCTGGATGCTGTCTACTGGAGTCATGCCACCGTGCCACAGACCCACGTTCACCACATAGAGAGGCTTGGCGTTCAGGTCTTCTGCCAACTGCAGGTACTCGTCGAATCCCATGCCGTCGCTGGTGCGATAGCGCCAGTTCACGTTCTTATGACCGGGACGCTCCTCGATAGGGCCGATGGTTTTCTCCCAGTGGTAGGCATTCTCGGGAGACTCCTGTCCCTCCACATAGCAACCGCCGGGGAAGCGAACGAACTTAGGGTGGATATTGTATAAGAGCTGTGCCAAGTCGGGGCGCAAGCCGTTCTCACGGTTCTTGAATGTAGGAGGGAAAAGGCTTACCACATCAAGCTGTATGGAACCCTTGCCGTCGGCAACGAGGGCAAACTGCGCCTTGGCATCATTGGCGTTGGCAGTAAGCTCCGCTGTATATTTCGTCCATTTCTTTCCTATTTTGCCGTCGATGGCAACCTCGGCATACACCTTGTCGCCTTTCTCATTGATAATCTGTGCCTTCAGAGCACCCTTGTAGCTGCCCTTCGCCCAGAAGGAGAGCTTATAGGTCCTGCCCTGCACGCTGTTGATGCCCCAGAAGCCCTCGTTGATGAGGGAGGCAGTGGCGGTGGGAGTGGCGGCGACAGTGAGCTGGAGAGCCTTGCCCTGTGCGGAGTTGAGCAACCCCTTATTGACAAGTTGTGTGGAAATCTTCGCGCCAGCCTTGGCAGAAGTCTTCCAAGTAGGAATATCGTTGTCCGCGTCCTCGAAAGAACGGTTGCTGATCAACTCGGCATAGAGGCCGCCGTCGGCAGCATGATTGATGTCCTCGAAGAAGATGCCATACAAATTAGGTGAAACCTTGACGCCAGGGGCGGAGGCATCCACATTGATGGTTACCTGTGCATTGGCTGCCATAGCAGAGGCAATCATTGCGGAAAGTAAAAGCTGTCTTTTCTTTTTCATTGTTATTCTTAGGTTTGTTTAAATCAACTTGGTTTATTTCACGTGCTTGTTCGAACACAAATTTCAGTCATGCCCGCAACATTCTACCTTTCCACGGCCTTAAGCCCCTGCAGCATCCACACGTTCATCTCGTTGGCACCACGGTGGTTCCATGCATAATAAGGTATGAGCGTGAGCTGCAACGGAGAGGCAGACACTGTGCCGTCGGCATTCTCGCCAAGCAATTGCGCCTGGGTCTTGATGGCCTTTACCGCAAAGGCAGGGGCACCCTGCGTCTCGGTATTGGCAATGGTGTAGCCGTCTACCTCTGTAAATGTCGGACGGGCATTCATCACCGCACGCAACACCGAAGCGCCACCGTTATCGGCTGCCTCGGCACAGTAGACCAGCGGACCACGTTCCACTGCCACCCTGCCACGGTCGTCAGCCACACGATTATTGGCCACTACGGTGCGTACGGGCATGTCGAAGTGTATGCGTACCACATCACCTTTCTTGATACCCTTTACCGGAAGATACCCCTTGTTGGCATCAATGTCGCCCTCCACGGCTCGTCCGTTTACGGTGACGCTGTAGGCAGGCTTAGCCGTGTCGCTATAGCGGTAGAGGTCGCTCGGCACCACCTGATTGCGCACCCAGCCGGGTATGCGGACCAGCAAGTTGGCATTCTTCACACCACTCTTCCTTACCACAATCTTGATGTCACCGTTCCATGGATACTCCGTGGTCTCCTCCAACACCACATCCTTGTCCTGCACACGGATGGTGGAGGTGTTTCCGGCAAAGAGGTTGACATATATATTATTGTCCTTCACACCGTAGAGGTAGCCCGGTACGGAAGGGATGAAACGGCAAAGGTTACTTGGGCAGCAGGCACATCCGAACCAAGGCTGGCGCGTAGTGGTATTGTCAGAGTTGAAGGCATACTTGCCGTCGCTCGACAGGGGGTTGGGATAGAAGAAGCGTCCGCCATCTACGCTCATGCCCGAGATGACGCCGTTGTAGAGCGTGCGCTCCAGACAGTCAATGTACTTGCTGTCGCCATGGAGCAGGAACATGCGCTCGTTGAGATACACCTGCGCTATGGCTGCACAGGTCTCGTTGTAGGCCGTCATGTTGGGCAGTTCGTAGTTGGCGCCGAATGCCTCGCCATCATGACGCGCGCCTACACCTCCCGTAAGGTAATACTTGCACGAAACGATGTTTTGCCACAGGCGGCCGATGGTGTTGATGTAGGCAGAGTCCTGCGTCAAGGCTGCCACATCGGCAATGCCGGCATACATATATCCAGCACGCACGGCATGTCCCCATGCCTCCGTCTGCTGCAAGACGGGTTTGTCGCTCTGCGAGTAGAGGGCGCGTATGCCGGTCTTGCCACGCGTATCGAGAAAATACTTGGCCTCGTCGAGGTATTTCTTTTCGCCCGTCAAGGTATAGAGGCGTGCCAGAGCCATCTCGGCTATCTGGTGTCCAGGCACCACGCGGTGCTGACCAGCGTTGGGACCCACCTCCCTGACCACACAGTCGGCATAACGGCGCGCTATGTCAAGGAAGCGTGTGCTGCCCGTGGCCTGATAGTGGGCACAGGCGGCATCTACCATATGACCGAGGTTATAGAGCTCGTGGCTCAAATCTTCAACCTTACTCCAACGTGTATCGCCCGACCAGGCATGCGGATGGCCGGGGTTGATGGTGCGGGCCGTGTACAGGTAGCCGTCGGGTTCCTGTGCCGCCGCCACTACATTGAGCACACTGTCGATGTATGCCACCATCTTCTTGTCGGGATAAGTCTGCAGTATATAGCTGGCGCCTTCTATAGTCTTATAGACATCGGTATCGTCGAATGAGAAGCCCATAAACGTGCTCACGTCCCATGCCGGGGTATTCAGTCCGGCATGACCGGGATGCTGCAGGGTATAGGCTGCCATCTCAAAGTTCTTGTATCGCCTTTCGCTCTCACACTTCGAGAAAGCCAGTGGCACGGTAACCTCGCGCACAGCTTTCAGACGGTCGCCCCAAAAGGTACCGGCGGTAATCTTCACACTGGTAAAAGGCACTTGTGCATAGGGATAACCATTCGACACGGCAGTGCGGGCAGACACCGGGAGTACGGCGGTCGCCATGAAAAACACTGCAGCCGAGATCGTTTTTTTCATAGTTTTTGGCGTTTTAGATTAATAAGTGCAAAGTTAACACTTAAAATCAGAAACAAGAAAAAAATGTGCTTTTACATTACAAGTATTTTTGTACTTGCAATTTCACAGTGCCTATAGCCACAAAACAGCCGCCTAATGGCAACTCTCTATCAGCGGTTGCGCTTTGCGTCTATCATGCTCTTCAGGCCGTCGCTGTAGCCAGACACCAATTGCCGGGCGAACATCTTTTCGCTGTCGCACACCGCCTGGAAGTCGTCCTCGGTGAGGATCCTCGACGAGCGCCTGCCATTGAAATGGGTAAGGGGCATCAGCGATTCCTCATCATAATCCTCGCCTTCGACCAATACGCATCGGGACGCAAGCGAAGAATTCAACGCCACGGTTGGCACAAAAGTCTCCAAAGGACGATAGCTCGTGCTGAAATAAGTCTTCAGATGCTCGTTCTCGTCCCACTCCCTGACGATAAGGTTTCCCATCTCGCGGGTTATTGCCCACGATGTTCCTCCTTTATATAATGTATAAGTCTTAAGAGGGCAATGTACGCGAAGGGTCTTGTGTATATGGCTCCCCGACAACACGAGGCGGGCGAGCCGGCGAACCTTGCCCTTGAACGAGCTACTCTCCCACACGTGGTCATTGAAAAGCTGGAAGTCGGTGTACTTGTATGCCATACTGCCCATGCCAGGCATGGCGACGCCCGCAATGATCTGCCTTCCGCCCAAGCCAGCGAAATATTCCTTGATGCGATTGTTGCTCCACAGAGGATAATCAAGCCCACCTATCGCCACGAGATAGTCAGCGCCACAGGAAAGAGCCTCGCGAATCAACCTCACTTGAACATTCACCTCGCTGAGACCGCCCACGACCGTCCTTACCCTACGTGTGAGGAAATGCACATTGACACCCCCCACTTGGCGCATGAAGCGCAGAATGTCGCGGCTGCCATCCACATGTATATAATATTCAGCGTCAGCAGGAAGACTGCTTACGAGATCGCGCAAATGACACGCGTCTTTCTGTACGTTAATCAAAAAAGCAAGTTTCATAGTCGATTCAATTAATCCCGATTCCTTTGGCAAAAATACGAATATTATTCCGAACTTACAAGAAAACACCCGTGGAAAAAATCCCAAATAAAACATTACGAACGCCCGATTTGTTAATAATGCATAAACAAACAAAATTCCCTCTGCTTCAGTACCCCAATACTCATTACATATATGTACCTTTGCACCTCGGATTGGGGCGGCATTCTTAGAACCGTCTCAGTACAGGCGTGTTAATAGTGTCGCGTAAGGCCATGCGTCACGGTTAGTGAATCGTCTGCGCGTTCAGGGTTAAAGCCATGGATGGTCTCTTTTAGACTGGAGGCACCGCGAGGCCCCTGTTCATCTACTACAATTATTAAACATTCATTTTTATTATTCAAGTTCAAAAAATGGACACATTAAGTTACAAGACTGTCTCCGTCAACAAGGAGACGGCAAAGAAGGAGTGGGTCGTCGTGGATGCCACCGACCAGATTGTGGGCCGTCTGTGCTCTAAGGTCGCAAAGCTGCTCCGCGGCAAATACAAGCCCAGTTTCACACCTCACGTAGACTGCGGTGACAACGTCATCATCATCAACGCAGCCAAGGTTCAGTTCTCTGGCAAGAAGGAGACTGACAAGATCTACACTCGCTATACTGGTTATCCAGGTGGCCAGCGTTTCAACACGCCTGCCGACCTGCGCACACGTCCAAACGGCATCGACAAGATGCTGCGCCACGCCATCAAGGGCATGCTGCCGAAGGGTCCCCTCGGCCGCTCACTGATGGACAACGTTTACATCTTCGAGGGAGCTGAGCACGACAAGGCAGCTCAGCAGCCAAAGAACATCGACATTAACCAGTATAAATAATCAATAGAGATGGAAGTTATCAACGCAATCGGCCGCCGCAAGAGCGCCGTAGCCCGCGTTTACCTCACAGAGGGTACCGGTAAGATCACAATCAATAAAGTAGACATAGAAAAGTATTTCCCATCAGCAATCCTTCGCTACGTGGTGAAGCAGCCTCTGTCGCTGCTCGAGGTTGCTGAGAAGTACGACATCAAGGCCAACCTCGACGGTGGTGGTTACACAGGCCAGAGCCAGGCTCTGCGTCTCGCCATCGCTCGCGCCCTGGTGAAGATCAACGCTGAGGACAAGAAGAACCTCAAGGACAACGGCTTCCTCACACGCGACAGCCGCTCCGTTGAGCGTAAGAAGCCAGGTCAGCCAAAGGCTCGCCGCCGCTTCCAGTTCAGTAAGCGTTAATCCGCCGTTTAGCATCCAAACAGGCAGGATCCACATGGCTACCTGCCTGCTGGTTCTAATCAATGAGATAGAATTAACAAGGAAAGTAAACAATTTTAAAACAAGAAAACAAAAATGTCAAGAACATCATTCGAACAGCTTCTTCAGGCTGGTTGCCACTTTGGTCACCTGAAGCGTAAGTGGAATCCCGCTATGGCTCCTTATATCTTCATGGAGCGCAATGGCATTCATATCATCGACCTCAACAAGACTGTAGCCAAGATCGACGACGCCGCCGAGGCTCTCAAGGCTATCGCCAAGAGCGGTCGCAAGATTCTCTTCGTGGCCACAAAGAAGCAGGCCAAGGACGTGGTTGCCGAGAAGGCCGCAAGCGTCAACATGCCTTACGTTATCGAGCGCTGGCCCGGTGGTATGCTCACCAACTTCCCAACGATCCGCAAGGCCGTGAAGAAGATGGCCAACATCGACAAGATGATGAACGATGGCACATTCTCTAACCTCTCAAAGCGCGAGTTGCTGCAAATCAACCGTCAGCGCGCCAAGTTGGAGAAGAACCTCGGCTCTATCGCCGACCTCAACCGTCTGCCTTCTGCACTCTTCGTGGTCGACGTGATGAAAGAGCACATCGCCGTGAAGGAGGCCAACCGTCTGGGCATCCCCGTGTTCGGTATCGTTGACACCAACTCTGATCCTCACAACATAGACTACGTGATCCCTGCCAACGACGATGCCAAGGATTCTGTAGAGACCATCCTCGACGCTTGCTGCGCAGCTATCGCTGAGGGCTTGGAGGAGCACAAGGCAGAGAAGGCTGACGACAAGGCCGCCGCTGAGCAGCCCGAGGAGGCAGCAGAGGGTCGCCGTCGCAACCGTCGCGCACGCCGCGAGGACGCCCCAGAGGCTCCTAAAGCAGAAGAGGCAGCTCCTGCAGCTGAGTAAGACATCAACAATAAAATAGAAAACACAATTATGGCTGTTACAATTGAAGACATCAAGAAGCTGCGCGCCATGACCGGCGCCGGTATGAAGGACTGCAAAAAGGCCCTCGCCGAGGCTGATGGTGATATCGACAAGGCTGTGGAGCTCGTACGCGAGCGTGGTTTGGCTATCGCCGCAAAGCGTTCCGACCGTACCACATCCAATGGTTGCGTTCTCGTTAAGAACGACAATGGCTTCGCCGCAATGATCGCATTGAAGTGCGAGACCGACTTCGTTGCCAACGGTGCCGACTATATCGCCCTGACACAGGAAATCCTCGACCTTGCCATCGCTGCCAAGGCTCACTCTCTCGACGAGGTGAAGGCCCTGCAGACAAAGGACGGCATCACGGTTGAAGAGGCTGTCACACGTCGTTCTGGCGTCGTAGGCGAGAAGATGGAGCTCGACGGCTACAACGTGCTCGAGGGTGCCAACATCGCTGTATACGATCACATGCGCCGTCACACTCTGGCAACAATGGTTCAGCTCTCCGAGGACAACGAGGAGGCTGGCTACAAGGTTGCCATGCAGGTGGCTGCCATGAAGCCCGTGGCTCTCGACGAGGCAAGCGTTCCTCAGAGCGTGAAGGACGAGGAGCTTCGCATCGCCATCGAGAAGACCAAGGAGGAGCAGATCGAGCGTCAGGTGAACGTCGCACTGAAGAAGGCTGGCATCAACGCCAACCTCGTAGACAGCGACGACCACATCGCAAGCAACATGGCTAAGGGCTGGCTCACACAAGAGGAGGCCGACAAGGCTCAGCAAATCCGCAAGGAGGTGTCTGTTTCCGCTGCCGCCAACTTGAAGGAGCAGATGATCCAGAACATCGCAAAGGGTCGTATGGCTAAGTTCTTCAAGGAGAGCTGCCTCGTAGATCAGGAGTTCCAGTTCGGCGACGAGGGTGCCAAGGAGAGCGTTACTCAGTGGCTCAACAAGCAGTCGAAGGACCTGAAGGTTTTGGCCTTCAAGCGTTTCTCTCTGTCTGCCGACTAAGCTTAGGCTTTACACAACACACATATAAAAAGCCGTTGGGAATCAACTTCCCAACGGCTTTTTTAATATACCTCTGCACCCTCATCGGCTTTACAGTGCAAAGTCATCGGCTTTACAGTGGAATCCCATCGAGTTTTCAGTGGAAAGCCAGTGACTTTGCACTGTAAAGCCGATGGCATGAAAATAGCCTTATGAACATGGTGTTGTTTTTTCCCTCTTTCAGTCTTTTTTATGTATTTATTAGCCTTCTTTTCCACATTATTGCTAATTTTGCGAACATTAAAGACAGCTGAATGGCGGAAATCTCAAAAGAAAAGCGAAGCATGATGATGGCTGCCGTCCGTTCGAGAGACACAAAGCCCGAATTGACGGTAAGAAAATACCTTTGGCGGCTCGGCTTCAGGTATAGGCTGAACTTGAACCGCCTGCCTGGGCACCCCGACATCGTGCTGCGCAAATACCGCACGTGCATCTTCGTGAACGGCTGCTTTTGGCATGGCCACGACTGCAAGGATTTCAGGCTGCCCAAGACAAATGTCGACTTTTGGGAGAAGAAGATAAGGCGCAACCAAGAGCGCGACAAGGAAGAGCATCGCAAACTGGCCAAGATGGGATGGCACGTCATAGTGGTGTGGGAGTGCGAATTGAGTCCCGACAGGCGCGAGGAGACACTCAAGTCTGTCGCCTTCACGCTCAACCATATCTACCTCCAAGACCGCACCGTCCGCTATAAGCAAACAGAAGAGCACATGGAGATGGCAGCCGAGCCTACTCCCTACGATACCAACAAATGACGTTGCCGTCGAAACTCTCTCGCCGCGAGAGCACCACGCCATGAGGCAACCGCGGAGCCTCAATGCCCTCGCCAATGACCATTGGCGAAGTCTCCACACGAATCTCGTCCCACAGTCCACGGTCAAGAAACGCTTTCAACGTCATAGCGCCACCCTCCACTATCAGGCTCTGACGGCGCTCGTCCATCAAATGTGACACCACAGCCTCTATGCTGTCGAGGCACACGAAATCTTCTGGCACGCTCTTCAAACTGCTCGACAGCACAATGGCCTCGGGGTTCTTGCCGCTCCACTGCCTCACGTCAAGGCGCGGATGGTCGGTCTCCAAGGTATGACGCCCCACGAGTATGGCGTCGCTCTCTGCACGAAGCTTATGCGAAAGCATCTGGGTGAATGGCGTGGATATACGAATCGGCGTCCCATCCTTCCCGCTGATAAACCCGTCGGCGGTCTGCGCCCACTTCAGCACTATGTAAGGTCTTCCATGCTCGTTGAAGACCATGAAACGGCGGTTCATCGCCTTGCAGGCCTCCTCAAGCACGCCAACGGTCACCTCTATGCCAGCGTCGCGCATGCGCTGTATGCCCCTGCCCTGCACCTTGGCAAACGGATCCACGCAACCGCAAACGCATCTCTTCACGCCCTTGCTGATAACCAAGTCGCAACAAGGCGGCGTGTGTCCCCAATGGCTGCAAGGCTCAAGCGACACGTAGATGGTGGCTCCCGAAAGGAGCGCCTCATCCTCTTTCCTCACCGACGCAAAGGCGTTGACCTCAGCGTGGGGGCCGCCCACAGGCGAGGTGAATCCCTCGCCTATTATCCGCCCGTCACCAGCCACTATCACCGCGCCAACCATGGGATTGGGCTTCGTGGTAAGCAATCCGTTGGCGGCAAG
>CAVKWN010000087.1:0-12493 GCA_963660075.1 Lachnospiraceae bacterium
GTTTAATTAATCTTTTAATCGTATGAACAAAAAGAAGATTTTCGGTTATCTGTTCATGGGTCTGCTCGCTGCAGGCGCAACAGGTACTGTTACTTCCTGTAAGGACTACGATGATGATATCAACAACAACAAGTCTGCCATAGAGACCCTCCAGAAGGATCTTGCTTCGGCCAAGACAGCGTTGGAGACTGAGATTTCATCATTGAAGACCCAGCTCGAGACAGCCAACGGTAAGTTGACTACTCTTCAGGGCCAGGTTACTGAGAACACCACGGCCATTACAAAGGCAAAGTCTGACATCGCCGCTTTGGAGTCTCGCTTGGCTACGGCTGAGAGCACCCTGAAGAACATCAATGCAACTCTCGCTCTCAAGGCTGACCAGAAGGCTCTTGAGGATTCTTGCGCTTCTATCAAGGGTCAGTTGGAGTCTGTGACCGATGGTCTCGGAAAGGCTATCAGCAATGAGGCTGACTATCGTGTTGCCGCTGACGCTGACTTGCAGCAGCAGATCAATGCCCTCAACACTCTGATTGGTCAGGGTGGTGACGCTAAGACCGTTTACGAGCAGTTGCTCGCCGATGTCAAGGCTCTTCAGGCTAAGACAAAGGATTTGGATGTTGCAGAGCTGACTTCAAAGTTGCAGAGCCTCTCAAACAGCATCGATGCTATCAACGCCAACATCAACGTGCTGAACGTGTTGTTGGAGAAGAGCCTCCGCAGCCTTGTCTTCATCCCACAGTCTTACTACTGGGGTGTTGAGGCTACCAAGCTTCTCTATCTTGATTTCAACGCTGTGAATGACGCTGCTTGGATCAGCAACATGGATTGGGACAAGAAGGAAGCCAAGGGTTATGGCGATGACACTCGCTACACCATGGGCGATGGCACAAAGGTGCTTTCTTTCGCTGCCACATACCACATGAACCCATCTTCAGCTAAGCTCGATGAGAAGACAACTACAGTTAATGTATTGTCTGGTGACCTCGAGTATGTCACAAAGGCTGCTGCCGCTGGTATCAGCGTGAAGAGCTGGGCTGCTGAGAATGGCATCCTGACAGTTAACCTCGACGTTAACGATCCTACAAAGATCATGAGCGTTCTGGAGAACGATTCTATTACAAACTTCGCCACTCAGGTTAACGTAGCAACGAAGAACGATAAGGATACTACTATCACTTCCGACTACGCTACATTGTACACTGAGAAGGTTTCTGACCTCAAGTTGGCTCTGACCAACAACGATGTCAACGGTCACCTCTTCCCAGATGCTGCCAAGAGTGCTCTGTCTCCTTGCGAGATCGAGAACGGTACTGCTTATGGTCACCTGATGCAGACAGTGAACGAGGCAAGCAACACGTTTGACGCTCAGGTTTACTGTAACTGGGATCAGACTCTCGACTTGAGAAAGTTCGTTGAGACACACTACAAGAACGTTAAGGGTGCTTTCGCTAAGCTCGATGACGCTACATTCGACGCTAACTTCAAGTATGTGTTCACTCTGACAGCTCTCTTCAAGGGTACTAACGCTACCGACGAGTCAGCTCACGCCGCTATCGCTTCTGATGGCTACACATTCCGTCCACAGGCTCCTACTGCCGATGGTAAGCAGGCTGCTTATGGTTCAGAGCAGGTTCGCGCACAAGAGGTTGGCCGTACTCCTGTCGTTCGCGTCACATTGGTTGACCAGCAGACTGGCAAGGTTTACGACTACGGTTACATCCGCATCAAGATCGTTGATGAGAAGGAGTCTCCTATCTCTTATGACAAGAGCATCTCTTATCAGGGTGCTGACTACGCTTACAACGGCGAGTGCACACCAAACTCATGGTCTTATGCTACAAAGTGGTACATCACTGAGCAGGATCTCTATAAGGAGCTTGGCTTGACCCGTGAGGAGTTTGAGAAAAACTACACAATCGTTGGTGACGAGGATGATCTTACTCAGTATCAGGCTGATGCAAAGGGTAAGTTCCAGGAGCTTGCAACCAAGATTGGTACTGCTTCAACAATCATTGATAAGGACGACAATCCTGATGGCACTAAGTCAAGTACCCTCAAGTGGGAGTTGACAAGCCGCGAGGCTTACAAGCTGTTCGTTACAGACAAGAAGGCTGGCACAAGCGTAGCTATCAAGTATGCTTCAGCTGACAAGACCGTTGGTCCAGACGTATACGTTGTCTTCAAGACCGGTAGCCTCGTTGGCACAATGCCTTCTGCTTCTTTGAACCTCGACCCAGCCAAGAACTCTACCATCTGGGCAGAGAAGAACGGTGTTGCAGGTTCAGGCAAGTATGAGTTCGACATGAACGTCAACAGTCCTAACGACAACGATATCGTTGCTAATGGTGACAAGCCATTCGAGAAGGTTCTCGCTGAGGCATTCGTTGGCAACAAGATCGATGCTGCTGCTATTCTTACCAACCTCGTTGACGAGACCGCTGGCAAGGAGTATGCTGCTAGCAAGCTGACTCTCGACCTCCAGTTCGACAAGGCAAACGTTGGCAAGGAGTTCAAGGGTCTCACAGGCAAGACATACGTTTTGAGCGTATCTGCTGATGGCAAGACTCTCGAGGCTAACGTCAAGGGTCAGACCGATAAGCAGGCTGTTGTGAAGATTGAGGGTGAGAAGGTTAATGCTCAGAAGGCTGTTTATCAGGAGACTGAGTATGCTAAGGATCTCCTCAACTACAAGAAGCACAACGAGCTCACCGATGAGACTCTGACTGCTATCGTTGGCATCTTCGCCAAGAACGCTTGCCACGACCTCCCATTGACTGACAACACATTCAATGTTCGCTTCCTCCGCCCATTGAACATCACCAACACAACTGCTGATGTTGAGGACGCTGGTGACGCAGCTCAGGTTATCGACCTGATGAAGTTGTTGACATTCTCTGACTGGCGTGACCTTTGGCAGGATGGCTATGAGCAGTTCTACGGCATCAAGGGCGTGAAGGTCGTTGGTGTGGCAGACGGTCAGAAGATCAGCACCAACTCTGACGTGCTGACCGACCAGAACGGCAATACAGAGATGGTTGCTCTGCAGAACGTCAACGGTGCTATCGACTTCGTTTACAACGACGGTAAGCTGACTTACAAGAACTACAACTCTACAACCGCAGACTTCAAGGTTCAGATTCCTGTTGTCGTAACATACGATTGGGGTGAGGTTCCTCAGACAATCACCGTGAACGTTAAGCGTACACACTCTAACGCTAAGAAGTAATCCATAAGGATTAAATAAAATCTCATAGGGAGAGGAGAATCGTTCTCCTCTCCTTTTTTCATTAAATAAGCAGTGATATGAATTTCACAAAGTCATTGATCATCGTTTCTTGCATTGTCATTTCATTGACAGGTTGCAAAAAGAAGACGAAGGATGCAGGTGTTTATGAATATCTTCGCCCTGCCACAATGAGCTATACAAAGCAGGATTCTTCTAACATCAACTATATGGTGCAGCGCTATACGCAGCTGGTTGAGAAGAAAGACCTTGAGAAGGCTGCCAACATGCTCTATAAGGTAAGGCACGACAGTGTTGTTCCACTATCGCCCATGGAGCGCAAGGGCTTCATTAAGGCTTATTCGCAAATGCCTATTTATGCTGCCAAGACAAACTCGTTTGTGTTGCGTTCCGACAAAAACAATCAAGTGGACGTGTTGATTCAAATAACCAAGAATGGCGACCTTGACAAAGGCATAGGTGTCTCAAGGATGTCGCTTAATCCTGTCGTGAAGAATGGCAAGTGGTATCTCACGTTGTTGGACAAGAATGCTGAGGGGGTTGTAGATGTTTACGATAAGAATGTCAACTCCTATTAAGTTAGCGTTGTCCTTTGTTCTTTTGCTTTCTTCCTTTCAGTTTGGTTATGCCCAAGGCTATGCCAAACTTACTATCAAGAAGGTTAAATACGACATGGGAATCATCTATACAGACAGTGCCCGTAGGACGTTCGATATACCTTTCGTTAATAAGAGTAAGGAACCTTTGAAGATAAAGGATACGCGAACCGACTGCACTTGCACCACTGTAAGCTACCCAAGGAAAAAAATCCCCGCCAATGGGGTCGATACGCTTAGGGTGACTATAGATATGACAGGTTTCTTCCCGGGCGATTATGAGAAAAAGGTAGGAGTTTACAGCAACTCAAAGAAAAGTCCGCTTATGATCTACTTCAAGGGTAAGATTGTACGTAAAGAATAATTTAATTTTACTTATGAACCGCATTCCAAAATATTTTCTTAGTCTTCTCTTCTTTCTGTCGTTGTATGCGAGTGTTTTCGCGAGCAATGAGCCAAGCCAGCTTGTGGTGAAACTAAATGATAATTCTGAGAAGATATTCATCCTTGCCAATAAGCCTGTAGTCACGTTCGATACGGAGAAACTATATATCAACACGTCAGACTTCAGCACGGAGTTAAGCAATGTGCAAGAGTTTTATTTCAAGACCGAATCCACAACAGGTATTGATGTTGTAAAGAAAACCGATAACGCAGACGCTTCGTCACCCTTTACATTCCGTTTTGTAGACGGCAGGACGGTATATATTGACGGCTTGGGCAATTCTGTCCGCGTCATGGTTTATTCATTGTCTGGAGCCCAAGTTAATGCAAGGATTGACAGAGGCAATGAAAGAGCCGTGGTTGATTTTGGCAATCAGCCAGCAGGTGTTTACATTATTAAGGCTAATAATCAATCCTTTAAGATCATAAAACGATGAAGAAATACATTTTCCTATTATTCAGTTTCCTCGTCCTCGCCATTACCGCTCACGCACAATACAAGATGGTGATCACCCTTGCCAATGGCGATAAGATAGAAAAGAAGGTATGGGATATACAAAACGTTACCTTTGAGCCGTTGGGCTCTGTTGACACTCCAGACATACCAGAGGCCGTTGACCTCGGACTGAGTGTGAAATGGGCACCTGTCAATTTCGGTGCCACCGCAGCCACCGCTCCTGGCTATTACGTAGGGTGGGGCGATGCCACAGGCTTGAACCAGTCTACCATTCTCAACTATTTCCCCGTGCTTCACCCCACTTCAGACATCGTGAACAGCAAGTATGACCTTGTTCACATGCTTTGGGGTGACCAGTGGCGCATGCCTACATTGAAGGAGGTGAAAGAACTGTTAGAAGGTTGCGACTGGGCTTATGATGATGCCCGTAAGGGTTGGACAGTAACATCAAAGGCTGATGCTACGAAGTCGATTTTCCTGCCAATGCAAGGTTATCGCAACGGTGAGACAACCATAAACGACAACACGCTTGGTGCTTACTGGACAGGTTCCTTAAGCAAGGCAAATGACCAAACCGCTTCGGCGCTCATCCTGAACTCTACCGACAATTCAACCGCCGACTCCGTCCGCTATCTTGGCTTGCAAATCCGTCCTGTTTATGGTGCTTACTACGAGGGCGCGAAGGTGAAGAGTGTCTCCGTGACCAATTACTCAAAGAACGATGCCTATATCAAGGTGACATTCGAGGGTAGCTATGATGAAGCTTCAGAGATAGGCCTTTGTTATGGCACTACTTCAAGCATCGACCCCGACCAGAACAGCAAGGTGACTGGCGAGGTGTCAAGCATAGAGGATGGCTCTTATACTTTCCATTTGGAAAACCTGAATCCTAACACAACATACTATTTCGCTGGATATATAGTTTGTCAAGGACAACGAAACTTGGGCACGACAGCCAGTCTCAAGACCAAGCCAAAGTTCCCGATAGCTGAAATGGTTGACCTTGGCTTGAGCGTGAAATGGGCCAAATGGAATGTGGGTGCCTCTTCTGAGGACGAATACGGTTCATACATTGCCTGGGGAGACAATACCGGCGAGAACCAGTCGTTTGTAAACAACGATTACCCCAATGAATACGACGACATCTCGGGTACAAAATACGACGTTGCCACGACACAATGGGGAGACAAATGGCGCATGCCAACTCCGGCAGAGTGGGCGGAACTTGAAAAGCTTACCAAGGAGATCGTCACTCTCGCCAATGGCACCAAGGTCTATAAGGTGACAGCGAGCAACGGCAACTACATCTACTTGCCGCGTGGCGGTTACCAAACAAGCTATGGAAAGCAGGATGTGAACCAGTCGGCTGACTATTGGACTTCCGAGAACACGTCGCAGACATGGGCAAAAGGCGTCTTGCTTGGCAAGGTAAGTTTCACATACGAGCCTCAGGACCAAAAGGGCTGGCACATGCTTGTACGCCCTGTCTATGGAAACAAGAGCTCTGATCCTGACACGCCGATTATCGAAACAAGAGACACCACCGAGGCTGGCAAGTTGGCTAAGGCCGTTGACCTTGGTCTGAGCGTGAAGTGGGCCACTTATAATCTCGGCGCGAAGTCGGAAACCGAGCCGGGGTCTTACTTCTCATGGGGAAGCACCACTGCCGGCAATGACTTCAGCTTGAGCCAGTATCAATGGTACGATGCCTCCACGCAGACATACAATATCCCAAGCACGACCATATCTGATACCGACAACGACGCAGCCGTGAAGTTGTGGGGAGGCACATGGCGCATGCCAACAGAGACGGAGATAAGCGAACTCGTCAATAATTGCACCTGGACTAAAACCGACGGTGGCTTCAAAATCAAGGGCACAAATGGCAACGAGATCTTCTTGCCGTTCACGGGCTTCTACTTGGGCACGTCATTGACCAGCGACAACAAGTGCTATTATTGGTCAGGCTCATACAATGACCTGCCGATACATGCCGAAGACTATTGGTCTTATTATCTCACCAATAGCTCCTCGACTCCCACGCTGATGAGTACGTACATATACAATGGAATGTGCGTTCGTCCCGTGTGCACAAAATAAGAAGCATGGCAAAGGGTTATAAATAAAGACCCTATAAAATAAAAAAGAAGCCGTACGACCTATGCTGTCGTACGGCTTCTTTCGCGTTTCTTTACTACCACTTGTTGAGATTGCTCCGGCTTTCTATCTTGTTCTCCACCTTGTCGTCGAGTTGATAGAAGAAATCGAGCCCCGTGATTTCCTCCACCTCGTCCACCGAGCGCACGTAATAGCTCATGTCGTGGTGTCCCGACTGGTTGTCGTAAATGAAGCCGATGGCCTGCGCGTCGTGCGATGCCCCCTTGGTTCGCATCACCACCTTGAAGAAAGCGTCGGGCACTGCAACTTGATGCTCGCCAACGGTATTGTGGCTCTTGCCATAGTATATCGGCCCAGCCACGATGTAAACCTTGCCATAACGCATTGCCCAGTCACGGCAAGCCTCCTCAAGGTATTTCCAGTCGCGCTCGTTCAAGTAGCCGTTTTGCGGGCAGATGTTTGTCATCAAGAAAGCCTCTTTCTGCGCCTTGTACGACCACTTATTGTCGCCTGCCGGACACATATGGCCCCTCTGATAGCCACATTCGCTTTCACGGATGTCGGAGTAAGTGGCTCTTGGCGCGGGCACGTCAAGGTCTTCCATGAACTTATGCCCTTTTCTGGCGTAGTCGCCGTCGGTATGGTCGGCTGTCAGCTCCCATCCCACCCAGTTTGGCGTGCGCGTGTCCTTGTTGTAAGACGTGACGTAGGCGTAGCGGTGCAGCATCTGCTCTTGTGGCTTCGACTTGCTCCACCTCGGAACCTCGTAGGCCGCGCCTTGGTCTATGGTTATAGCCATGGCTTCTTTGCCTTGCGCGTCTGCCTCTTGTTTGGCCTGATATTCTCGATCGTTTCGCGCCTCAATCTCTGCTATGGTCTTGCTCGCCTCGTTTCTGGCGATCTCACTCTGGTGCTCGTTGTATTTAGTCCAACCATAAGACCCCAAGAGCATTGCCGTGAATATTATAAGACCCAGGCCGTTGTTCTTTTTCATGATAGTATAGTTTTTAAAATGAAAAATCCTAACCACTCATATTCAAGCAGTTAGGATTTCTTTGCGTGCGCCTGATAGGACTCGAACCTACACGGCATAAACCACCAGATCCTAAGTCTGGCGCGTCTACCAATTTCGCCACAAGCGCATTAAACGATGCAAAGTTAATAAATAAATTCCATTCTGGCAAAGAAAAGGGTGAAACTTGCTCACGTTTGTGCGTTTTTTGTTAATTTTGCGATAAGTGGCACATTGCCATGTCACGATAAACAGAAGACCCATGAAGAACATACTGTCGTTGGCGCTAGCCATTTTCGCCCTTGAGGCAGGGGCACAGACCAAGCCCGCTTATGAGATTGTGGGCAAGGACACCACTTGCCAGATATTCCTTTACAGTCCTGAAGATCACGACGGGCTGCACGTGGCTTACCTCACCGAACAAGAGCAATGGATGGACGCGGGGCGGCTCTGTGAGTCGAGTTTTGCTTCCGCTGCCGACGGGAAAAGCATGCTGACACCTTATGTCTGCCATGCCACTGACGGATCGTGGCGGATGCTCTTCTCTGTGGATGACAATGCCCAATGCCTTGCCGCGGCTTATAGCGAGGATCTCGTGACGTGGCGGCCGCAAGACTTCCCACGGATGACCGACAAAGGGGTGCTGGAACCGGTGATGTTCCAGATGGACGATGGCACGTTCGACATATATTTCAAGACTCAGGGCGGAGTGAAGAGATATGTCAAGGCAGATAACAGCTTCCGCCATTTCGACGAGGCGCAAGAGCCCAGTTCCATAAGCGATGACGCATGGATCATGGACTCGGCAACCGTGGCTGGCAAGGAATATGCCGGCAACATGTATCAAGTGCCCAAGATACATCTCGACTATATAATAAATTATCTTGCGGCAGTGGATCATGACAGGGTTCTCTTCTCAGAGCGAATGAAAGACGACTCGCGACGCTTTGCAGACATGGGACCCGACGTGGCTGCCACGCTGACGATAGAGCCTTCGAAAACGAAGCGCATATCCAGCAATCTCGTAGGCATCTCGCTCAAAGGCGCGGATAATGCCGATGACTGCGGACTGAGTGCTGAGATGGTGAGGAATCGCGACTTTGAGAATGCGTCGAAAGACGGGGAAGGCAAGAACGTGCTGGGAGGATGGATGTCTAACCACGCCATAACCATAAGCTCTGACGACCCTTTCTCAGCAAGCAATCCACATTATGCCATACTGTCAAAGACGGACACATTATATAATAGAGGATGGGTAGGCATGACCGCCACACCATTGCAGCAGTTTGATTGCTCCCTCTGCCTTCGCGTGCCCAATGGCAGCAAGAACCAAGTGCTCGTGGCGCTTCTCGGCAGCAATGGCGAAGAATATGCGAAGACACGACTGAAACTGACAGGCGACGGTTGGCAAAGCTATAAGTTCCCATTGGTCGTGGACAAGAAGATGGTCGCCGGCGACGTGCGGCTTGCCCTGACACCGTTGAAAGAAGGAACCGTTGACGTGGACATGGTGAGTCTTTTTCCTCACGACACCTTCAATGGTCATGGACTCCGCAAGGACGCGGCAGAGACCATTGCCGCGTTGAACCCTAAGTTCGTGCGTTTCTCCAAGGGAGCGTGTGGCATGGGACTTTATGAGCATTTCCAGTTTTGTGAGGATCTCGGAGCCGAGCCAATCCCTGTACTTCCCAGCGCCGCCACTTGCCAAGAGGCACTCGACATGATAGAGTGGGCTGTCGGTGATACAGCTACGTCGCAGTGGGCGAGGAAGCGTGCGGAGGAAGGTCATCCGGCGCCGTTCTGCCTGAAATATGTCAGTCTTGGCAATGAAGACCATGTCACGACAGCCTTTGAGGAACATTTCAAGGCAGTGGCAGAGGCGGTGAAGGCGAAATATCCGGCAATAAAGGTCATTGGCACGGCAGGACCTTCGCATAATCCTTCGGCTGACTATATAGAAGGATGGAAATTCGCCAAGGAAAACAAGGACATCGTTGACATAGTAGGGGAGTATAACCACGCCACCCCAGGATGGTACATGCATAACCAAGACTATTACGACAACTACGATCGCTCCGCGCAAAGGGTATGCCTTGCAGAATGGGACTCGCAAGGCAGCACGATGGAGAATGCCCTTGCGGAGGCGTTGTACCTTTGCTCTGTTGAACGTAACGGCGATGTGGTTGAGATGGAGAGCCACAACGTGGCATGTCGTAATGGCGTGATAGACCTCACGCCGAGCTATTATACCCAAAAGCTATGGGGAAGCAACAGCGGCGACACGCACATTGGCTCGACGCTCAACTTGCCGTCAGCTGTTGGCTATCGTGTAGGCAGCAGCGTGGTGAGCGGTGCCGACGGCAAGCTTATCGTCAAGATAGTAAATGCCCTGCCCTCACGTCTCGCGGTTAACATCAAGGGCGTGAACTTTGCCGATGGGACCGTGGCTGAAGGTTTTGCCGGAAAACCTGCCGACAAGGCCGTGACAATGGTCAAGACCACCGTGAAAGGTCAGAAAGTCACACTCCCGGCCTATAGTGTCGTGGTGATAAGGCAATAAATGGTATGTCGTTTGTGTCATTCTGTCAGTCGAGGTTAAGAAGACAGTCGTTGGCATATCGTTTGTTTATTATTCAGCGGACATAAAGTCCAGACAACATCAACATAGAATAATAAATAAAAATACATACTATTATGGGAAAGATTATTGGAATCGACTTAGGTACTACCAACAGCTGCGTAGCCGTATTTGAGGGCAATGAGCCCGTTGTGATTGCTAACTCAGAGGGCAAGCGCACCACGCCATCCGTGATTGGCTTCATGAAAGACGGTGAGCGCAAGGTGGGCGACCCGGCAAAGCGTCAGGCTATCACCAACCCAAAGAACACGGTGTACTCCATCAAGCGTTTCATGGGCGAGACCTATGACCAGAGCCGCAAGGAGGCTGAGCGTGTGCCTTATACAGTTATCAACGACAATGGCTATCCAAAGGTGCAAATCGATGGTGCCGCACATCCTTACACTCCGCAGGAGATTTCTGCCATGGTTCTTCAGAAAATGAAGAAGACGGCTGAGGATTACCTCGGCCAGGAGGTGACCGACGCTGTCATCACCGTTCCTGCTTACTTCTCTGACTCACAGCGTCAGGCTACCAAGGAAGCTGGTGCCATCGCAGGTCTCAACGTTCGCCGTATCGTGAACGAGCCTACGGCCGCAGCACTGGCCTACGGTGTCGACAAGTCAAACAAGGATATGAAGATTGCAGTGTTCGACCTCGGTGGCGGTACGTTTGATATCTCTATCCTTGAGTTTGGCGGCGGCGTGTTCGAGGTGCTGGCTACCAATGGCGACACCCACCTGGGCGGCGACGACTTCGATCAGGTAATCATCGACTGGTTGGCCGACGGTTTCAAGGGCGACGAGGGCATTGACCTCCGCAAGGATCCAATGGCCATGCAGCGCTTGAAGGAGGCTGCCGAGAAGGCTAAGATAGAACTCTCGTCAACAACCTCTACCGAGATTAACTTGCCTTACATATCAGCAGAGGGTGGCGTGCCAAAGCACTTGGTCAAGACCTTGACACGTGCCCAGTTCGAGCAGTTGGCACACAACTTGATTCAGGCTTGTCTGGTGCCTTGCCAGAACGCCATCCGTGACGCCAAGCTCTCTACGAGCGACATTGATGAGGTGATTCTCGTGGGTGGTTCAAGCCGTATCCCTGCTGTGCAGACGTTGGTGAAGAACTATTTCGGCAAGGAGCCTTCAAAGGGTGTCAACCCCGACGAGGTCGTGGCAGTGGGTGCATCCATCCAGGGTGCTATCCTCAACAACGAGAAGGGTGCTGGTGATATCGTGCTGCTCGACGTCACTCCGCTTACCCTCGGTATCGAGACCATGGGCGGCGTGATGACAAAGCTCATAGATGCCAACACCACCATTCCTGCCAAGAAGAGCGAGGTGTTCTCAACGGCTGTAGACAACCAGACAGCAGTTACCATCCACGTGCTGCAGGGTGAGCGTCCTATGGCGGCTCAGAACAAGAGCATCGGCCAGTTCAACCTTGAGGGCATCGCTCCGGCTCGTCGTGGCGTTCCTCAAATTGAGGTAACTTTCGACATCGATGCCAACGGTATCTTGAACGTGTCTGCCAAGGACAAGGCTACAGGCAAGGAGCAGAGCATCCGCATCGAGGCGAGCAGCTCACTGTCTAAGGAGGATATTGAGCGCATGAAGGCTGAGGCCGAGCAGAATGCCGCTGCCGATAAGGCGGAGCGCGAGAAAGTGGACAAGCTCAACCAGGCAGACTCCATGATCTTCACCACTGAGAACTTCCTGAAGGATAATGCCGACAAGATTCCTGCCGACAAGAAGCCAGCCATCGAGCAAGCTCTCCAGCAACTCAAAGATGCCCACAAGGCTGCCGACGTGGCTGCCATCGATACGGCAACAGCCGCATTGAACACCGCTGTCCAAGCTGCTTCCGCACAGATGTACGGTCAAGCTGGACCTCAGGCAGGTGCCCAAGGTTTCCAGGGTGGTGCCGGCGATGGCTCACAGCAAGCAAACAATGGTGGCGCAAAACAAGATGACAATATCCAAGACGCTGACTTTGAGGAGGTGAA
>CAVKWN010000088.1:0-12403 GCA_963660075.1 Lachnospiraceae bacterium
AGACCCCTTACTCGCAGGCTTCCCAACTCAACTACGACTCCAAGGAACACATCGGCGGAGCCTACGCCATGGTGACGGTGAAGAGCGAGATAGGAGAGTTGAACGCCGGATTCCGTGCCGAGCACACCAACCAAATCTACACCATGTTGCAGAAGTTCCGCAACATGGGACAGGTGGGCGAGCAGAGCTACTGGGACTACCTGCCGTCGGCATCCATCAAGTGGACACCCAACAAGAAGATGAACGTGCGCCTCTCATACTACCGCAGCATCAACCGCCCGGGATTCTACGAGATTGTGCCTTACCAGATCATGGGTGAGGAGTATCAGGAAAAGGGTAATCCCAACCTGAAGCGCGCCCGCATCGACAATGTAGATTTGCGATGGGAGTGGTTCCCGAGCAAGACCGAACAGATATTGGCTGGCGTGTTCTACAAGTATCTGAAGGATCCTATCGAGCAGGTGTTCGTCACCTCCGACGGTAAGATAGGAGCCGGCACCGACGCCTACTATATGCCTGACAACCTCGGCAACGCCAAGAACATGGGGTTCGAGATAGACGTAATCAAGTACATCCGCCACTTCGGTGTGAAGGCTAACTATACCTACACCCACTCCGAGATCACCACCACGAAGCGTGAGTACCAGGAGGGCAGTGCCGAGTACAAGACAGGTGTGACGCAGACCCGTCCCTTGGTGAACCAGGCTCCGCACACCGCCAACCTCTCCTTATTATATAAGGACACCGAGAACGGATGGAATGCCCAGCTTGCCGCCTCCTACACTGGCACCAAGCTCGCCCTCGTGTCGCCCTTCAAGGATGCCGACCAGTGGGACAAGGCGATGTTCAGCCTCGACCTCAGTGCCGAGAAGCAGTTCAAGAACGGCATCTCCGTGTTCCTCAAGGCAAACAACCTCCTCGATGCCAAGCGCGAGCGGTATCTCAAGACCGTGAACCAGAGCAACCTCGACTACGAGGGACAGAAGAGCGACAAGACCATCGTGGGAACTTACAAATACGGCAGGACCTTCCTGCTGGGAGTGAGATACAAGTTATAATTTACAATTGATAATTTATAATTAATAATTAGGGGCTTACGCCTTTGACAAATTGGACTTTCAAAAATGAAGAAACTCAATACTTTCGCCTGTATGCTCGCCATGGCGGCAACGGCAGTGTTCTCCACCTCCTGTGAGAACGACAACATCAATCCGTACGACTACAACAACAGTAGCAGTGACAACACCAACAAGGGTTCTACCGAGGTGCTGAAGACCGACGTGGCTGAATATCCCATCGGCTCCGTGGTATGGACCAAGGACACCACCCTCACCGAGAGCGTGGAGATACCCGTGGGCACCTCGCTCTACATCGAGCCGGGCGTGACCGTCACTTGTAAGTCGGCTGTGCAAGTGCCCATCGAGATTGTGGTGCTTGGCAACCTCTACTGCATGGGTTCCGAGGAAAAGCCCGTCACCTTCACCTCCGACACCAAGAAGGCGGAGGACTGGGGCGGCATCATCTGCGGCTACAACTCCGAGGAGGTGGTGCTGCGTCATGTAGATATCGCCTACGCCGGAGCCACACCCACCGAGAGTTCCATCTCTTTCCAGAACAAGCTCTTCAAGACTACCATCGACGGTGGTGTGCCCGCCTTCCACTTCTGCAATGTGAATGGTAAGTTTGTGATGGACGGTTGCTTCTTCCACGACAACTACAACGACCAGACCTATTTCACTGGCGGTAACGGCATCATCGTGAACAACATCTTCGCCGACAGTGGCAATGCTGCCGACGGCGGTGAGGCTATCAACGTGAAGTCGGGTTGCAAGCTCGATGTTGCCAACAACATCATCTACAACGCCTGCACCAATGCCTTCAAACTCTCCAATGCCGGCAACAGTGAGACAGTGCCCCTCACCGAGATGACCGCCTATAACAATACTATCGTCAACTGTGGTTGGCGTCGCTCGAAGAACAAGAAGGGTGGTAGCGTATGGGTGGAGAAGGCCGCCAAGCCCGTCTTCGTCAACAACCTCATATACGACTCACGCTTCGGTTTGAAGCAACCTAAGCAGGATGGTGCCGACATGGAGAACAGCCGTCTCACCCCCAACTACTATTTTGCCTCCACGGAGACTGGCGTAGCGCAGATGGCGAAGGATGCAAGTCTCGGCATCTGGTTCGACACCGACATCAAGAGTCTCGTGGCTGGCGAGTACAATCCCCTCTTTAAGAGTTTCACGCAGAGTGGCAAGATGAATGTGAACTGCGAGGTGGATGACGTGGAGAAGGGCGCACCCCTTGCCTATGACAAGACCTGGGACTTCAACTTCCAGGACGGCAGCAAGGCTCTCTCGGGTGGCGTGACCGACTTTGCCCGCCTCTTCCCCACGGGTCTCCCATTCTTCGGCATGAAGAAGGTCAACTTCCTCGACAGCAGCAATGATCAAAACTATTACTTCACCGCCCCCTTGCCAAGCGCAAGGTTCGGAGCGTGGATGTAAATAACTATGGGATAAGGAGTATTTTAATCTAAGGTTACGCCCCCAGCTTTCTGATTCCGAAAGCTGGGGGCGTAATAATTAAGGTAGGAATTTATAGAACCCACCTTAATATGCTACAAATCTTTTAATTGCTCCTCCGAGAGACCTGTGGTAGCCATAATCTGGTCAATGGAAAGCCCGAGGCTCTTTAGGTTGCGGGCGATAGAAATGGCCTTGTTTAATTCGCCTTCCGCACGTCCTTCCGCACGTCCTTCCGCACGTCCTTCCGCACGTCCTTCCTCATATCCTTCGTCGCGACTGGTGTCGAAGAGGCTGCGCATGTGTCTCACCGCTTCCATGTGGCGGATGTAGGCTTGCTTGTCCTCTCTTGACAAGCTGTCAACCCTCAGACACTCACGCGCCTCGGGCAGTCCGGCGGCTGTCGCATCAGCATCTATCTTGCCAGTCTTCAGGAACTTGACCCACTCGTCAAGCGGGTCTTTTGAAACCTTGTCGAAGTCGTTCACTCGCAGCACGTAATACTCGGGGAAGATGGCTCCGGCCTCCTTCCGCTTGTCGAGATCTTTCTCCTTAACTCCGAAGAACTTCTCGTTCTGGCGAATGGACAGCTTCAGCGTGTCGTGGGGCTCGTGCATCCCCTTGAACGTGGTCTTGCCATGATACACATAGTCGGCACCCTGTCCCAAGTCGAAGTAAACGATATTGACAGAGTACACCTTGCGCACTTTCTCGTAAGGATTGTTCAACCCGATGTACTCGGTGATGGCCTTCGACACGCCGTAGAGCATACGGTGGAAGTAGGCCTGCTCTCGGTTGTTCTGCACCTCGATGATGGTAAGTTCTCCGTCCTCGAACTCCGCCAGGATGTCAACGCGGTTGTACTTGTCATCCTCGTCCTCCTGGTTGCCCTCGCTCTCCAGGAACTTCTGGATTTTTATCTTTCCACCTATCAGCGTAGACAGGAATCCCTCCAGCACGGCATGGTTGGCCTTGTTGCGCAAGAGGCGTTTTATCGCCCAGTCGAATCGGATGTAATTGTCGTCTTGTAGTGTCATTTTCTTCCGTCCTTTCTTTTCTTTAATATAATAGTTGGATTGTGCTGCAAATATACAACTTATTTTTCATCACAACAAACTTATCTTGCAAAACGATTGCCGTGTCGCATGTCTCGCCTCATCTTGATGGCCTCTGGCGAGTTGTTGTCGAACTCTCGCTTGAACTTTCTATTGTCGATGCTCGGAGGCGGAGGCGTGGGGCGACCGTTGCGAGGATACTTGCAATAGATGTTGTGAACATAGGCATTGTCGCGCCAACCGATAGGACGATAGAAGTAAGGACAATCCTTGAACTTCCTCCATTGCGCGGCGCTGAGCAAGGCCCTTATCTGCCTGTTGCGTTTCTTCCAACCATAAGACTCAATGTCGCGATAGCTATAGATGCCGTCGAGATAGGTGAAGTTGAGATTCATGATGTTGTCGCGCTGAACGCTGGTGAGACCAAGCTCCACCGCCATCTTGTCGGTGATAAAACGAGCCTCGGCCGTGATATCTGTCAGTCTCTGGGCGTTGATTGTGGTTGTCATCAACACTGTTGCCACGATAGCCAATAATGTGCGTTTCATAATCGTCAATGTTTTAATGGGTTCATACTCTTTTTCGTCATCCGTCGTTTGGCTTCATCTTGCAAGAAGCCTTCACGACTTTTGATGGTGCAAAGATAGACGAAATTCGCCATCGCGACAAGGGAAAAAACATAAAGCGACGTAGGACTTTCCCTAAAGCGAGAAGGAAAAATCCGGACGTGGCACAAACGCTAGCCAACACCCTTGCCAAGCCTAAAAAAAGCGAAGCCCCACAAATCAAAAGATTTGCAGGGCTTTCTTGAAGGGTGGAGGGTGGGACTCGAACCCACGACATTCAGAACCACAATCTGACGCTCTAACCAACTGAACTACATCCACCATGTTAGTTATTTGCTTCCTATCCGAAAGCGAGTGCAAAGTTACTGCTTCTTTTTCATACCACCAAATGTTTCGACAACTTTTTTTTCAAGAAAATTTTCTTTCACGATTCATCCAGACTTCACGTATGTGGTTTCCAGCTGTCGGGAACCCTTTCGAGATAGCACTGAAAAGTCATCGGCTTTCCACTGAAAAGGCACCGGCATAGCACTGAAAAGCCGATGCCTTTTCAGTGCTATGCCGGAAGGCATGAAAACGAAACGTTAATTTTGATTTTCAAAGGGGCGTAATAAACAAGCAAGAGCGCGCTTTTACGAAAAGTTTGAGTAAATTTGCATTGGCTTGTTGAATCCACGGGGAAGCTCGGCATGACCAGTTTTTTATCTTAAAGGAAACCATTGAACATGAAAACACTTTTAACCATACTTGGTCCTACGGCATCGGGCAAGACAGACCTCGCGGCGCACGTGGCACATGAGCTTGGCGGCGAGATCATCTCCGCCGACTCGCGGCAGGTCTACCGCGGCATGGACATCGGCACAGGAAAAGACCTGGACGACTATGTGGTGAACGGCAGGAAGATTCCATACCACCTCATCGACATCTGCGAGGCGGGCACCAAATATAATCTCTTCCAATATCAGGAAGACTTCTTGAAGGCTTACCTCGACATCCAAGGGCGCGGGGTGCAGCCAATACTCTGCGGGGGGACGGGGCTCTACATCGAGAGCGTGCTCAAGGGCTATCACCTTTCCCCCGTGCCACAAAACCAGGAGTTGAGAAAAAGCCTCGACGGCAAGAGCCTGGACGAGCTCACCGCCATGCTCGCGCAACTGAAGGAAAAGACCGGCAGCAACATGCACAACACCACCGACGTGGACTCTTGCCAACGCGCCATACGCGCCATAGAGATTGAGACCTACAACCTGGAGCACCCAACGGAGAACCGAGACTTCCCCACGATAGACAGCGTGATAGTGGGCGTGGGCATCGACCGCGACGCCCGCCGCGAGAAGATATCCGACAGGCTGAGAAAGCGACTCGACAACGGCATGGTGGAAGAGATACGCGGCATTCTCGACAAGGGCGTGAAGGCCGAGGACCTTATATACTATGGTCTGGAATATAAATACGTGACGGAACACGTCATAGGCAGGCTGAGCTACGAGGAGATGGTCCGCCAACTGGAAATAGCCATCCACCAGTTTGCCAAGCGGCAGATGACGTGGTTCAGGGGCATGGAACGCCGAGGAGCCACCATTCACTGGATAGACGCGTCGCTGCCAATGGACAAGAAGGTAGAGGAAACCATACGGCTGATGCGCCTTGAAGCGCACACAACATTAAAAAAAACATAAAAAGCCGAATTTGTTTGCATTAAATTTTGCGCTTTAAGAAAAAAACGCTAAATTTGGATTCCATAAGGGGGAAAGCGAAAATAAACAACCTCCCTAAATCTGAAATACAAACCTTAAAATGCCTTTGTTACTATGAGTTATCTCAAATTTGAAAGGGCACAGATGATAAACCTTCAAGAATCTTTGCAAAAAGAGATTCTGAGAACTAACCGGTCAGGCGCTTACTCCTGCTCAACAGTCGTAGACTGCAACACGAGAAAGTATCACGGCTTATTGGTCGTGCCCGTTCCCGAGCTTGACCAAGACAATCATGTGCTTCTGTCGTCACTCGACTGCTCGGTCATACAACATGGCGCCGCGTTCAACCTCGGTATACACAAATACCACAGCGGCACCTTCAGCCCGAACGGTCACAAATACATCTTCGATTTCAACTGCGACAAGATACCCACGACGATCTACAGGGTAGGTGGCGTGATATTGAAGAAAGAGGTAGTGTTCCAGCACTACGAGGATCGCGTGCTCATACGCTACACCCTCGTAGACGCCCACTCGGAGACCACGTTGCAGTTCCAACCGTTCCTCGCCTTCCGCAGCGTGAGGCAGTTCACGCACGAGAACTCAAGGGCGAGCCGCGAATACGAAGAGGTGAGCAACGGCATACGCACAAGGATGTATGACGGCTACCCATACCTCTACATGCAATTCTCGAAAAAGCCAAAATTCGTTTTCGACCCCAACTGGTATCGTGACCTTGAATACCCGAAAGAGCAGGAACGAGGCTATTCGTCAACAGAAGACCTCTACGTGCCGGGCTATTTCTCCATACCTATAAAGAAAGGTGAGAGCATCGTCTTCGCAGCGTCGACGACAGAATCGAAGACAAGGAGCCTAAAGGCCCTGTTTGACAAGGAAGCCGACGAGCGCACGCCCCGCGACAACTTCATCCACTGCCTCATCAACGCGGCGCACCAATTCCACGTACACGACAAGGATGGCAAGCGCTATATACTCGCTGGCTATCCGTGGTTTAAATGCCGCGCGAGAGACACGTTCATTTCCCTGCCAGGACTGACACTGTCGATAGACGAGGTAGACTATTTCGAGGACGCCATGGACACCGCCACGAAACAGCTGTACCAGTTCATGGAAGGCGAAGAGCAGACGGGACTCATAGTGGAGGTAGACCAGCCCGACGTTCCTCTGTGGGCCATCAGGGCGGCGCAACAATATTCCAACAAATTGGGACTGACGTTTTGCGCCAATCGATACGGCAAGCTAATCCAAGACATCATACGTTTTATAACGAGCAACAAGCATCCTTACCTTGTGCTCGACACCAACGGGTTGCTAAAGACAGACGGCAAGAAGAAGGCCATGACGTGGATGAACTCCACGGTAAACGGCATGCCCGTGGTGCCTCGCACCGGATACATCGTTGAGCTTAACGCCTTGTGGTACAACGCTCTCGTGTTTGCGGAAGACATTGCCAAGGAGTTGGGCGACCATACCGCCGCCGACAAGCTGCATGAGCTCGCAGAGCATTGCAAGGCTTCGTTCGTGGAGACGTTCGTCAACAAGTTTGGCTATCTCTACGACTTCGTGGACGGCGACAATCCCGACTGGAGCGTGCGGCCAAACATGATTTTCGCCGTGGCGCTCGACAACTCGCCACTGACCATGCAACAGCAGAAAACCGTGTTCGACTATTGCACCCGCGAATTGCTGACACCCAAGGGCTTGCGCTCGCTGTCACCGAAGAGCTCGGGATACAACCCAATGTATGTTGGCCCGCAGACACAACGCGACTACGCCTATCACCAGGGAACCGCATGGCCATGGCTTGAGGGATTCTACCTCAGCGCGTGCCTGAAGCTCTTCAAGCGCTCACGCCTGAGCTTCATACGCCGCCAGATGGTGGGATTCGAGGACGAGATGTCCAACCACTGCGTGGGCGCGCTGCCAGAGCTCTTCGACGGCAACCCGCCATTCAAGGGCAGAGGAGCGATATCGTTCGCCGCCAATGTCGCCGGCATTTTGCGCGCGACAGAACTTCTGGAGAATATCAATGAAAACAAATAGGAGGGTCGATATATGAAAGTTTTAATGTTTGGATGGGAGTATCCTCCTCATGTGTTTGGTGGACTTGCCACCGCTAACTTCGGAATCTCGGAGGGCTTGCACGCCCAAGGCGACGTAGATATAACGCTTTGCCTGCCACGTCCCTTTGGCGACGAAGACCATACATACGCGCATATCGTGGCAATGAACTGCGTGCCTATAGTCTACAAGGACGTTGACTACGACTACGTGAAACAACGTATCGGCAACCTGATGAGCCCGGAGGAGTATTATCGTTTCCGCGACCATATCTATGCCGACTTCAACTATATGCACGTCAACGACTTGGGGTGCATGGAGTTTGCCGGAGGTTACCCAGGCAACCTCAACGAAGAGATAAACAACTATAGCATCATAGCCGGACAAGTGGCGCGCGCCCAAGAGTTCGACATCATACACGCCCACGACTGGCTCACCTACCCCGCCGGCATATTCGCCAAGCAGATCAGCGGAAAGCCACTGTGCATACACGTCCACGCCACCGACTGGGACCGTTCTCGCGGAAAGGTCAACCCAACCGTCTACGGCATCGAGAAAGACGGCATGGATCATGCCGACTGCATAATGTGCGTGTCGGAGCTGACAAGACAAACCGTGATAAACCACTATCACCAAGACCCAAGGAAGGTGTTCACCGTGCACAACGCCGTGTACCCACTGAGCGCTGAGAACCAAGCCATCCCACGCCCCGACCACAAGGGCAAGGAAAAGGTCGTCACGTTCCTGGGACGCATAACGATGCAGAAAGGGCCTGAATATTTTGTCGAGGCAGCCAATATGGTGCTGCACCGAACCAACAACATACGTTTCTGCATGGCAGGATCGGGCGATATGATGGATGCCATGATTTACCTCGCAGCTGAACGCGGCATAGCCGACAGGTTCCACTTCCCGGGATTTATGAGGGGCAAACAAGTGTACGAATGCCTAAAGAACTCGGACGTGTATGTAATGCCTTCCGTGAGTGAGCCGTTCGGTATCTCGCCACTTGAGGCAATGCAGTGTGGCACGCCAACAATCATCTCAAAAACCAGTGGTTGCGGAGAGATTCTCACCAACTGTATCAAGACAGACTATTGGGACATCAACGCCATGGCAGATGCAATATACAGCATTTGCCACAACGAAGGACTGTTCAACTATCTCCAGCAGAAAGGAAAGGAGGAAGTGGATCAAATCACTTGGGAGAAAGTGGGAGCATGGATAAGGGAACTCTACATGAGAACCCTACATTGGATTTGAGCCGAGAGTAATAACTGAAAAAACAAAAAGAAAAACCATAAACTACCATGAAAACAATTTGTTTATACTTCGAGATACATCAGATTGTACACTTGAAACGGTACCGCTTCTTCGACATCGGCACCGACCACTACTATTACGACGACTACGAGAATGAACGCACCATAAGGGACATTGCCGAGCGATCATATATCCCTGCACTCAACACCATTGGCGAGATGATCAAAGAGAACGGAAAATATTTCCGCGTAGCATTCTCCCTCTCGGGCGTTGGCATGGAGCAGCTGGAGCAATACGCGCCAGAGGTGCTCGACAAGCTTGTGGAGCTGAACAAGACCGGATGCGTGGAATTCCTCGCCGAACCATACGGCCACGGCTTGTCAGCGCTGAAAGACAGCGCCATGTTCGCACTGAACGTGAAAAACCAATGCGACAAGATGGTGGAATATTTCGGCAAACGCCCGACCATATTGCGCAACTCTTCACTTATCTACAGCGACGACATCGGACTTCAGGCCAGCGAGATGGGTTTCAAGGGCATGCTCACAGAGGGTGCCAAACACGTACTCGGATGGAAGTCGCCCCACTATGTTTACAACTGTGCACTTTCGCCAAAGCTGAAACTGCTGCTTCGCGACATCAATCTCAGCGATGACATCAGCCTGCGCTTCAACAACAAGGAATGGGAAGGATATCCGCTCTTTGCTGACCAATACATATCAAAGATAGCACAGCTGCCAGAAGAAGAGAAGGTAGTCAACATCTTCATGGAGCTGTCGGCCCTGGGAATCGCCCAGCCGCTGTCTTCAAACATCCTTGAGTTCATGCACGCGCTGCCAAGGTTCGCCAAGCAACAAGGCATCACGTTCTCAACGCCATCTGAAGTGTGCGACAACTTCAACAGCGTGGGCGAGCTTAACGTACCCGACACCTTATCATGGATTGACGAGGAGCGCGACGTAAGCAGTTGGCTCGGCAACGACATGCAGAGGGAGGCCTTCAACAAGCTCTACGGCATAGCCGACAGGGTGAGAATAGCGAATGACCCCATGATAAACCAGGACTACAACTACCTGCAAGCAAGCAACAACTTCAGGTTCATGTCGACGAAGCCTTCACAGGTTGGGACAGACAGGGGCATTTACAGCAGTCCATTCGACGCATTCACCAACTACATGAATATCCTTGGCGACTTCATCAACAGGGTCAACGCACTTTATCCGTCGGACATTGACAACGACCAACTCAACTCCCTTCTCACCACCATCAAGAACGAGGGCGACGAGATCGAGATGAGAAACAAGGAAATAGAAAGGCTGCAAACACGACTTGAGAAAGCTGAGGCAACCGTGGCAAAGCTCCGCAAGAAATACGAGACAAAAGAAATCGTGAAGACTCAGGCTCCAGCAGCCAAGAAGACCGCTAAGGCAACAAAGGCTAAAAAGAGCGAAGCAAAAGAAGAAGAGCCTGCCAAAGAAGAAACTGAAGCGTAACACGAAAAAGCTGACAACAAAATCAGAACCTTTTCAAATATAAGCACATCTTTCCCCGGCATTTTTTATTGCCGGGGATTTTTTTATTAGATTGTGTAATATCATAAGAGAAACTGCGTTATTAAGTTATATACACTCTAATAATTACTGCCCATGATAAAACGTCTACTCCAAGACAAGCAACCTTCAGAGTTGTCTTTGTATGTAATACGTGAGTTCGCACGCCAATACAAGGCCATTCAAAAAAAAGGAAACAACAGTTTATACACGTGCAACATAGCACTATCTTGAAAGATATGGAAAAGACACAGACCATAATCTCCCCCTCTTTGCTGTCGGCTGATTTCAGCAACTTAAAATCAGACATTGACATGATTAACCGCAGCGATGCCGACTGGCTTCACTGCGACGTGATGGACGGCGTATTCGTTCCAAACATCTCTTTCGGTTTCACGGTCTTGCAAGCATTGAAGGGCATATGCAAGAAGCCGCTTGATGCCCACTTCATGATTGTAAAACCAGAGAGATACATAGACACAGCGGCAAAGTCGGGCGTTTCGATAATGACAGTACACCAAGAAGCCGTATTGCACCTCAACCGAGTGGTCAACCAAATTCACGAGGCTGGCATGAAAGCTGGCGTTGCATTGAATCCTGCCACGCCCGTAAACGTGCTTGAAGACATCATCGAAGATGTGGACATGGTACTACTCATGAGCGTAAACCCTGGGTTTGGTGCCCAGAAGTTCATAGAGAACACTATCAACAAGGTTCACCGTCTCGTAAAACTGATTGAGCAAAGCCAATCCAAAGCCATCATCGAAGTTGATGGAGGAGTAAACAACGAGACTGCGCCACGATTGGTCAGCGCTGGCGTCAATGTCCTCGTCAGCGGCAGCTATGTGTTCAAGGCCCCCAATCCAGAAGATGTGATTAAACAACTGAAAAGCCTCTGAAATCAAACAACGGAAAGATATTATAATAGTACCCATCCGAAACAAGCCGACTTTCTCATAACAAAAAAATCTCGCAAGACATATCTTGCCAAGCAAATTGCGGCCCAAATGATTCTCAGAAAGTCCACAGTCAGAAAAGAGGATAAGACTCAGATAGAGGATTAGTTCAGTTTCGTGCAGTTCCACCCTTATGATTACACCGACTTCGTCGAAGTCTTACGCCCTATCGACGATGGCAACGGCAACATCTCATTCAAGCGAGAGGGTGGAACTATCTTGTCATTCTGCCGCTGTGCTCTCAAGACATACCAAGAGGTATAAAACAAGGATGAAGCACAAAATACGTCTTTGTTATAGAAGATATAAAACGAGGAGAAATCTCAAAGATATTCGGTGAACTCTTCTTCAGCCTAGATTCTGGCTACAGAGGCACAGACGACAAGGTGAAACCGCAATATTGCAATCTGTGGAAGGACTAAGATAAATTTCACGGCTCAAATGAGTTCTATTTTCCAGAGAACTTCAACATCATAGGCACAATTGAACGAATGCCTTTTCTTTGCGAAAATTATGGCATAAAGGCTATCCTATTTTTTTTCATAGGCCTCGATGTTAGAAGTGACAAGCGTGTAAGTGCAGATGATACCATTAATATACATAACAAAAGAACCCTCAGACATCTTTTAGATATCTGAGGCTCTCATTATTTTGAAAGGAGGCGGCTACCTACTCTCCCGCATTGCATTGCAGTACCATCGGCGCAAGC
>CAVKWN010000089.1:0-12378 GCA_963660075.1 Lachnospiraceae bacterium
CTTTTCTTTAAGTGCTTGTCGGCGTATTTCCGAAAAGCGAGTGCAAAGGTATAGACTTTTCCGATACCCTCCAAATATTTCAAGAATTATTTTTCAAAAATTATCGATAATTGACACAAATCAAGGAAAATGAGGCAAAAAGGGGCAAAACGTACCCTTTCGGCATAGCACTGGAAAGGCGATGAGATAGTACTGAAAAGGCGGCACGATTTCAATGGAATCGTGCCGCCTTTCTAGTGCTATGTCGAAATGGGCAAAAAAGGGGGGTTAATCGTGGAGGATGATTGCCGACTGGGCGGGCACCAGGACCTCGGAACCTTGGATGGTGTCGAGGCCTGCCTCGTTGATCTTGCCATCGCGGCATACCACAGTGTATGTGCCTTCGGGAATGGCGACAGGGCATGGTTGCTTGTTGGCATTGAGCACCACGATGATGTTTCGCCATGAGTCGCCTCCGGCATTACCTTTCAGGCGGAAGGCTACGAGGCAATCGGCAGAGGGCAGGAACTCGAGATGCTGGCGCACGAGGTTGGCATCGCCCAAGCGGAACGCCGGATGATGACAGCGCAAGGCTATCAGGTTCTGATAATAAGAGAACACCTGCGGATAGCTCTGGAGGTTCTCCCAACGAAGCTCGTTGACGCTGTCGGGCGAGTTGAAACTGTTGTGCACGCCCTTCTTGTCGCGAAGCATCTCCTCGCCGCTCAGCATGAAGGGCACGCCCTGCGAGGTGAACACCGCCGTCTGCGCAAGCTCGTCGAGACGGATGAGCTCGTCGGTGGTGATGCCCGGCACGGAAGCCTTGAGGCGATCCACGAGACACATGTCGTCGTGGCAGCTGACATAGGTTATGCATTGCGTAGGCTCCAACGCCCACGGCTCCTTCGAGTAGTTCACCTTTGAATAGTCTACCTGTGGATGGGCAATCATTCCGGCTATTCCGGCCTTCAGGCTTTCCTCCAGCCCTGCTATGCCGGCGAGGAAGGCACCCTTGTGGTCGTCGCTGAACGGGCCACGCAAGGCATCGCGCATGTCGTCGCAGAAGGCGGCAATGCCGGGCATCTGAGTGGTGTTTGCCTTGACCGCGAGTTTCTCGGTGGGGTAAGCGCACTGTCCCGCGCTCCATCCCTCGCCATAGACGAAGACGTTAGGGTTGAGAGCCGCGAGCTCCTTGCGAATGTCGTTCATCGTCTCGATGTCGTGCACGCCCATGAGGTCGAAACGGAAGCCGTCGATGTGGTACTCGCTGACCCAATGCTTTACGCTCTGGATCATGAACTGGCGCATCATGGGCTTCTCCGATGCCGTCTCGTTGCCGCAGCCCGAGCCGTTGCTTGGCTTGCCGTCGTTGCCGAAACGGTAGTAATAGTCGGGGAAGGTGAGCTGGAAGTTGCTGTTGTCGAGGTCGAATGTGTGGTTGTAGACCACGTCGAGGACCACGCGTATGCCCGCCTTGTGGAGTGCCTGCACCATCTCCTTGAACTCGCGCACGCGCGTTGCCGGGTCGTAGGGGTTGGTGCTGTAGCTGCCCTCCGGCACGTTGTAGTTCAAGGGGTCGTAGCCCCAGTTGAACTGCGGCTTGGATAGGTTGGCCTCATCGACCGAGGCGTAGTCGAACGACGGCAAGATGTGCACGGCGTTCACGCCCAATCGCTTGAGATGCTCTATCGCCTTGGGCTCCGTCAGGGAGAGATACTTGCCCTTGTACTGGAAGCCGGAGGTGGATTCTATGGAGAAGTCGCGATGGTGCATCTCGTAGATTACGACATCGGCGAGGTTCTTCGTGGTGAGCACCTTGTCGTTGTCCCAGCCCTTGGGGTTGGTAGCGTCCATGTCGATGATGGCACCTCGCTTGCCGTTCACTCCCACCGCCTTGGCGAACACTCCCGGTGTCTCGCCCTTGCCTATGTTGAACGTGTAGAATTTCCCTTTTTGGTCGCCCTTGAGCTCCACCGTCCAAAGGTTTTCGCCCAATTTCTTCATCCGCTTCTTTGCCACGGGCTTGGGGTCTGCCGCCGCGTCGCCGTTGGCATAAAGGTTGAGCATGACGCTTTTAGCCTTGTCGGGCGCGAAGAGCTTGAAGACGGTGCGCGTGGGCGTATAGTTCACCTCGTCGAAGTTGAAGTCTTGCGCCGAGACCAGCAATGAGGAAGGCAGGAGCAATGCCGATACCAGGATGTTTCTCAGATTCATTTGTCTTGATTGTTTGCTATGAATGATTTTAGACGTGTTCTAAAAAAAAGCCGCGAATTAAGCTAAATTCGCGGCTATAAACTTATGTTGCCATGTTACAGGGCTTTCACTGACACCGCGAAGCCACCGCCAGGAGCCTGGGTGAACTTCAGCACGTCACCCTTCTTCAGCTTACGCTTCGTGATGACATAAGCCTTGGGGTTCTTGTCGAAGGAAGCGTTCTTGGCATCGGCGTAGATGGTGGCCTCATACTTGCGGCCCTTGTCGAGGAAGTCGAACTTTACGGTGCTGTTGTGTCCGTCCTCGTTGCACTTGCCAGCCACGAACCAGTTGTCGGTGCCCTTTGCCTTGCGCGCCACGGTGATATAGCGTGCGGGCTCAGCCTCTATGTACTTGCTGTCATCCCAGTCGGCAGCCACGTCCTTGATGAACTGGAAGGCGTCCATGTACTTGGCGTAGTTCTCGGGCAGGTCAGCCGCCATCTGGATGGGTCCCCACATGACGAGGTAGAGGGCGAGCTGTCCCACGAGGGTGGTGTGCACGTAGTTGTTGTTGTCGCACCATGTGCTGAGCTGAGTCTCGAGTATACCAGGAGTATAGTCCATCGGGCCGCCCTGCAAGCGTGTGAACGGCAGGATGACGGTGTGGTCGGGTCGGCTTCCGCCGAATGCCTCATACTCGGTGCCGCGCGCGCTCTCATTGCCAATCCAGTTTGGCCATGTGCGGGCGATACCTGTCGGGCGCGTTGCCTCGTGGGCATTGACCATGATGTGGTGTTTAGCCGCCTCGGTGACGCAACGCAGGTAGTGGTTGTTCATCTCCTGTGAATAATGGTGGTCGCCGCGAGGTATGATGTCGCCCACGTATCCGCTCTTCACGGCATCGTAGCCATACTTGTTCATGAGGTTGTAGGCATCCTCCATGTGTCGCTCGTAATTGGTGACGCTTGCTGAAGTCTCATGGTGCATCATGAGCTTCACGCCCTTGCTGTGAGCATAGTCGTTGAGCGCCTTGATGTCGAAGTCGGGGTAAGGAGTGAGGAAGTCGAACACGTAGTCCTTGCTGTGGCCGAACCAGTCTTCCCAACCTTCGTTCCATCCCTCGACGAGCACCTCTGAGAGGCCATTTGCCGCGGCGAAGTCGATGAACTTGCGCACCTCCTCATTGTTAGCGGCGTGCTTGCCGTTGGGCTTAGACTTGGCGTAGTTGGTCTCGCCGAGCTTCACCGAAGAATAGTCGTCGGTGTAGGTCCACGACTTGCGTCCGGCGATCATCTCCCACCACACACCGCAATATTTGGTTGGATGGATCCATGATGTGTCTTCTATCTTGCAAGGCTCGTTGAGGTTGTAAATCAGGCTGTTGGCCTCGCCAAGCATGTCGCGTGCATCGTCGCTTACCGCCACAGTGCGCCAAGGCGAGTTGCAAGGGGTTTGCATGTAACCCTTGTTGCCAGTGGCATTGGGCGTGAGCCAGCTCTCGAAAGTCATGTTTTTGTCGTCGAGGTTGAGGTGCATCGTGGCATAGTTGATGCACGCCGCCTCGTGGATGTTGATATAGAGCCCGTCGTCGCTCTTCATCTGCAGGGCCGTCTGCACGCCTGTCGGCGAGAACACGCTTACCGAGGAGTTGCTCCAGTTGACGGCATCGTGGAACTTGGAGCGAATCTCTGAGAGCTTGCTCTCCGTGGTCTCCTGCTCCTGCGTGTCGTAGTCGCCGGGCAGCCACCACGCCGTGTGGTCGCCAGCCATGGCAAACTGCGTGTGCTCCTCCTTTATGACGAAATAGACCAGGTCGTCTTGCGCGGGGAACTCATAGCGAAGGCCCATGCCTATGTTGTAGACGCGGAAACGGATGGTGATCTTCCTGTTTGATGAATTCTGGAGAAGGTTGACCGCCATCTCGTTATAGTTGTTGCGTATCTTTCCATACTGTCCCCATACTGGAGTCCAAGTCTCGTCGAAAGAAGACACTTGGCTGTCTATCTCAGCAAAGCCATCCATCAATGATGTCTCTTCCTTGCCTTTTGAGGCGTGCTTGTCCTTGGCAAGCTCCAGGCCGAGGCGTGAGGGCTTCACCACTGGCTTGCCCTTATAGGACATCTCGTATGTAGGCACACCGTTGCCAGTGAGCGAGAAGGATACAGAGACATTGCCGTCGGGCGACTTCACGGTTTGCCCGAACGCCGCGACGGAGAGCAACAACGCAAGGGCAGTGAGTGCGAATGATTTTCTCATGAGTATTATATATATAAATAATGTGGTTTATCTTCCGCTTTCCAGCACAAGGTCCTTGATGTTTTGCGCGAAACCCTTGTTGGCAATGAGGTCTTCTATGTTGAGGTGCATTCTGTATCTCCAATAGAAAGGCACTATTGCCGGCACGTTTATGCGCTCCTTGTCGGCGTCGGCGAGGCGCAGCTTCTCGTCCATGGCGAGCCAGTCTTGTATGCTGAGCACGCAGAGCATCGACGGCGAGAAAAGCTGCCTTGAGATGATGTCGCGTGCGAGCCATCCCGGCAGTGGGTGGGGCGCCGGGCCTTGACGATAGAGCATGGTGTTGTAGTAAGCCTGGGTGCGATCCCAGTCCTCGTCCCACCACTGCCTGAGCGTCGACATGTCGTGGGTGGAGAATGTGCACACCGAGCGGTAAGGGTTGCGCGAGAGGTGGCCAAAGCGCACGTGCGGGTCTTTCGGCATCGACTGTATCTCCAGGGAGAGGATGCGCAACTCGTTCATGACCCATGGCACGCTGTCGGGCACCATGCCGAGGTCCTCGGCGCAGACGAGCATGCGCGTGGCTTGCACTATTGTGGGCAGCTTCTTCATGGCCTCGCCATACCAGAACTGGTTGTTGCGACGATAGAAATAATCGTTGTAGAGACGGTTGAAGGCGGCCTTGTCGTTGTCGTAGAGGCTCTCGTAGATGAAGTCGAACTGTGCGGAAATGCGTGGGTGGAACTTGCCGTTGTCGTTGCGGTCGCGCACGAAGAGCACGTCGCTGATGAGCGAGTAGAGCCCGTCGCGGAAGTTGAGCTCGGCGTCGTCGGTGACGTTCTCGAAGAGCGCCTGTATCTTCTTCTGCGTGTCGTATTCGGGCTTCATCTTGTAGCGCTCGCCGTCGATGCGGTCAAGATACTTGTCCCTGACCTCCGCGGCACGTTCCTTGAACACGCGGTCGAGCACCCAGTCGGTGATAAAGGGCTCGGTGAAACGCGCCTCCTGAAAGTTGAGACCATAGCCGCGTATCTCGTCGGCGGTCATGGCAAGAGCCGGGGCAAACTGTCCAAGGAGTCCATGAACGGCATCGATAGGTATCTCCCAAATGCGGAAGAAGCCGAGCACGTGGTCTATGCGGTAAGCATCGAAATATTTTGCCATGTTGCCAAACCTGCGCACCCACCATTGGCATCCGTCCTTTATCATCTCGTCCCAGTTGTAGGTGGGGAATCCCCAGTTCTGGCCGTTGGTTGAGAAAGCGTCGGGCGGCGCACCTGCCTGTCCGTTGAGGTTGAAGTAGCGTGGCTCCGTCCACACGTCGCAACCGTAGCGGTTCACGCCGATGGGGATGTCGCCCTTGAGTATGACGTTGCGTTGGCGCGCGTACTCGTGCACGGCTTTCATCTGCTCGCCGAGCACGAATTGCACATAGTACCAGAACGCCACGGCCTTGTAGTCCTTGGTGCGCACGCTGGTGAGTCGCTTGCGATCGGCCTCGTCCCACTGGTTGTGGCCTTTCCACTGCCTGAAGTCGGCAGTGCCGTACTCGTCTCTCAGAGTGCAATATTGCGCGTATGGCACCAACCACTGCTCGTTTTCATTGAAGAATTCCTTGAAGGCAGCAGAGCCGAGCGCCGTGGCACCCTCCTGGGCGTAGAGGTCGTGGAGGTAAGCCAGCTTCGTGGCGTTAACGCGCTCATAGTCGATCTGCGACAGGGCGTTGAGCTCGACACGCTCCTTCTCGTATTTGTCGGCCTTCGCCTTGTCGTTGAGCTGTGGCAGCTTGTGGAGGCAAGCATACTGCGGATGAATGGCGAAGATGCTGATGCAGGAGTATGGATAAGAGTCGGTCCATGTGTGGGTGATGGTGGAGTCGTTGATGGGCAGCACCTGCAACACCTTCTGTCCCGTAACACACATGAAGTCGACCATCTTCTGCAAGTCGCCGAAGTCGCCCACGCCGAACGATTCCTTTGAGCGGAGCGAGAACACGGGCACGAGGGTTCCTGCCACCTTGGTGTCGCAGATGGCGAAGAAGGCCTGGTCGAGTTCGTAGACCACCACGTCGCCGTCATTGAGCCCTGGCATGCTCACCTCGCGGTTGTAGCCTTCCTCCCACATCGTGTCGGTGGGGTCGTCGTTGCCCACTGCCACAAACTTGAACTCCAGCACTTCGTCGGCGAACCATGCCGCGTCGAGGTCTATCACCCACTCGTTGTGGGCGTGCTGCTTCATGGGCAGGGCCTTGGCGACATCCCAATTGCCCAACGCGTCGGCCTCGCCCACGATGGCGAGCGTGGCGTTGCTTATCTGCGGAGCCCTGACCGCGAGGCGCACCGTGCGGCCGAAAGTGCTATTGGCGGGTCGTTGCACGCTGTTGTCGCGAATGCAATCGGTAAACGCGGAACTATACAAGTAGGAGTCCGCGGGAATGTCGTGCCATCTGTCATACACGGTATAACTGCCGCCCTTCTCGGCGTTCAGCTCCAAGGTGTGCATGACGGTAGTCCACTCGTGGCGCAGCGTATTGCCCTGACGCTCAACGTCATAATAATACACGAGAGAGCCCACGGCATGAATATCCAACTCGCAAGTCCATCTGATGCCGTCGCGGGTCATCATGTGGAATTTGGACTGAGGCGCGTCCTTGCAAACACCACTTACAAGGTTCAGCACTACTTCCTCGCCAAAACTTGTATGAAAATCTACGTTAAATCGAAATTCCATTATATGTCATTAGTTTTATTTCTAATGCAAAAATAAGTATTTTCCATTGGTTAAATTGATTTATATCATAAAAAATGAAATGCGATAGCTGTGCAATCGTTTGCATCTTCTGTTGCGCAACGTTTCAGAGGCACGACGCCGTTATGATAATTCTTCTTAAATTATTGGTTGGAAGCTTTGCCGTGTCGGATTATTTAGTAACTTTACCGCATAAACATAGCTTAAACTCTAAAAACCGATAAACACCATGAAAGAAACTTGTCTCCACTCCCGCCACGTGGCGTTGGGAGCACTCATGCAACCCTTCGCGGGTTATGACATGCCCATTCAATACACATCTATAATAGAGGAGCACAACGCCGTGCGCCACCACTGCGGCGTGTTCGACGTGTCGCACATGGGCGAGGTGTTCGTCTCCGGCACCGATGCCGAGCGCTTCGTCAACCACATCTTCACCAACGACATCTCTTCTGTCGCGCCAGGCAAGGTGATGTATGGCATGATGTGTTATCCCGACGGCGGCACCGTGGACGACACGTGCATCTGCAAGCTCGCCGACGACCGCTTCCTGCTCACCGTCAACGCCGCCAACATAGACAAGGACTATGAATGGATTGCGCAACACGCCGAGGGTTTCGACGTGGACATCGACTATGCCAGCGACCGCTACGGGCAGCTCGCCATACAGGGCCCCGACAGCGAGAAGGCCATGGAAGGCGCGCTTGGCATTGAGTGCCACGAGCTTAACTTCTACGAGGTGAAGGAGATTGGCGGCATCATCGTCTCGCGCACGGGCTACACGGGCGAGGACGGCTTTGAGGTCTATGGCAGCCCGGAATGGATCGTCGACTGCTGGGACAAGCTCATGGCAGCCAAGGTGGCGCCATGCGGACTGGGCTGCCGCGACACGCTGCGCTTCGAGGTAGGGTTACCGCTCTACGGCGATGAGTTGTCGAAAGACATTTCGCCCATAATGGCTGGCCTATCGATATTCGTGAAGTTGGACAAGCCCGAGTTCATAGGCAAGGAAGCCCTGCTCAAGCAGAAGACGGAAGGCGTGGAGAAAAGGCTTCGCGGCATAGAGCTCGACGCCCACGCCGTGCCGCGTCATGGCTACACGGTGCTTGCCGACGGCGCGCCTGTGGGCGAGGTGACAACGGGCTACCGACTCATCTCCGTGGACAAGAGTTGCGCCGTGGCGCTCGTGGACAGCAAGCTGAAACTTGGCGACCGCGTGGAGGTGCAAATACGCAAGAAGACTTTCCCCGGGACTATCGTGAAAAAAAAGTTCTACGACAAGCACTACAAGAAATAGGGAAGATTATCCACATTAATAATCAACACAACAAAAACCATAAAAATTAAAACGATATGTCAGAAGTGAGACAAGGACTCTACTACACGGAGTCGCACGAGTATGTACGTGTAGACGGCGACTACGGCTACGTTGGTATAACAGATTACGCGCAGCAACAGCTGGGCAACATAGTGTATGTTGACATGCCGGAGCCCGACGATGAGGTGACGGCTGGCGAGGAGTTTGGCGCTGTGGAGAGCGTGAAGGCAGCATCCGACCTCAACTCGCCCGTCACGGGCACCGTGGAAGAGGTGAACGAGGCCCTGGAAGACGCGCCCGACCTTATCAACAAGGATCCTTACGCCAACTGGATCATGAAGGTGAAGATCGGCGACATGGCGGAGCTCGACAGCCTGCTCAGCGCCGACGCGTATGATAAATATTGCCAAGGCCTATGAACTTCAAGTATTTTCCCCACACGCCCGACGACATGGCAACCATGCTCGGTCGTTGCGGCGTGGCATCGGTCGACGAGCTCTTCGCCGACGTGCCCGAAGCGGTTCGCGTCAAGGGCGACTACGACTTGCCCGAGCCGATGAGCGAGGTTGAGCTTCGCCAATGGTTCAACGCCTTGGGAGCGAAGAACACGCCGCTCACTTGCTTTGCAGGCGCGGGAGTCTACGATCACTACGTGCCCGCGGTGGTGCCGTCGATAGCCGCGCGCTCCGAGTTTCTGACGAGCTACACGCCTTACCAGGCAGAGGTGTCGCAAGGCACGCTGCACTATATATTCGAGTATCAGTCGATGATGGCGGAGCTGACGGGCATGGAGGTGAGCAACGCCTCGATGTACGACGGCACCACAGCTACAGCCGAGGCGGCGATGATGGCCATGGCTGCGGGCAAGAAGGCAAGCAAGGTGCTCGTGTCTGCCACGGTGGACAAGAAGACACTAAACGTGGTGAAGACCTACGCCCACGTGCATGGCTTCGAGGTTGGCATCATAGCCGAAGACCAAGGTGCCACGTGCGCCGACGACCTCAAGGAGATGGTGGCCGCGGGTGGCGTGGCAGGAGTGATAGTGCAACAGCCCAACCGCTACGGCGTGGTGGAAGACTTCACAGGCTTCGCCGACACGTGCCACGCGGCAAAGGCCTTGTTCATAGTGAACAGCGTGGCAGCTGACCTCGCCGTGCTCAAGACACCTGGCGAATGGGGTGCCGACATCGCCGTGGGCGAGGCGCAGAGCCTCGGCATACCCATGTCGTATGGCGGGCCTTACCTCGGCTACCTGTGCACCACCGAGAAGCTGGTGCGCAAGATGCCAGGGCGCGTGGTAGGCCAGACTGTGGACAGCGAAGGTCGTCGCGCTTTTGTGCTCACGCTTCAGGCGCGAGAGCAACACATACGCCGACAGAAGGCCACGTCGAACATCTGTTCCAACGAGTCGCTGCTCGCCCTCTGGGTGACCATATACATGAGCGTGATGGGCAAGGAAGGGTTGAAAGAGGCAGCGCAGATGTCGTTCGACGGCGCACACCACTTGCACGACGCCTTATTGGCCACTGGCAAGTTTGAGGATGTCTTCGCAAGGCCTTTCTTCAACGAGTTCTGCCTGGGATACCATGGCGACGTGCCCGCGCTGTTGCGCAAGCTTGCAGACAACGGCATTCTCGGAGGCGTGGACATGGGCAATGGCATCGTGATGATAGCGGTGACGGAGCAGCGAACCATCGAAGAGCTCGACAAATACGTGAGCCTGGTGTAATATTAAATTAGACAACCATGAACAACAAATTATATGACAACCTCATCTTCGAGCTCTCCAAGCCCGGGCGACGAGCCTGCTCGCTGCCGAAGAGCCGGTTCCGCCACTACGATGTGCCCGCCGACGAGCGGCGCGCCAAAGACGCCGAACTGCCAGAGTGTGACGAGATGACAGTGACGCGACACTATACCAACCACAGCGGCAACAACTTCGGCGTGCTCAACGGCTTCTATCCCTTGGGGTCGTGCACCATGAAATACAACCCGCCCATCAACGAGGAGATAGCCGCCATGCCTGCCTTCGAGAGGCTTCACCCCCTGCAGCCCGACTCCACGGCGCAGGGAGCGATGGAGGCTGAATGGCATCTGCGCCACGACCTCGCCGCCATCACGGGCATGGCCGACTTCACGCTCAACCCCTGTGCCGGGGCGCATGGCGAGCTCACGGGCCTGATGATCATCCGCGCCTATCACGAGAGCCGCGACGACATGGGCAGGCGAAAGGTGATTGTGCCCGACTCTGCCCACGGCACCAACCCGGCCTCAGCCGCCGTGTGCGGACTGGAGGTCGTGGAGGTGAAGAGCACAGCCGACGGGCGTGTCGACGTGAACGACCTCAAGCCGCTCCTCGGACCCGACGTGGCGGCGATGATGATGACAAACCCCAACACGCTGGGGCTCTTCGAGCACGACATACCCGAGATTGCTGAATTGGTGCACGGTTGCGGCGCGCTGATGTATTACGACGGCGCCAACCTCAACCCTCTCCTCGGCATTTGCCGCCCCGGCGACATGGGGTTCGACGTGATGCACGTGAACCTGCACAAGACCTTCGCCACGCCACACGGTGGAGGCGGACCGGGCTCTGGACCCGTGGGCGTGAGACAGGGGCTGGAGACCTTCCTGCCCTATCCGCGCGTGGAGCGCGAGGGCGATGCCTTCGTGATGAACCGCGGAAACGAGGCGGCTGAGTCGTCGCCAACGGCTCACGAGATTCACGTGGGAGCCTACACTGGCAACTTCGCCGTGCAGCTTCGCGCGCTCGCCTACATAAGGTCGCTCGGCAAGGAGCACATCAAGCATGTGGGACCGCTCGCCACGCTCAACGCCAACTACGTGAAGGAGAGCCTCAAGGACGTGTTCGACTTGCCGATAGCCGGCGTGTGCAAGCACGAGTTCGTGTTCAACGGGCTTAAAGACAAGTCGACAGGCGTGACCACGCTCGACGTGGCAAAGCGGCTGCTCGACTACGGCTACCACGCGCCCACGATCTACTTTCCGCTGCTCTTCCACGAGGCGCTGATGATTGAGCCCACCGAGAACGAGAGCCTTGAGACGCTCGACGAGTTCATCGGCGTGATGCGCAAGATAGCGAAGGAGGCGGCAGAGGAGCCCGACACCGTGAAGGCCGCGCCACACGCCACACCGATAACGCGTGTCGACGACGTGCTCGCGGCACGCCATCCGGTGCTGACATACAAGCCCCAGTGAACTTTCCCACACTGGGTTTCCCCACACTGATTCTAAAGATTGCCACGCTGCAAGCATTGTCGCATGCGTAATCGGCGAAGCCGACATCTTTAAAATCTTTAGAATCCGTGTGAGGAACTCCGTATGAAAAACATTCTATCATTATGCAAAAATCGATTATCATCATAGGTTGTGGCCCGGGCGGTTACGCCACTGCGGAATATGCTGCCCGAGCCGGACTCAAGGTCACTGTCTTCGAGAAGGGCGAGGCTGGCGGCACCTGCCTCAACCGCGGTTGCATCCCAACGAAGGTCTATTGCCACGCCGCCGGGCTCGCGCTCGACAACGCCAACGCCTCGGCATGGGGCTTGTGGCAAGGCTCCGAGGCGCGCGCCGTGGACTTTGTCAAGCTTCACGACCACAAGGAGGCGGTGGTGGCACAACTCCGGCAAGGCGTGGAGACGCTCATGGCGCAGCCGGGCATTGAGCTTGTGCGAGGCGAGGCGCAGCTGAAAGACGCTCGCTCCGTGACGTGCAATGGCACCGACTACACTGCCGACAACATCATCATTGCCACAGGTTCTCGCCCCATCATGCCACGCGTGGAAGGCATCGACAACGCTCGCGTGGTGTCGTCCACGGGACTGCTTGCCCTCACGGAGCTGCCACGCCGCCTCGTCATCATTGGCGCGGGCGTGATAGGCA
>CAVKWN010000090.1:0-11747 GCA_963660075.1 Lachnospiraceae bacterium
CATCAAAAAGCCGTTGCCTTTCCACTTTAAAGGCAACGGCTTTTTCACTGTAAATGTATAGAGGGGCTTATAGCAAGCCGCACTTACCTACGAATATAAGCACGCTGAATCCTAATGCAAGCGTGATTATTCCTACCAAGAGGCCTGTTTTTGCCATGTCCTTCTGCTGGATAAGTCCGGTGGAGTAGGCGATGGCGTTTGGAGGCGTTGAGATTGGAAGCGACATGGCGGAGGATGCTGCCACGGCTATGCCCATGAGAACTGTAGCGTCACCGCCAATCATGTTTAGCTTGTCGCCCATTCCGCTGCAAACTACCGAAAGGATTGGGATGAGCAAAGCGGCTGTGGCGGTATTGCTTATGAAATTTGAGAGGAAGAAGCATACGAGACCGGAGATGATAAGAATGACGATCGGGCTCCAACTGCCAAACGGTATCGATTCTACCGCGACCTTGGCCAAGCCAGTGCCGTTCATTGCCAAGCCGAGCGCGAAGCCGCCAGCCACCATCCAAATGACACCCCAGTCGATGCCTTGCAAGTCTTTTGCCGTGATGACGCCAGTGAAAGCGAACACCGCGATAGGGAGCATGGCAACGGTGTTGGCGTTGATGCCAATCTGCTTGCCGAAAATCCACAAGATAATGGTAATGAAGAAAGTTGCGCCTACGACAACCGAGCGCCAGTTGTGTTTCACGTCACCTTCAATCTTCAGTTCTATTGTCTTTTGAGAGAACGGGAAAAGCTTGCGAAGCAGGAACCAAGCTATGATGAGAAGCACTATCACGAGTGGCACCATGACTGACATCCATTGTCCGAAGCTGATGTCAAGGTTCATGCCTGTTGGGTCGTTGAGAACTTTGTAGGCGAAGGCGTTTGGAGGAGTGCCGATTGGTGTGCCCATGCCGCCAAGGTTTGCGCCTATAGGTATTGCCATTGTCAACGCTATACGTCCCTTTCCGTTGGCTGGTAGGGCCTTGAAGACAGGGGTAAGGAACGTTAGCATCATGGCAGCCGTGGCAGTGTTGGAGATGAACATGGAGAATATGCCGGTGATAAGCAGGAATCCAAGCAGCACGTTCTCGCTCTTATTGCCGAAAGGCTTTATCATGGTCTTTGCCATCCAAACGTCAAGCCCTGACTTGGTTGCGGCTATGGCGAGAATGAAACCACCGAGGAAGAGTATGATAGTGGGGTCGGCAAAACATGCCATTATACCAACGGAGTCGAGCAGTTGGCCATATTCGCCCTCGCTTCCTTGCATGAACTTGAACGAGGAGTTGCTCACAAAGAAAAGCAACACGAAAATGATGGTCACTGATGTTGCCCAAGCCGGTATCGCCTCAGTGAGCCAAAGCATTACGGCCATCACGAATATGGCGATGACGCGTTGTTGAACAGTTGTCAGACCCTCAATTCCAAAGCATGTGGAAGGAAGGTTCCATACAATTACGGTCAAGATGATTGACACGAAGAATAAGATACATTTCTTCATGTCTAGTTTGCCCGATAAGTACATGGTAGATGTTTCTGGTTCTTGCATAAGTTATGAGTTTTTAGAAATGGTCAAAAGAAGGTTTAAGGCAGAAGGTTGTCTAACGGAGATACTTATTTCTCCTTGGCTTCGGTCATTACACCCTCAATGTAGATGCGGGTTATCACCGGTTCTCCGTTGCAACGAACGGTAATGGCCTTTTTAAAGTGGCCTGGGAACTTTCCCTTGCCATTGTAAGTGACGGTAACCGTTCCTTTCTCCCCAGGCTTGACTGGAGCCTTTGTGTAGTTGGCTACCGTGCATCCGCAGCTTGCGGAGGCTTGGTTGATGACCAGTGGCTTGTCTCCAGTGTTGGTGAACGTGAATGTGCATTTTTGCACGGCGTTGTCCTCTGAGAATGTGCCTAAATTACTTACGAGCTTGTCGAACGAAATCTTGGCTTGGGCGAATGTCGCTGTCAATCCCGCAAAAAACAGGAAAGCCGTAAAAAGCAATTTCTTCATTATTTCTATATTGTTATAAATTTTATTATTACACATTGATGGTTGATACACATCTATTGTATGCTGTCATTGGCAAACAATGTTGCAAAAATAAGAAATCTTTTATTTCCTTGTTAGCTATTAGATGATATTTAACATTATTTTTGCAGCTTGTTTCATAGTTTTTACCCATTTCAAATATTTTGTTGTAATTTTGCGGTCAAGAAAAGATTTATTACATTTATAATATGTATAGAACAAATACTTGCGGAGAGTTGCGACTCTCCGACGCTGGGCGTGAAGTGACGCTTGCTGGTTGGGTGCAACGCACCAGAAAGATGGGTGGCATGACTTTCGTGGACTTGCGCGACCGTTATGGCATAACCCAGTTGGTTTTCAACGAGGCATCCAACAAGGAAGATTGGGAGACTGCCAACAAGTTGGGACGTGAATACTGCGTTCAAGCGAAGGGTGTGGTCTCTGAGCGCCAAAACAAGAATGACAAGATGGCCACGGGCGACATAGAGATTATTGTCAACAAGCTGACCATTCTCAGCACGTCGCTCACTCCTCCTTTTACCATTGAGGATAAGACGGATGGTGGCGATGACCTCCGCATGAAGTATCGTTACCTTGACCTGCGCCGTGATAGCGTTCGCAAGAACCTTGAGTTGAGGCACAAGATGACTATTCTTATACGCAACTTCCTTGACGCGCGCCAGTTCATGGAGATTGAGACACCTATGCTCATAGGCTCTACGCCTGAGGGCGCACGCGACTTCGTGGTGCCTTCTCGCATGAACCCGGGACAGTTCTACGCGCTTCCTCAAAGCCCGCAAACTCTTAAGCAGTTGCTTATGGTGGCGGGAATGGATCGCTATTTCCAGATAGTGAAGTGCTTCCGCGACGAGGATCTTCGCGCTGACCGTCAGCCGGAGTTCACACAGGTTGACTGCGAGATGAGTTTCGTAGACCAAGAGGATGTCATTAATCTGTTTGAGGCAATGTGCCGTATGTTGTTCAAGGAAATTCGCGGTGTAGACCTTCCCGAGCCATTGCAGCAGATGACATGGAATGAAGCCATGCGGCGCTTTGGATCCGACAAGCCTGACTTGAGGTTTGGCATGGAATTCGTGGAGCTTATGGATGACTTGAAAGGCACGGGTTCTTTCTCTGTGTTTGACGAGGCAGCATATATTGGTGGCATCGTGGTGCCTGGTTGCGCCGACTACAGCCGTAAGCAGCTCAACGAGATTACCGACTTTGTGAAAAGACCACAGATTGGTGCCAAGGGCTTGGTTTACATTAAATATAATGCCGATGGAACAGTGAAGAGCTCCATCGACAAGTTCTACACTCCCGAACAGTTGCAGAAGGTGAAGGAGACAACAGGTGCCAAGGATGGCGACTTGGTTCTCATCCTTAGCGGTGACAAGGTGAACAAGACTCGCGTGCAACTATGCTCGCTTCGTCTGGAGATGGGTAGCCGTCTTGGCCTTCGTGACAAGGATGTCTTCAAGTGCCTTTGGATCGTTGATTTCCCACTCTTCGAGTGGAGTGATGAGGAGCAGCGCTTGATGGCGACTCACCATCCGTTCACAATGCCTAATCCTGATGATATTCCATTGCTCGACAGTCATCCGGAGAAGGTTCGCGCAAAGGCATACGACTTTGTTTGCAATGGTGTTGAGGTCGGCGGCGGTTCGTTGCGTATCCACGATACCAACCTCCAGGAAAAGATGTTTGAGGTGCTTGGATTCACCAAGGAGCGTGCTGAGGCCCAGTTTGGTTTCTTGATGAACGCGTTTAAGTATGGTGCGCCCCCTCACGCAGGTCTTGCTTTCGGTCTTGATCGTTTCGTGAGCATTCTAGCTGGTCTCGATTCCATTCGCGACTGCATTGCTTTCCCGAAAAACAACAGTGGACGCGATGTAATGCTTGACGCTCCTTCCGAGCTTGACCAAAAGCAGCTTGACGAGCTTCAGTTGGCAATAAATTTGAACAAGTAAAATAATAGAACTTATATGGAAGCCTGATTGTCATTGATTGATAGTCAGGCTTTTTCGCTTGATGCAAATCAATTGGAAAACGTCTTGGGGTTGATGTGTATCAATAATTTTCATTCTTTCGATATTTTCGTTTGTTTTTGTGGATTTTCTTTCTTTTATTTTGTTTGGTTATAACTTAAAATGCTTATATTTGCAAACAACAAATAAACAATTAGAAATAAAATCGTTAGTTTTGTATAAAAACTTTATTTAATTATGGTAAGGAAAAAAGCAACAGAGCAGGCAACGGCAACTAAGGCAGTTGTGAAGAAAACAGCAGAAAAGAAGGTGGTAAAGAAGGACGAGGTTCTCGTTGACGCCGAGAATGCTGGCTTCCGTGCAGGTGATGTTTACAATGCACTTCACGATAACGAAGGTGCGAAGTCTGTAAAGGAGCTCGTTAAGCTTACAGGCAAGACAGAGGTTGAGGTTCTCTTGGGCATCGGCTGGCTTCTTAAGGAAGGCAAGCTCAAGGGTGAGGACGGCAAGGTGGTTCTCGCTTAATAGAACATCAGGACCCAGTTAGACATCTCTAACTACTATCGTTGACAGTCCAAAAGAAAAGCTTTGGACTGTTTTTTTTTACCTTATATTCATTGCATTGGCTCAATGCAACCTACTATCGCCTATCGAGCTAACTATTTTCTTGCCAATGGATAAGGCTTCCGTGTAATCAGGCACGCCATATCCATAAACGTTGTCGGGCCATTGATGCCTGTCTGCCGATTGCCTTACCAAGCTGATTATTTGTTTGGCGGTAAGGTCTGGAAGTGCTTGCCATAGGCAAGCTGTCATTCCGCAAATTATTGGAGAAGCAAATGAAGTGCCACTGTTTGTGGTCATCATTCCAGAGCCGTCTACGACGTAGACATCTTTTCCTGGTCCACAAACGTCGGGTTTAACCCTGCCGTCTTGTGTAGGCCCGAGACTTGAGAATACCGTACTCTTCTTGTTGAAGTCTATCGCTCCGACTGTTAATATATTGTCTGCGTCTGCAGGAACATTGATTTTGTGCCAACTAGAGTTACCCTCATTTCCAGCCGAATTGCAAAGGACAATGCCTTTCGATGCAAGCATGGCGGCAGTTTGGCTTATATATGCGGTTTGACCATTGAGGTCGCGTAGGTGTGGGCCAATAGAGTCGCCGTCCCAATGCGAGTATCCTAACGAAGAATTTATAAGGTCAGCACCAATAGAGTCGGCAAATTCCACAGCCATAGTCCAAGAGTCTTCCTCGGCACGGGTCTCCGTTTCGATGTCTTCGCTGCGTATCAAGGCGTAGTCGGCTTCGGGCGCCGTGCCTATTAATACATTACGTTTATTGGCAGCCATTACGGAAAGTACCATCGTGCCATGATAGTGCTCTGTGAAAATGCTGTTTGTGCGTCTTGGTGAAAAATCGGCAGTGGCCTTAATGTTTGTTTTCAAGGAGCTGATTTTGTCAGCGTTTCGGAAGCCTGCGTCTATAATGGCAATGAGCATTCCTTTGCCCTTGAAGCCGGCGGCATGAAGTGCTATGCCGTTCAGCAAGTTGATCTGCTTGAATCCGTCACCATATTCCGAAGTTGTAGTTGAGTCGATGCAGGTGAGTTTGCCCACTTTCTCCCTTGGGTAAACCACCAAGGAGTCTGGCGACTTGTAGAGTCGGAGACAGCTCTTGATATAAGGTAGTCCTTCGATAGCCTTTATCAAATTGTCTGTTGGTGATGAGACCGTTATGGTGTTGTGCCAACGACTTGTGCCCATTATAGTCAAGCCTTTCGACTTAATACCGTTAATGTATGTTGGAGATACGGGCAAGTCGGTAGAGTCAATGGCTATGCCTTGTCTTTTCCTTCGGCTTATCGCCCGCTCGGATAGATATCTCTCAGGATGGTCTATTGAGTATGGCGAATGCTGCTTGTCGTTAAGATAAAGACGATAAATGTATGCCTTTTTCAATGGTATTGTTTGCCACGTATAACCTTTGGCGCATACTGACGTGGCTTTGACGACAAGCAACAAGGTTATATGCAAAAATAGAAGTAGACGGTTCATGTGAATTTGAATGTGGAATAGCTGACAATGTTTCGACTCATTTGATAGAAGCGATAAATTCTTTTATGGCTTCACATCTTTCCATTGCAGGCTGGTAGCCCATGGAAGCGGCTTTTTTCCATAGCCTTACGGCCTTTGCCGCATCTTCCACGACGCCAGTCCCTCTCCAACAGCACCATCCGTATTCATATATGCCTTCAGCATTGCCATATTTCTCGGCGTATTTTAAGACCCTGCACGCATCCTCATAGTTGTGAATCTCCAGCAAGTGTTTAGCACGTTCCATTGCTTGAGCAAAGGTCTCGTCAGCGCCATCGTCTGAGAAGCCGAAAAATGTTCGCCAAAGGTTTTTCATTTATTGTATGTTTTAAAAAATATCGGCGAGACTATATCGCGTTGAAATAGTCTCGCCTGAAGATACATTTGAATGTATTTGAGATTTGTCAGTTAATTCAATGTGATTGGGTATGAGTCGATGATTAATAGTTGCCGGCGCTATCATCACTGATTTCCTCAGCCTCATAGTTAAGGTCGTCAGGATTCGTCTCGTATGTGGTGCGATAGCTCTCTTCGGTGAGCCTGTCGTCATCGAAAGCGTCGTCATCGTCATCGTCGTCATCGTGAAGGTCGTCGTGCATGTCCTCGTCGCCGTCCTCATCGCTGTCGAAGTCGTCACCTTTGAGCATGGTTGGTTCTTCCAATTCAGGTTTCAACTCGTCTTTTGGCTTCTCCTTGATGAAGATGGCTTCGGTCCATGAGCCTTTTGCAATCTCCAGGACCTCATATCCGTCGTTGACCTTCTTGTCGTATAAACCGCCGGCCTTGTGCAATCGGTCAGCTGGCAGCGTTGTGGTGGATATGTCAAAGGCACTCTCGATGATGTCTTGTATGCTTTGTGGCAGGCTTTCCCATCCACTGCCGAAATTCCTCTCCAACACCTCGACAAGTTTTGTCGCGGAGATGTGTCCGACGTTTTCGTAGGTAAGGTCAGTGACGCGCTTTATCGCACGCTTCTTAATGGCAATCTTGTGAGAGGTCTTTTCATCGAAAGAGATAGTGCCGATCTTGAAGCCGCGTTGCTCAAGTTTGTCAATCACTATGGGATTGTCTACCTTGACGTCTTCAATCTCGAACGCCGTCTTTATGGTGTCTTTGAAATGACGCAGCTTTTCCTTGAAGTCGGCATCCTTCTCGGCGGCTTCCCACATCCTGACGACGTCATTCTCCTGAATCTCCCATACATTGCTCTTGTTCAATGTCTTAATCGAAATAGCCTTTTTATCTTTCATGTTGTTTTTCCTTTTTGTGGGTGCAAAATTAGTAATAAATCCCAAATATATATCTAATTCATTGAAAATAATTACTAGGACAAGATGTAATTATCTGATTATTTTCTTAATTTTGCAATGCACTAAAAAAAACACCTATGCATGAGAGTGACTCTATAGTGATTATTCCAACTTATAATGAGAAGGAGAACATGGAGAAGATTATCAGGGCTGTGTTCTCCCTTGATAAGTGTTTCCATATATTGGTGATAGATGATGGCAGTCCTGATGGTACAGCCATGATTGTCAAGAAGTTGCGGGAAAAGGAATTTGGCGATCGTCTCTTCCTTATCGAGCGTCAAGGCAAGCAAGGGCTTGGCACCGCTTATATTACCGGCTTCAAATGGGCGTTGCAGAGGCAATATGAGTATGTCTTTGAGATGGACGCTGACTTCAGTCATAACCCCAACGACCTTCCTCGCTTGTATGCCGCTTGCCATGACGAGAGGGCAGACGTGTCAGTGGGCTCCCGTTATGTCTCTGGAGTTAACGTGGTCAACTGGCCCATGGGCAGAGTGCTTATGAGCTATTTCGCCTCAAAGTATGTCAGGATTGTAACGGGCATTTCCGTACACGACACCACCGCAGGATTTGTTTGCTATCGTCGTCGTGTCTTGAAGTCCATCGACCTTGACAAGATTCGGTTTAAGGGTTATGCTTTCCAGATAGAGATGAAATATACCGCCTATAAGATAGGTTTCAAGATTAAGGAGGTCTCTGTCGTATTCGTCAACCGTAGGGAGGGCACTAGCAAGATGAGCGGTGGCATATTCTCAGAGGCCTTGTTTGGAGTAATGCGGTTGAGACTTGACGGATGGTTCAAGAAATATCCAAAGCCCGTGGAATGAAATTTAATCAATTAGTCGATTTATATGGGCGCTTGCCTCAGGCTGGCGCCCTATTGAAGACCTTGAAGGACAAGACTGTTAGCAATGTTGTTCTTCAAGGTCTTGTTGGTTCTTCTGTCCCTCTTCTTTTTTCGTCTTTGGCAAAGCAAATAGGCCGCACTATTGTGTTTGTCCTTGACGATGCCGAAGAGGCTGGTTATTTCTACAACGACTTGTCGGTGTCGAAGGCATACCACTTCCCGTCGTCATATAGGAGGTCGGTGAAATACGGCCAGCGTGACGCGGCGAACGAAATATCGCGAACGGAGACTTTGTCGGCCATGGCGAATCAAGGCGGTGAACCTTTGATGATAGTGACAAGTCCACAAGCCGTTGCGGAGCTGGTTGTCTCTCAGCGTCATTTGGACGAGCGCAGGATTTCGTTGAAAACGTCACAGGTAATAGAAATAACCGACCTTGGACACCGTTTGCGAGATCTGAATTTCGCTGAGGTTGATTATGTTTACGAGCCTGGACAGTTCGCGATTCGAGGAAGCATCTTGGATGTTTATTCTTACAGTTGCGAATTGCCATTCCGCATAGATTTCTTTGGAGACGAGATAGATACGATTCGCACGTTCTCGGTGGAAGACCAATTGTCTTTAGACAGAAAGAACCAAGTTGAAATTGTGCCGGAGCTGGCTTCATTGGAAACGGAAAAGGTGTCATTCCTTAGTTTCTTGCCCGACGATGCCATAATCGTGATGAAGGACAAGCGTTTCGTACTGGATATCATACAGCGCACGTTTAACGATGGCTTCTCGTCTCAGGCCATGACAGAGAGAATGGATGGTGCCACCGAATTGGAACAGGAGCAGATACGCAGGGAGATGAACCGCGAGAATGTCTTGTGCAAGCCAAGTGTGTTTGCCGACGAGCTGGCTCGCTTCCAAAAAATAACGATTACCAAGGACGGCATCGCGGAGAAAGAAGGTGCCAACGCCACAATAGCTTTCCACACAAAGCCACAGCCGCTTTTCCATAAGAATTTTGATTATCTGAAACAGTCGTTGGAGGACGCGCTTTTGCAAGGCTATCATATTTACATACTTGCCGATAGCGACAAACAGCAGCAACGCCTGCGTGATATCCTCAACGACATGTCTGCCGAAGGCGCGTCCGACAAGCTTGGAAACCATCTTGTCGCTGTAGACAGAACTGTTCATGCTGGTTTTGTGGACGATGACTTGAAGGCCTGCATCTTTACCGACCATCAAATATTTGACCGTTTCCACAAGTTCAACCTGTCATCAGACAAGGCCCGTTCCGGCAAGATGGCGCTCACCATGAAGGAACTTCAGGAGATGCAGCCAGGCGACTTTCTTGTGCATGTCGACTTGGGTATCGGTAAGTTTGGCGGCTTGATAAAGGTGCCAAGTCCGCAAGGTGGCTACCAAGAGGTGATTCGCATCATATACCAGAAAAACGACAAGGTAGACGTGTCCATCCACTCCCTTTATAAAATATCCAAATACAGGGCTGCTGACAGCGGGGAACCACCTAGGCTTTCCACGCTGGGCACAGGTGCGTGGGACAGGCTCAAAGAGCGAACAAAGAAGAGAATCAAGGACATAGCCCGCGACCTCATCCGCCTTTATGCCAAACGTCGCCACGAGAAGGGTTTCGCGTTTTCCCAAGACAACTTCATGCAGCACGAGCTTGAAGCGAGCTTCATTTACGAAGATACGCCAGACCAGCTCAAGGCAACTCAAGACATCAAGGCCGACATGGAACGTGCCGTGCCCATGGATCGTCTTGTCTGTGGAGACGTGGGCTTTGGAAAAACGGAACTCGCCGTGCGTGCGGCTTTCAAGGCTGCTTGCGACGGAAAGCAAAGCGCCGTGCTGGTTCCGACAACGGTGTTGGCGTATCAGCATTACCAGACTTTCAAGAAGCGACTGCGCGACTTCCCCGTCAACGTAGAGTATCTTTCGCGTGCGCGCTCAGCCAAGCAAGCCAGGGAGGTGATGGAAGGCCTGGAGTCGGGGCGTGTCGACATAGTGATTGGAACCCACAAGTTGATAGGTAAGGCTGTGAAGTGGCACGACTTGGGATTGCTCATCATTGATGAGGAGCAGAAGTTTGGAGTATCCACAAAGGAGAAGCTTCGCAAGCTCAAGACGAATGTCGACACGCTCACGATGTCGGCAACGCCTATACCTCGCACCTTGCAGTTCTCGCTTATGGGTGCTCGCGACATGAGCATTATGCGCACTCCGCCTCCAAATCGTTATCCTATCCATACAGAGCTCTGCACTTTCTCGCATGAGATAATAGCCGATGCCATCAATTTCGAGATGAGCCGCTCGGGGCAAGTGTTCTTTGTAAGCGACAGGATTTCAAGCCTGCCCCACATTGAGGAACTTATCCACCAATATGTGCCCGATTGCCGTGTGGCTATAGGGCATGGGCAGATGCAGCCGGAGCAGTTGGAGAAGATAATCATGGGGTTCATCAATTACGACTATGACGTGCTGCTGTCAACGACAATAGTGGAAAACGGCGTAGACATTCCCAATGCCAATACCATAATTGTGAACGACGCTCATCATTTCGGACTTTCCGACTTGCATCAAATGCGTGGTAGGGTAGGGCGTTCAAACCAGAAGGCTTTTTGCTACCTCATGGCGCCGCCACGTTCCGCTCTCACCCCTGAGGCACGTCGCCGTCTTGAGGCTCTTGAGACATTCTCCGACCTTGGCAGCGGCTTCAATCTCGCCATGCAAGACTTGGACATTCGCGGTGCCGGCAATCTGTTGGGCTCAGAGCAAAGTGGGTTCATGGAAGACTTGGGGTATGAGACTTATCAAAAGATTCTGAATCAAGCCGTCACCGAGCTGAAGAACGACGAGTTCCAAGACCTTTATGCCGACGATATAAAGGAAGGCCGCGAGGTCTCGGGCGATGAGTTCGTGGAGGATTGCGCCGTGGAGAGCGACTTGCCAATGTTCTTCCCCGACACTTATGTGCCCACCAGTTCAGAGCGTATGCTGCTTTATCGGGAGCTTGACAGCATTTCTGACGACGAATCCCTTAAAGCATACCGGCAACGGATAGTTGACCGCTTCGGGTCTGTGCCACGTGAGGGCGAGGAACTCATGCAAGTGGTCTTGGTGCGTCGTTTCGGCAGGAAACTCGGTTGTGAGAAAATAATGTTGCGGCAAGGCGTAATGTCAATGCAGTTTGTCTCCAACCAGTCGTCCCCATTCTACCAAAGCAAAACCTTTGGGCGCATAATAAAATATGTGATGGACAATCCCCGTCGCTGCAATTTTAAGGATAGCAAAGGCCACAGGTTAATAAAGATAAGCAATGTGCCAAGCGTGGCTGAGGCTGTCATGGTTCTCAAGGCCATGTTGTAAAAACAAGCTAAAGCAAAAAAATAGGGCAAAAGCATGATTGTATGTGCTTTTGTCCTATTTTTTTTCGTATTGTTTGCCAAATGTGAAACTTAGTCTTGTCATGTGGCGCAA
>CAVKWN010000091.1:0-11306 GCA_963660075.1 Lachnospiraceae bacterium
AGGTCGGCGAGGGAGGAGTCGGGGTACAACGACCTCGCGTCGAGGATCGCCTGTGCCGACTCGGCTATCTTCGACATCTGCTCCGCCGTGGCGGAGGGCCAGGGGAAGTTGTTATACACGATGTCCTTGCTGTAGCGGTAGCGCATCTCCAGGCGACCGCACACGGCTCGCATCCACGCCATGTGAACGTTGCTCTCCAGGATGCCGAAATGGTAGAGAGTGGCGGAGGGGATGATAAACAACAAGTCTGTTGGTATGGTGTCATCATGCAAGAATCCCATCGGTACATAACGTCTTCTCTCTGACGATACTTTCGGCACGGCAATATAGTCCGTCGGATTGTTTGTCTCTCGGAATAAGGTTGGCGTGTCAGCAAGCTTGCGTCTTCCTGCATCAGGCGACCCTTCTCGGTCTTCTTTGCATAATTGCACTCGGTTCATTACCAAGGGCATTGCTTTCAATTGGTGTGGAGTCGCTTCTGTCAGCCACAGGCACCACCGCTTCTTGTTATTGATAAATTCGGAAGAGCCTAATAGCTTTTTGATGTATGGTTTGGCGTTTGGTTCTCGTGAAATAAAATCCTCATATTCGTCAGCTTCGATAATCAGATGACCGCCATCCGCTGGTCTGTTACCCGTTGTCATGTCTGGCACAGAAGAACATTTCGGCTTTGAACTACTTTGGATGAAAACATCGGGTGCATTAGTCAGATACCCATTGATATTCTGCACCTCGCTCACTTGCCCATTGTCAAACAACTGCTTGGGTTTGTTATTGGGCGCATCCGAGAATCCAACTATCACGCAATGTACATGCGCCTTGAGACTCGCCTCGCTGTCCCATCGGAAGGTGCGGTGGGCGAAGTCTATCTGCACGCCAAACATCTCCTTGAGCGGTTTCCATATCGCCGCCACCTGCTCGCCCTGCGTGATGGAGTTGGTGGAGACGAGGGCGGCACGGATAGTCGTGCCTTGCATCATTTGGGCAGCCTTGTAGTACCAAGCCGCCACATAGTCTATCTTGCCGGCAGTCTTGAAGGGCTTGCCTTTCCCGTCCACGAAGACGCTGAGCAAGTCTGCCTTCTGCTCCTTGCTCTGCAACGAATATCCCACGAACGGCGGATTGCCGATGATATAGTTCAGCTTCTCTTTGGGGCAGACGCTCCCCCACTCTATCCGCAATGAGTTGCCCTCGTGGATGTTGGCGTAGCTCTTGAGTGGCAGGAAGTCAATGTCGTGGTGGATGATGCGCTCCGTCTCCGCCATCATCTGCGCCTCGCTTATCCAGAGGGCTGTGGTGGCTACGGTGACGGCGAAGTCGTTGATCTCGATGCCGTAGAACTGGTGGATGCTCACCTTGATGGGGTTCTCGAAGGCGTTGAGCTGCTCCACGCTGTATATCTTCTTTATGATCTCGTTTTCCAGACGGCGCAGGGAGAGGTAGGTCTCCGTGAGGAAGTTGCCCGAGCCGCAGGCGGGGTCGAAGAAGCGTAGCTGTGCCATCTTGTCTTGCAGGGCGTGGAGCCGCTGCAGGCGCCGCTTCACCACTGGCTCCTCCTTGCACTCCTCGTATTCCGCCCGCAGGTCGTCCATGAAGAGAGGGTCTATGACCTTGTGGATATTCTCTATCGAGGTGTAGTGCATTCCGCCTGAGCGGCGCGTCTCGGGGTTGAGCGTGCTCTCGAACACGCCTCCGAAGATGGTGGGCGATATCTCGCTCCAGTCGAAGTCCAACGACGCGTGCTGCAAGAGCGTATCGCGCAGCTCGTCGGTAAACTGCGGAATGTCTATCTCCTCGGCGAAGAGGCCGCCGTTGGTGTAGGGGAAGGCGGCGAGTGAAGGCGTGAGATACTTGCTGCGCTTGTCGGCGGGCGTGTTGAGGGTCTCGAAGAGCTGCACCAGCGCCATGCGCATGAAGGCGGTGTCGAACTGGGCGAGGTAGTCGTGAAACTGGTCGTGCCGCCCGAAGATGCCGGCGTCCTCGGCATAGAGGCAGAATACCAGCCTGACACACAGGATGTTGAGATAGCGCAGCGACTGCGGGTCATGGTCGTCGTATTGCGTGATGAGGGCATCGTAGAGCTTGCCCACTATCTCGCCCGCCTTCATCGACACCTCCATCTCCTTCTTCAGGTGCTCCGACTTCACGTCTACGAGAAAGCGCAGGCGGTAGTATTCCTTGCCAAGGTCGCTGAGCAGTATGCGCGACGGCTCGCCCTTGGGGTTTTCCATGTCGTAGACGTCGAACTCGGCAAAGTTGCAGGTCACGATCCACCTGGGCCGCTCCGAATAAGGCAGCACGGCAGAATAGCGTTGCGCCTGCTGGAAGGGCGTGAGCAGCGAGCCGTCGCTCTGCTTGATGGCTTGCCGCAAGTCCTTGCCCAGCGACTTCTGCTCTATCATCACGTGGGTGGCTTGTATCATGCCGTCGATAAACGACGTGTGGTCGAGCCGCGCCTGCTGCTCGAAGGTGATGAAGGTGGAAGGCTCCTCCACGCCAAACACGTCGGTCAGGAGCTCTATCCAGAAGGTCTGGCTCTCACCTTTCTCGTATCCCCTACCCTGCCATCGCTTGGCGAAGGCGGCGGCAGCCGCGCTTTGTTGTTTCTCCGTTTTCATAAGTGGTAGTTTTTAGCTGTTGCGGACGGGCACAGGGCCCGCCCCTGCAAGATGAGGGGCGATATAAGAGCCAATTATTTCTCGCCGTAGATGACCTGTATCATGGTTTGTCCCACGGCCTTGAGCACGTTCTTGTCGATGTTGTCCATGTTGTCGGCAATGGTGTGCCACGTTGGACCGAACGAGCTTTGCTGGCAGTCGGGATAATACGGGATGACATCTATGCACGGTATCTTTGCCGTCTGGTTCACGGGCAGGTGGTCGTCGGTTATCATTCCGCCCTCGCTGTTGGGGAAGAACGAGCCGTAGCCGGCTTGCCTTGCGGCGCGCCACACCTTCCTCACGATGCTTGAGGCATATTGCATGGACATGCCCTCGCGATAGAACTGCGCGCCCTGTCCGCCAACCATGTCGAGCAGGATGCCGTAGCGCGGAGCATAGCCGTGAGGCACGTTCTCTGCCCAATATTGCGCTCCAAGGGCAAACGACGAACCGTCGTCCTGGGTGTCGCTCCATTGTGGCACGCCGTAGTCCTCGGCATCGAAGCACACGAAGTCGATGCCAATGGCAGGCTTCTGCTTGGAAGTGTTGAGCAGCCTTGCCAGCTCAAGCATCACCGCCACGCCGCTTGCCGCGTCGTTGGCGGCAATGATGGGCTTGTGCCAGTTGAGCGAGTCGGGGTCGTTGTCCGCCCAAGGGCGGGAATCCCAGTGGGCGCAGAAGAGAACGCGCGTGGTGGCTTGCGGGTTATAGCGCGCCATGACGTTGGTGGAGTGGAGTAGGGTGCCGTCCCAGCCCTTGAGGTCCGCCTTTTGCAGCGTGACCTCGCAGCCATACTCCTTAAACTTCCGCTCAATCCACTTGAGGCATTTCTCATGGCCCTCGCTGTTCATCGCCCGTGGCCCGAAGTCGCACTGCGCCTTGGTGAAGGCATATGCCGAATCGGCGTTGAACGCAGGCCCTATGGGTTGAATCTTCTCAATCTCCTCGGTTTCCTCAATGTTCTCCACGTCCTTATGGGCGAGTGGGCCGCAGGTGAAGAGCCATGCGGCAACGGCACAGACTATAGCTATCACGATAATAATGATGGTTTTCCTTTTCATGATTGTTTCTTGCTTGATTGCACTTGCGCCATGACCCTCAGCCAGTTGCCGCCCCATATCTTGGCTATGTCGCGCTCTGAATAGCGTCGGCGCAGCAGCTGTAGCGTGAAGTTGATAAGCTCCGATGCGTCGGCGCAGCCACGCACGGTGCCGTCGCCATCGAAGTCGGTGCCCACGCCCACGTGGTCTATGCCCATGATGTCGATGGCGTGCTCAAGGTGGTTTACCACGTCGATGATGGTAGCCTCGGAAGTGTCCTTTTGCAGGAATCCGTGGTAGAAAGTGGTGTGTGCCACGCCGCCTTTCGCCGCGAGGGCGCGCAGCTGGTCGTCGGTGAGGTTGCGCGGCACGTCGCAGAGGGCGCGGCAGTTGCTGTGGGAGCACACTATCGGCGTGCGGCTTATGTCGAGCGCGTCGTAGAACGATTTCTCCGAGGCATGGCTGAGGTCAACCATTATGCCCTCGTCGTTCATCCTGCTTATCACCTTGGCGCCAAACTCCGACACGCCGTTGTGCATTGCCGATCCGCGGTTGGAGTCGCATATGTCGTTGTCGCCATTGTGGCACAGCGTGATGTAGACCACGCCACGTTGCGCGAAATGGCGCACGTTTGAAAGGTCGTGGTTGAGGGCGAGACCGTTTTCTATGCCGAATACTATCGACTTGCGGTTCTTGCGCTTGTCCTCGTAGAGGTCGGCTGGCGTGCGCGCTATGCTGATGTAGTCGCTGTTGTCTGCCACTATCTGTTCCAACTTGTCGAATATTAGGTCGGCGTATTGGGTAGGGGAGAGCTGCGTCGACAATCCTTGCAGTTGAGGGTTGTGCTTTATTATCCCGGCTATGTCGACCTTCTGCGAGAACTGCTCGCCGAGCTGCGGCTGTGGCAGGTAGGCAACCATTATGACCGCGTCTTGTCGTCCTTCGGTCATCTTGTGCAAGTCGTAGAGTATGCGCGGGTCGCGTTGGTCGAAGCGCACGCCCTGGGGGAAGAACATCGGGGTGTCGCAATGGGTGTCGAGGGTGAGAATGCGCTCGTGCAGCTCCTTTGCCTTGGCAAACTCCGCGGCCTTGGTTACCAACCATGAGAAGAGCGGCAGACCATCGTCGCCAAGCCACTCGGGGTGCCACTGCACGCCGATGATAGACTTGTATTCGTTGCTCTCAATGGCCTCTACGATGCCGTCGGGCGATGTCGCCGACACGCTGAACAAAGGTCCCGGCTTCGCCACGGCTTGGTGGTGGAACGAGTTGACCAGCGCCCGCTCGCCATAGAGCTTGTGGAGCGTGGTGCCAGGATAGATGTTGATGGAGTGGGTCGGTTCTTGCCGGTCGGCGTCTTGCGAGTGCTTGATGCGCGACATCAGCGTGGCGCCGTCTGATGGAGTGGGGGAGGAGCCGTTGATGTCTTGGCTCACCTTTCCGCCCAAAGCCACGGCTATGGTTTGTATGCCGCGGCATATCCCGAGCATTGGTATCTGCCTGTTGTAGGCGAGACGCACGGTGAGGAGTTCGGCCTCGTCGCGTGTGGCGTTGATGGAGTGGAGTTGTGGCGATGGCTCTTCGCCCGCCCACAAGGGGTTTATGTCGCCACCACCGGTGAGCAGCAGTCCGTCGACGTGTTCAAGGGTGTTGATGATGGCGTTCTTGTCGGCTATGGGCGGAATGATGACAGGCGTTCCGCCGGCGCGCGCCACTTGCTCATAGTATTTGTCGCGCAGGGCGGCGTCTCCGTTTACATAATTAGCGGTAATGCCAATCACCGGTTGGTGGTCGGCTTCAGGAAAGGCGGCATGTATGTCGTTGAGATGCTCGCCCAAGTCGAATGATTTCATGTTTAGCGTTCGTCTACGTTTTTCGTTTCGTCAACGGTTCTTCTTGTCTGCGGTATTGTCCGCTTGTCGGCTTTTTTTATTCGTCCACGTGTACTGGAATCTCGCGCTTGATGCTTTGCTCAAGAGAGATGAGCGTCTCCGTTGACACTACTCCGGGTATGGTCTGAAGCTTGTTGTTGAGCAAGTCCATAAGCGCCTCATTGTCCTTTGCGTAACATTTTATGAGCATGGTGTATGAGCCGGTGGTGAAATGGCATTCAACGATTTCCGGAATGTCGGTAAGCCTCTTTACAACGTCTTTATACATGGATCCTTTCTCAAGGTTTATGCCTACGTATGTGCAGGTGTGGTAGCCGAGGCTCAGTGGGTTGATGTCGAATCCGCTGCCTGTGATTACACCATCTTCTATGAGGTGCTGCACACGCTGGTGGATGGCGGCGCGCGATACGCCACACTCTGCAGCTACGTCCTTGAAGGGTATACGTGCGTTTTTAGAAAGGATTGAGAGAATTTTCTTGTCGAGCTTGTCTATTTTTTCCATATTATATGTTCCTCTAAGTTTCTAATTACTATGAATGTACAAAATATGGTAGCAAAAGTAGGCAATAAAAATGATATAAACAACAAAATGCACGGATATTTTATCTTATCCGTGCATTTAGTTAAGTTATTTCTTCTTGGAAGAAGTTTTCTTCTTAGTGGCGTTTTTCTTTTTGTTGGAAGCCGTGTTGGAAGTCTGCTTCGTCTCCGTCGTGGCCTTTGCCGTGGTGTCGGTCTTTACCTCTTGCGCCTTTATGCTAACAAGCTCAACGGTGAAGATGAGGGTGGAGTAGGGCTTTATCTCTCCTGCCTCACGCGATCCGTAGGCGAGGTCTTGCGGGATGTAGATTTCCCACTTGCTGCCAACGTTCATTGAGGTGAGGGCTTCGGTCCATCCCTTGATCACTTGGTTGCAACGGAACGAGTCGGTCTTCTTGCCACCGTGGTTCTTCGTGGCGTCGAAGGTCTTTCCGTTGATGGTCTTGCCTTCGTAAACCACCTCAACCTCGTCGGTGCTCGTAGGCTTTGGCCCGTTGCCTTCCTTGATGACCTTGTATTGAAGTCCTGAGGGCAGAGTCACCACGCCCGGTTTCGTCTTGTTGCTTGCGAGCCACTCCTCGTTTTCTTTCTTGTAGATGCGGTTGCGTGTCTCACGAGCCTGTGTGTTCTTTAGTTGGAAACGCTCACGTGCCTTGTTTGCCTTGAACACCGTGGTGTCTTGTTTCACGCCGGCGATGAATCCCTCGAAGAAAGGCTGGGCGGCAATGCTGTCGTCGGTGCCCACCAACTCGCGGCTCACGCCTGGCAAAATCTGCTTTGACGCCTGCTGGGCAATGTTGTTGCCGGCTACATAGGCAGAGAAAGCAGGGTCGTCGACCTTTGACAAAGCCTCGCGGAAACCGCGTATGAACGCGTCGATGTGGGCCGTGTCAACGTTGAGACGCTGGGTGAGATACTGCATCAAGCCTTCTGTGGCGGCATAGCCAGCGGCGTAACTTGTAGAATCGGATGATGTGAGCAGCTTTACGGGCTGCTCTGTGCAATTGTCGCACTTCTTCGCGTCCTTTTTCTTGCCGCCGGCAGCCATCGAATTGGCTGCCACGGCAAGTGACAGGGCCGCGAACAAAATAATTTTCTTCATTGTTTATTTACCAACCTTAACCAACTCAATCTTGAAGATCAGAGTAGAGAATGGCTTGATCTCGCCAGCCTGACGCTCCTTGTAGGCAAGCTGTTGTGGGATGTAAACCTCCCATACAGAACCCTCGGGCATGCGTGTGAGAGCCTGTGTCCATCCCGGGATCATCTGCGCGGGTACCATCGACACGGGGCCGTTGCCGTTCTTGTAGCTGCTCTCGAAGACCTTACCGTCGATGGTGCGGCCCTCGTATTGAACCTGCACTGAGGTGGTGTCGGCAGGGATTGCGCCCTTGCCCTCCTTGATGACCTTATACTGCAAGCCTGAAGGCAGAGTCACCACGCCTGGCTTCTTCTTGTTCTCCGCGAGCCACTTCTCGCCGGCGGCCTTGTTGGCGCCAAAACGCTTGCTCATTGTTGCGCTCTTTATTTGCTCCATCTTGCTCTGAGCGATTTGGTTTGCGCTCTCTGGAGTCATGAGGCCTACCTTGCCTGTGGCGCCAGTGATGAATCCGGCGAGCAGGTTCTTCAGGGAGATGGTCTTCGTGGAGTCGTCGCCGAAGACTTGCTGGTTCACGCCCTTCACGAGCTGGGTTGAGAGCTGCTGTCCAACCTGCAGGCCCATGATGTAAGCGGCTTTCTTCTTGTCGTCGCCGGCGTTGACACCCTCGTTGATACCTTTCACGAAGTCGTCGATGTAGGTAGTGTCAATCACCTGACCCTGCTGGATGGCCTGATGCACATACTGCGACTGCAGCAAGCCGATGGCATAGCTCATTGAGTCGATGTCTGTCTTCAGGTCAGCCCTGGGTGCTGACGAGTTGCCGCAGGCTGAGAAAGCCAAGGCGGCGGTGGCCATGACGGCCAAAGTCTTCAATGTTTTCATTTGTTGTTTATCTTTTGTTTATGCTTATTTTAAACCTAATGATTTTTTCCCTTGAGGAGTTTTCATCCATATCAAAAGCAAATGGCAAAAATCAAGCTAATTGCCATAAGCACTAATTATCCTTAGTCTTTGATGATATTATTTCACCTTTATCAGCTCCACGTCGAAGATGAGGGCTGCGTAAGGAGGGATGGATTGTCCGGCTCCATTCTCGCCGTAAGCGAGGTCATAAGGAATGAAGAAACGGTATTTGGCTCCCTCTTGCATGAGCTGCAAGCCTTCTGTCCAACCCTTGATCACCTGGTTCAGGCCGAACGTGGCGGTCTCACCGCGGCGGTAGCTGGAGTCGAACACCTGGCCGTTGATGAGCGTGCCCTCGTAGTGGCACTCCACTTGGTCGGTGGCAGAAGGCTTGCGGCCGTCGCCCTCGCGCAACACTTTGTATTGCAGGCCTGATGGCAGGGTCTGCACGCCTTCCTTCTTGGCGTTCTCGGCAAGGAAATCCTCACCCTCGGCCTTGGCTGCCTTTGCCTGCTCCTCGGCCTTGTGGCTGAAGAATTCCTGAACGGCGACCTGAGCGTCGGCGTCCGACAACTGTGCGTTTGCGTTGAAGACATCTGTGATGGCTTGCGCGAAATCGTTGATGTTGAGGTCGGTGGCGTTCATTTGTTGCAATTGGTGCCCGATGCTCATGCCAAGGGCGTAGCTTACTTTGTCCATTATATTTTCTGTTTATTATTTGTGTCGAATAAATATTGTCGCACAAAGTTACGCTTTTTTGATAGCATAATCATATTATTTTAGTATTTTTGTGCAAATTATTGGATATAAGCGGAAAATATTGGAAGTATGAAAAAGAAAGTAGTGTTTTTGACGGGAGCTGGCATGTCGGTGGAGAGCGGGTTCAAGACTTTCCGCGGCAACGACGGTTTGTGGGAGAATTATCCTGTGGAGAAGGTAGCGAGCCATGAGGGGTGGGAGAGAGACCCTGATTTCGTGACGGAGTTTTACAACAAGCTTCGCCGCAAGCTTTGGGACGCGCAGCCATGCGAGGGTCACAAGTTGATAGCCCAGATGGAGAAAGACTACGACGTGACCGTGCTCACGCAAAACGTGGACAACCTGCACGAGAAGGCCGGGTCTACGAAGGTTATCCACCTGCATGGTGAGCTGACCAAGGTGTGCTCCAGCAACGACCCTTATGACCCACGCTATATAAAGGAGCTCACCCCCGAAGACAACGACGTGGAGCCGGGAACCAAGGCTGGCGACGGGTCATTGCTCCGTCCGTTCATAGTGTTCTTCGGCGAGAGCGTGCCCATGCTTGACCCGGCCGCCAGGGCAGCGTCGGAGGCCGACATCTTCGTGATTATCGGCACGTCGCTCGTGGTGTATCCGGCTGCCGGGCTGGTGCAGTTTGTCCCGAGAAACGCGCCCGTCTACCTTATAGACCCCAACCCCGTTGGCGTAGACAGCAACGTGAGGCAGATACAGAAAGGTGCGTCGGAGGGCATGCGCGAGCTGCTGAAGACGATATAAGATATTTTAGTATATATATAACTAATAATCAATGGTTTAAGCCATCGGAATTAAAAAATATTTTGGGTGCCTGCGGCGTTGCGTCGGCTTTACAGTGTAATGTCGCCGGCTTTACAGTGAAATGGCGTTTTTTCGTGGCTCCTGAAGGAACGCAATGCCAAGGGGCATTGTCGCCAGGAAAATCCGTTTGTTATCAACTTTTAAAGCCGTTGGCAAACAATGTGCCGTGTGGCTTTATATGGTGATTTCTATTTCCATGTTTTCCGGCCCGAGGATGCAGCTTTCGTAATAGCCGTCGCCCGTGACACGTGGACCGCTCAGGCGTTGGTAACCATCGGTTTCCAGCCGCTGGGTCAAGGTGTTCACCATTTCACGGCTCCCTACGCTCATGCTGAGATGCGTCATGCCTTGACCGTGCTTCAGGCGTTGCGTGGCTGCGGCATCGGGCCACGACATCAGTTCAAGCCTCGTGCTGCCCACGGGGAAGAGCAGCATCCTGCTGTGCAGTCCCGTCTTCGGGTTGTGGTATTTGGCCACCTCTTGCGCGTCGAAATACTTTATGAAAAAATCCTTGGTCTGCTCCAGGTTAAGGCAGTTGATGCCTATGTGATCCACTCTCATGATTTTAAGTTTAGTAAGAGCCCACTTGCTAACAGGCAGGCTCCATGTTGCGTTATATGTTTTTCAAGCTGCTTGTGCATAAGCATTGCCATTGGCAATCTGTTCAGTGTGTCTGTACTGGCTTGAAGAGCTTCTTCCTCAGCCAAGCGCGCACGGGCACGTCGTAGAGCTTGAATGAGGCGTATGCCACGGCGATGGCGAGGATGAAGATGCTCGTCGACACGGCGAAGTGGGTGGCGAGGGGAGCGTCGGGGTGGCTGGCTGCCCACGACATCTGCAGGTAGATGAGGGGGAAGTGGGTGATGTAGAGAGGGTAGGAGATGTCGCCGAGGAACTTGTTGATGGCTGCCGTCTTGCCGCCCTTCACCGAGCTGCCGGCGCCTATCGCCACGATGAGCGGGAAGAAGACGAGGATGCACACCGCCTCGTAGAGACCGTTGGTCCAGCGGCCGGGCCCCATCATGTCCAAGCCCATCCACGGCATTCCGAGCAACACGACGATGAGCAGCGAGCACCACCAGAAACCGCCCTTCACCTTGATGAGCTTGCCCGTGCGGGAGATGAGGAGTCCGCAGAAGAAGGGGTAGAGCAGTCGGGTGAGACCTATCTGCAACTGGTCGGGCGAGAGGCTCCAGCCGCCCACGACGGTGTATGCCATGTAGCCGCGAGCCTGCAAGAAGCCGGTCACGTCGATGTTGAGACAGAGAATGAGTGTGAACACTGCGAACACTCCCACGCAGATGGAAAGCGCCAGCTTGGAGAAGCGGCGGATGAAGAGGGCGTAGAGGATGTTGGCGATATACTCCCACTGCAGCGACCATGCGGCGCCGTCGAGCGGATTGGTCTCAGCCCATCCGCGTATGTCCATCGACGTGGGCAGGGGAATCATAGTGAAGCACCATATTGCCACCAGCAGCACTTGCCACCACTCCGTGTCCTTGAGGATGGGGAAGGAGGGGCAGTCGCCGAAATAGAAGAGGACGGCTCCGAGCAGCGTGCCGAAGATCACCATCGGGTGCAGGCGGATGAG
>CAVKWN010000092.1:0-10998 GCA_963660075.1 Lachnospiraceae bacterium
TGTCCCTGATCACTCCGAAGCGTCGCAGGAACTCCAGGCTCTCGTCCTTCCTCGAAGCTAACTCCCGAGCCAGGTCATAGCGAAACGAGAGCCGCTTGCGGTCCTGGAACAGTCCGCCCAGCAGTTTCCGTTCCCTGTCCAAGGCCCGAATCAGTTCATCGAGCGTATGAAAATGCTGTATCGTATCCATTCCTATGTTGTTTAGATGTATAAAGGTGATAGGCGCAAGTTCCAAAAATGCAAATGCTTTTGCAAAGATAAGAAAAACACTTTATGAGAAGGCTGCCTTCTCCCGTGTTTTTGAGTAGAATATTTCAGGTTGGTTGTATTGACGGGTTTTTAAGTGTAGACGGCATAAAAATAGGAGGGTGCGTCACAACCTTAATCGTGTACACACCCTCCACCGCTGTACGCAGTACTTCAGCTTTCGTTCCATTTCATTTTCTGCTTTCCCCTTTCACGATGCGTAGGGTAAGCGTCGTCTCTCTCTTTCACAATCCTTTTCCATTCCAATGATGTCAGGCTAACCTTGTCGTCTTGCCAGACAGTGCTTCACGTTTCATACTATACGGTGTCAGTCCTGCTTTCTTCCTGGCTTTCTGCAAGTGAAGGATAGCCAATTGTCTTGCCAACCAATCTGACGTTCTGCCGAAATCGAAAACCGTGGTCTCCGTTTTCATCAGTCCTTCAGTATCAGCGTGAGAGATTTCGCTTCGTGCCCCTCATCGGGAAATTCCGGTCTACCTACTTCTGTCCTTTCCCTTCCACGTTTTCCATTGTCAACGGCCGCAGCCTTCGGCCTTGATGCGCCCCGGGAGTCGAACCCGAGTGGTCAGGGAGTTCTGTCCCCGCCAGGAGCCGCCGCGCTGCCTCCAGCCTGCGAATTGTTTATATTTTTCCATAAGTTTCATTATCACTCCATGGGCAAGCCCAGTGCAGTGGCGATTAGTCTTTTTCTCATCGTGACAGTCTCCTGGCCGATGCTGTTCAATAGATTGTAGTATCCGCCTATCTCCGTGATGTTGAGCGGTGCCGGCATACGCGGTGTCACCGTCTGTGTCTCGTCGATTATGCGTTGCATCAGCCGTAGGCGCAGTGTCTTCATTTCTTCCGTCGACTCCGAGCGTATCACGTCGGACAAGACAGACAACAGCTTGTTGATAGCCTCCTCGTTCATGTTATTCTTTGTTTTATGGGTTCGTTATTATGTTTGGCAGTCGGATCCGAGCGGAAATAGATGTTCTACTCCTTGTTGGTCGACTGGCTTTCAGACTTTTCAGATGATGCATTGCTGCATACGTTGCTTTCTGTGTCGGTAGTATTTTCTGTATCAGCCTTCTGCGACTCGTCGGTCTTTTGGGTGTCTTCACACTTCTGAGTGTCGTCCTTTTGGGCCTCGTCAGTTTTCTGGGCCTCGTCGCCCTTTTGGGCCTCGTCATCCTTCTTTGGCTCTTGGGCTGCCGCGTTTCCGCTACCCGACTTGGCTCCGAGAAGAGAGGTGATGACGGTTCCTGCCGTCTTGACCGCGGTGTTGACTATTTCCGAATTGGCTTTCACTATGTTGTCACGGCCTGTTGCGGTGTTGGTGTCTGCGGTCTTCAGCAGTTCGCGCATGTCTATGCTGGCAAGCGCTTCGGCAAACTGCGGAGACTTGGCCAAGGAGGCGAGTATGCCTGCACTCTGTATGTGCTGCGGAAGTGTCGCGCCCTGCGTCGGCATGGTGAGCGTCGGCGCATTGGCATTGGCGCTACTGAGCAGGCTGTTGGTCGTGAGGTAACTCGAGTCGAGCGTTGCATGGTCTATATCGGAATCTTTCCAGTTCCAGAAGCGCGTGATGTCTATCTTCTCGCTGACGTTGGTCTCACCCAGCACGGCCTCGCCAATCATGCCGCTTGTAGGCACGGAGACGGTGGCAGTGGGCACGCGGAAGCCCATCGACTGGAACTTGTAGATGCGGTCTTGCAACGTAGCGCTGGTGAAATCGTCTGTCTCCTCATCGAAGAGTTCCTTGCCTAATGCTGCCCTCACCTCGTCGTTGTCGGGGATGTAGAACGGCAGCACGATATTGTTGCCGTAGAAACCGAGCGGCGACAGTGCGTCCACGCAGTTGAGCAGCGGATATGAGGTGGCGGTAGACGTGCCGTCGGCATCGGCATCGAGATCGATGGTATAGCCTTCGAGCATCAGCACCCGCTCGCCGTCGCTCATGCCTTCCCATACAAAGCGCGAGTAGTCGTAGGTATTGGCCAGCACGTGCTGGTAGAGTTCTTCCACGCGGCGCAGGTCGTCCTTGCTGAAATAGGTAGAACCTTTTCGGCAGAGCGTGAACCTCATTTTGCTGCCGAGTATGCTGCCCACACCGCTAAGTGTGAATTTGTCATTGCTAGTGGTGGACTCTATGCTGATCTGTACGTTCAGGTCGGCTGCATTGAGCACCTCCTGGGCACTGAGTATGACAGAGAAATTCTGCAACAGTTTTCTGGCATAGTCATAGTGATTGATATCTTTGATGTCCCCACTACTGTTGGTATTGTCCTTGGCAAAGTCACTGAGTTTGTCATTCAGTCCCTGGAGTGCCTTCTCTGTCATGCTTTTGCGTTCGGCTTCAGTGATGGTGTACACTGTCAGCGACTTGCATCGGTGGGTGACCTCTACGGTGAAGGTCTCGTCGGCAGCACTTTCAGCCGGTATACGGAAGTTGTAGTAATTTCCGGTTTTGGCAGTGTCCACCTCATTGCGTTTCTGCGCTACCAGATCACTCAGGTCTGATGTCGATGTGATGGTCGGCTGGTAACTGCTGATGGTGGATTTGAGTGCGTCCGTATTACGAACTTCGGGGTAGAACACCTGTCCGTCGGATGTACGAAGGGTCATCTCGACGATATCCGCGTCGATGAGATTGCCGCAGAGTTTGATGCGGACGTAAACGTCTGATGTAGCTGTGTTCAGTTTCCACGATGGAGTAGTGAAGATATTGCGACAGAGAGTCAGACTGCGGCGGTGGTTCCACGACAGGCACTTTTCGAGCACGTCGGCGTAGCGCACAAGTCCGGCATAGCGCCGCTGGAAGCGGATGGGCGTGATTTCGCTCTGTACGAATACGCTATAGTCAACCGTTCCGAGGTCGCCACCCGCATAGAAGGGGATGAGTTTGAGCGGCACAAAGAGTACCAGTTTCACGTTTTCGATGCAAGTCTGCAGCTTGTAGCGACGCATCACCTCCCAATACTGCACGGTCATGACGTGCGAGTGGTTGTGGTTGGCCACCACCTTGGATGCCACCGACTCGCTGTCGCTGCTCGAAGCGGCGCGTATGGAGACGCGGTTGGTCTGTGCCAGGCGAGTGCTGGTGCTGACGATGGAGGTCTGGAAACGTTCGGCAGCTTGCGAGGCATCGCTATATACGTTGCGAGACGAGGCAGCCGAGGATGACGTGCCGTGGCTCTTCGATGTGCTCGACGAACCGCCCAGCAAGCCAATGAACAGGCCCATACCGCTTGTTCCACGGCTCTTGGCATAGGTGGAATATTGCGACGACTGCGAAGCGGCTGAGGTCTGTGCGGCGGTCTGCGAGAAGATCTCCTCTATCGCGTCGCTTTGATACTGGCTGGCGTAATCGGTCACGCGGTCGGTGCCGTCGGCGGTGTCGTTCACGCTGTAGGCTTCGGTATGTTCCTTTACCACGAGGCGTTGCTCCTCGCCCGGGGCAAGCACAAGAGAGTAGAGCAGGTTGCCGAGGGCATAACCGTCGGGCACCCAGGCCTGACTCATGCCAAGCACGTAACCTATGCTCAGTCCGCCGCTTTGGCAGATATTGTCGTGATGGAGCCGCAGGTTGCTCTTGAAGCCATACACGTCTATGGGTGAATCCACCGTTTCGCGCCCGTTGGTGGTGCAGGGTATGGAGAGACGCTGCAAGAGATTGTATCTGAACGTGCGCGATGGGGCGGTATCGGGGTCAAGGTAAACGGGATTGGAGCCTTCCTCGCCCTGCAGACGTACGCTCGGAAGAGTATTCTTCTCAGCCGCCGGTACCTTGAAACGGGTGTTGTCGAGGGAGAACGGTTGGGCGGTGAGGTCGCACACCACGGTCACCGAGGCGTCATCGGTCTGCGTGGAAGAGGTGTTGACGATGATTTCATCCGCGGACTTGCTCACTTCTTGTTGCCCGTCGGCATTGCAGAAGGTGAAGGTGAGCGTGGAACAGAGATTATACTTCTCGGGCATCCTTATCTCGAAACATCCGTTGGCGTTGGTGTACGCCTGTACGGGCTTTTGTATGGAGGAGAGGTCGCTGACCGAGGTGAGGAAGCCTGTGAGTTGTACAAGCATGCCTTCGAGAGCCTTGCTTTGGCCGTTGTCCGACACTTCCACCCGTCCGGTGATCACCTGCGGGAGTCCACTGGTGTCTCCCACGTTGAGCGCCTTTATGGCCTGAGAGATGGCCGCGAAGGTGCCTACGGCATCGGTCTTGGTCTCAGAATTGTCTACAAGGGCGTAGAGGTGAGTGGGGGCGTCTTGTCCTGACACGTCGAGCACAAACGCGCTGGCAGACTCGTAGATTTGGTAATGGCTGTCGTTGGGGTACTTCTCCTTGTACTCCCTGGCCTTGGTCTGTATATATTGAAGGTCTGTAGTTGATGGCGGAACACACTGGCTGCTGATGCCTGAAAATTCGCTTCGGTAGACGCGTTGCAGCATGCGCACGTCGTTTTTGGCATCAAGGGATAACAGGCTGTAGTCGTCGGCCTGCTTGTCGTTGTCGCTGTCCGATGCGAAGATGCGGTAGATGCCTATGGCATGGAGGGCACGCACGAGAGCGTCGTCCATGCGTTGCACGCCCATCATGGTACGCAGGTTGACCAGATTGCTCACGCAGGTCTTCTTGGGCGCGATGATGCCGGCAACGGCTATATATTGGGTAAGCTCGCTCTCTGTGGGACAGTTCACAGCCGTGAGTTGTCCGTCGGCCAATGCCTTTACCACGGGGTAGAGACGAGTCGCGTCGCACTTGGCAAGGTCTTCCACGCAGCGCACTCCAGCCTGAGCGATGAGCCATGCGGCATCGACGGTTATACCCGACACACGCCACAGGTCGGCCTGTCGCACCCAAAGGTTGATTTGCTGCATGGTGGGCAGTTGCTCGTCTACAATCTTACCGTTGTTTTCGAGCATCTTGTTGACCAGCCGCGTGCCCAGTGAATTGCGCTTGGCGGCGGTGGCTCCGGCCTTGAGCAGACCAGTAACGTCGTAGATGCCGAGTTGACTGAGCGTGTCGCGGATGCTCTTGCAGATACCCTTGATGGCAAGCAGCGAACTGCTCACGGCCTCGGGTTCCTTCTGCGCTGTCTCGGCAATCTGCTTGGTCTGTGTCTCCTTGACTTGGATTTTCGTGTCGGACGGAAGAACCTTCTCCTCTATCAAGGCCTTCAACAACTCGGCACGGCTGATGGTGAGCCGTCCGTTGACAATCCTGTCGGCTAGCTTTCCCAGTTTGACGCTGCTTGAGACATTGCCGCCCGTTGTTGTGTTACTGGTCGTGGAGTTGGTTTGGGCAGTTGAGCCAGTAGACTGCGTAATTGATGACTGTGTGGTGGATGCTTGTGTAGTATTGGCAGATGTTATTAATAAACCGTTTTGGGTCTTCCCCGTCGAGGTAGAGGCTTTCCCTGTAGAGGTAGAGATCTTTCCCGACGGATTGCTCGTCAATAAAGAAGAGCCTTTCAGGTTTTGGTTCTTGATATCGTCGAGTGTTTTTTTGTTCTTTGCCATAGGTACATGTTTTTGGGTGTGGTTGTAGTGGATGGATTAAAGGGTTCACGAACCGTTACTTGACGGAATAGTTGGCGTACGCCTTTGCGAGTTTCTTGTCGTATTGGTTCTCGGCATAGGCGCTGCCGTTGTAGTGCAGGGCAAAGGCTGCCCACTGCTTGGTTTTCAGCGCTTGATGGAGTGGGGCAGAGTGGCGTATGAAGCGGCAGAAGAGCAGCAGCTGACTGCGCTCGCTGTCGCACATGGCCTTTACAAAGGTGGCCACATCCTTCTGTTCGCATAGGGCGTGGTTGAAGCCCATGATCTGGAACATGCCCCAACTGGCCGACGCATTGGCGGCGTCCACGTTTATCTTGCGGGCTTTCTCCAGGCGGGTGTATTCGGCGATACCGCCCACGTAGTGTTTCTTGTCCCACTTGGGGTACACGATGTCTGGGTAGGTGGTCGCGTATTTCTCGGGAGAGATGCCACGCTGCTTGAGTTGCTTCCAGAAGACGTGTCCCTCAAAGAGGATTGCAGGCTTGCCGGCGGCGAAGAATCCGCCACGTCCGCTGGTCTCCACGGCTTGCACGGCCTTCATCGCTGCAGTCTCGCAATCGAGAAGACGCGCTGCCAACGTGAAGTCTTCCTCAGAGAGTTTTGCTCCGGCGGGACGGTCGGTGAAGAAGAGTTTCTCCCAAGAGTTATAGCCTACGATGCCGTCGGCTGCCAGTCCCTGCTTCTTCTGGAAATCGACGACGGTCGTGCGAGTGGCAACGTCGAAGAGTGTGGAAGAGTCTGTTGGGTATCCGAGCCGGGCGAGTTCCTTCTTGAGAGTCACCACTTCTGTGTCCTGTATTCCTTGTTTGAGTATTTTCATGGTCTTTGTGTTGACAGTTTTTTTTATTCTTTATCTAGTTCTTATATATAGTGTGAGGAGTGTATCTGCGACTCACGGGTGCTATGAAGCATCGAGATGGTTTGTAGTTCCGATGGCAAAGTTCGGCAAAAAATGGTCTGAAGTGTAGGATATATTTTACAAAAAACAGCCGATTTCGTTCATTTTGAACGAAATCGGCTGTTTTCTTCCATGTTTCTCTGCTAATTTAAGCTAGGTTGCCCACGAACGTGAACCTTTTTGCTCGCGTTCGTGAACCGTATTTTCCACGGACGTGAACCATAAAGCCCACGAACGTGAACCGTATTGTTCGCGAACGTGGGCAAACCCTTAATGTGCTTCGAGCCAATTGTCGCCCAAGCCCGAATCTGCAGTCAGAGGCACGCTGAGGTTGGCGGCGTTCTCCATTTCCTGCACCACAATCTCTTTCACTTTATTTTCCTCATCGGGATAAACCGAGAAGTTGAGCTCGTCGTGCACTTGTAGAATCATCTTTGAGCGGAGGTTCTCCGCCTTGAAGCGTTTCCATATGCGTATCATGGCAATCTTGATGATGTCGGCCTCGGTACCTTGGATCGGAGCGTTGATGGCGTTGCGCTCGGCAAAGCCGCGCACGGTGTTGTTGCCAGATGTTATGTCGGGCAGATACCTGCGCCTGCCAAACATGGTTTCGGCATAGCCTTTCTCCCTTGCGCTCTCCTTGGCTTGCTCCATGTATTGCTGCACCTTTGGGAAGGTCTGGAAATAGTCGTCGATGAGCTGCTTTGCCTCCTTGTTGCTAATGTCCATTCTCTGCGCGAGTCCGAAGGCGGTGATGCCGTAGATGATGCCGAAGTTGGCTTGCTTCGCCTTCTTGCGTTGCGCATCGCTTACCTCCTCGATAGGCTCTTTCCATATCTTTGCAGCCGTGGCGCGATGGATGTCTAAACCCTCGCGGAAAGCCTCGATCATGTTCTCGTCGCCAGAGAGGTGGGCCATTATGCGAAGCTCGATTTGAGAGTAGTCGGCTGAGAACCATTTGCAACCCTTGTCGGCAATGAAACATTTTCTTATCTCCTTGCCGTCGTCGTCGCGCACGGGTATGTTTTGCAGGTTTGGGTCACTGCTCGACAGTCGCCCCGTGGCTGTGATGGCTTGATTGAACGACGTGTGTATGTGCTGGTCTTTAGGGTCGATAAGCTTTGGCAATGCCTCCACGTAAGTGCCGAGGAGCTTCTTCATGCCACGATAGTTGAGGATGTCGTCCACGATAGGCGCCTTGCCGCTCAACTGTTGCAACACTTCCTCTGAGGTGACATATTGTCCTGTCTTGGTCTTCTTAGGCTTCTCAACCAACTGCATCTTGCCGAAAAGAATGTCGCCCACCTGCCTTGGCGATGATATGTTGAACTCTTGTCCGGCTTCCTCGAAGGCGTGGCGCTCATATTGGTTCATCCTGTCGGTAAAGACCTTTTGGGTCTCTTTCAGCTGGTCGGTGTCGAGCCTCACGCCGTTTATCTCCATGTCGGCAAGAACCTTCACCAATGGCATCTCAATTTCCTCGAAAAGCTTTCTGGCGTTAACCTCGTCGAGCTTTTGTTCCAGCACGTTCTTGAGCTGCAGCGTTATGTCGGCATCCTCGGCTGCGTATTCGTAAACCTCCTCGGGGTTGAGGTCGCGCATGTTTTTCTGGTTCTTGCCCTTTTGTCCTATCAATTCTTCGATGTGCACCGTTTGGTATCCTAATAAGGTCTCTGCCATGTAGTCCATGTTGAGGCGCAGTTCGGGATGCCACACATAGTGGGCGAGCATGGTGTCGAACATCTTGCCTTGTATGTCAATGCCATAGTTGCGCAGCACTTCATAGTCGTATTTTATGTTTTGTCCAATCTTCAGGGAGTCTGCGTTCTCGTAGAGTGGCTTGAATATGTTTACCATCTCTTGCGCTTCTTCCCTTATTGGAGATATAGCCACGTAGTAAGCCTCGTGTTCTTTTATCGAGAAACTAAGCCCAACGAGCTCAGAGTCTATCGCATTGGTTGAGTTTGTTTCCGTGTCAAGGCATATGAATGGGCTCTGCATTAGCTTCTCGCATAGCTGCCTTGCCTCTTTCTTATCGCTGATTAGCACGTAATTATGCTCAACTGTTTTGATGCTTGTAAGGTTTAATCCTGCATTCGCGCTTTCATCATTGCCTTGTTGCCCTTTTGCGCTGTTGATGGTTTGTGTATTTGCGCCGTTGCGTGCAATTGTAACATTTCCGAAAAGGTCAGGCTGTTGTGGCACCTTTGCTTCGGGCTTGCCAAGGAAACGCTCGGTGAAGCGCTTGAACTCAAGGTCATTGAATATGGTGCGAAGTTTGTTTGCATCGGGTTCCGTCACTTTCAGCTTGTCGAGGTCAAGCTCCATGGGCACGTCTGTCCTTATGGTTGCAAGAAACTTCGACATCTTTATTTCGTCTTTGGCATTCTCTACCTTTTCTCTTATTTTGCCCTTTATTTCATCGGTATGAGCCAAAAGGTTTTCGGTAGTGCCAAATTGGTTGATGAGTTTCGCCGCCGTTTTCTCTCCTACGCCGGGACAGCCAGGATAGTTGTCGGCAGAGTCACCCATCAGCGCGAGGAGGTCTATCACGTTGGCGGCATTTGGGATGCCATATTTTTCCTCAATGTCTTGTTCGCCAATCTTGTCGTAGCCGCCACCGTGCCTTGGGCGGAACATGAACACGTTTTTCTGTATTAGTTGTCCGTAATCCTTGTCAGGCGTGAGCATATATGTCTCAACCCCCGCTTGTCCGGCTTGTGTGGCGAGCGTGCCAATCACGTCGTCTGCCTCAAAACCTTCGGCTATGAGGATAGGAATGTTCATGGCGGCGAGGATGTCTTGGATGATAGGCACCGAAAGTTTTATGTCCTCGGGAGTCTCCTGTCGTTGGGCTTTGTAGGCTGGAAAAGCCTCATGCCGGAACGTCTTCCCCTTGTCGAACGCCACTCCAAGGTAATCGGGCTTTTCCTTGTCGAGAATCTCTTTCAACGTATTGCAAAACCCCAACACCGGCGAGGTGTTAAGCCCTTTAGAGTTGATCGTGGGGCGTTTCAGAAAAGCGTAATAAGACCGGAATATGATGGCGTATGCGTCAAGCAGAAATAGTTTGCCCATGATAGTGATGTTGTCAAAATGTATGTGAACTTCTATTTTTGTGTAAAATTACGAAAAAGTTGCCATAGCGTCTCTACTATATCATTTAAAATAACTAATTTTGTGGTAAATATCACATACCGATGGATTATATCTCATTAATTCGGCAACCTATAGTTTCAGAGTTGAACGATTTCAAGGATTTGTTCGACCGTTCCTTGTCCCATTCTGATGGTCTGTTGTCTCAGGCATTAGACCACATCCGTCAGCGTGCCGGCAAGCGCATGCGTCCTATGCTTATACTCTTGATGGCTAAATGTCACGGTGGCATCACTGATGTTACCCAGCATGCTGCCGTAGGTCTTGAGCTTTTGCATACCGCTTCTCTCGTACACGACGATGTAGTGGACGAAAGCGAGGAGCGTAGAGGACAGGCTAGCGTGAACGACGTGTATGGCAACAAGGTGGCTGTGCTCGTGGGCGACTATATACTGTCTACTGCATTGCTCAACATCAGTTATACGCATAATGAGGTCATCATTCGTTACCTTGCCGAATTGGGTCAGAGACTTTCTAATGGTGAGATTCTGCAACTGCAAAATGTTCATTCGAAAGACTTTTCGGAGGAAGCATATTACCAAGTGATAAAGCAGAAGACGGCAGCGCTTTTCGAGGCTTGCGCCGCTATGGGCGCGTTGAGCGGTGGTGCCAAGGAGGAGGAGATTGAGTATGCCAAGCAATTTGGCAGCAACCTTGGAGTGATATTCCAGATTCGTGATGACATATTCGACTATTATGACCAGACGGAGATAGGAAAGCCTACTGGTAATGACATGGCTGAAGGTAAGCTTACATTGCCCGCTCTATATGCCTTGAACAGTACGCAAGACAAGGAGATGATAGAGATTGCCTATAAGGTAAAGGATGGCACAGTGACCAAGGACGAGATTTCTCGCCTTGTCACATTCACTAAGGTAAACGGTGGCATTGACTACGCTGAGAGAAGGATGTGGGAGCTTCATGCCTCTTCTCTGGCTTTGCTCGACGAGAGTGTGGAAGAGGGCTCCGTGAGGGATAGCTTGAAGGCTTACCTCGACTTCGTTATTGAGCGTAAGAAATAAATCTGTATTCTTTATTATTGCTGTCCGCTAAAACTTTTTTGAGCATGAAAAAGATAGGGCTGGATTCCTCGCTTGGAATTCAGCCCATTTAGTTACTTTTGTTTATTGCTA
>CAVKWN010000093.1:0-10988 GCA_963660075.1 Lachnospiraceae bacterium
CACAAAAGCGTGCGAAGATGCCGTCCTCAATTTGTATGGATGCCAGTAAATGAATCAATCCTGCAGGGCTTCCTTTGGCTTATAGGAATGGGGAGTGCTTAGAGGAATGGACAGTGTTTAGAGGAATGGAGACAGAAGGTGGGCGAACCAACCGCGGAACCTTTGTCCCGGGGTTCTCCATTCCTTCCAGTTCTCAGGCGTGAGCTTGAAAGAGTCTTTCTTCTCTGCGTCAAACAGTTGGTCAAGCTCGTTGGTCGTGCATGGGTCTATGATGACGGCGTTCTCCTCATAATCCCATGAAAGGCTGCGAGCGTTGAGGTTTGCCGAGCCCACGGTACAGAATTTTCCGTCTACCATTATTATCTTGGTATGGTGGAAGCCTGGCTTGTACAACCAGATGTCGCAACCTTTCTTCATCAGCTTATGGGCGTTGTAGAAACCGCAGTCTGGTGTCAAAGGAATGTCACACTTCACCGAAAGCATTATCTCGACCTTTACACCACGTTTTACTGCGTCTTTCAAGGCTTTCTTGATTTTATGGTTAAGCGTGAAGTATGGGTTTATTATCTTAATGCTGTCTTGTGCGTATCTAATGGCATTTGTATAGAAATCCCTGATGATTTTGTTCGACGTGCGTGGCTCGCGGTTTATTATTCCAACCATCTTATGCCCCGAGCTGCAGCAAGTATCGGGCTTTAGCCCGTTGAAATAGCTGTCCGTGCCCGAAGCGCGGAAATATTTCTCTCCATTGATGTCTTGCTTCGTTACCTTCTTCCACATTTTCAGGAAGATTCTTTGCAGGGTGTTAACCTCCGAGCCTTGTATGCGGCAATGCATGTCGTGCCATGAGCCAACCTGTTCGGTTCCTTTTATATAGTAGTCGGCAACGTTCATGCCGCCCGTGTACGCCACTTGGCCGTCTATGACCACTATCTTCCTGTGGTCGCGGCTCCAAATGTCATCAAACCACGGAAACTTCACGGGATTGAACTCGTAAATCTCAATGCCTTTTTCCCTGATGTTTTGTATATCAGTCTTTTGCATAGGCTTGTTGTTGGAGATGTTGCCGAAGCCATCAAACAACAAGCGCACCTCAACGCCTTCCTTTACTTTTTTCGCCAAACGAGTGATGAGCTCGTGGTTTATGGAGTCGTTTCTGAAGTTGAAATACTCCATGTGAATTGATGACCTTGCCTCGCTTATGGCCTTGAACATGTCATCAAACTTCTCTTGCCCGCTCATCAACAACGTCACGCTGTTGTCCTTGGAAAACGTCACGCCACTTTTCGCAAGGTGGCCAACTATGAGCGAATCGCTGCCTTGCGCTATGGCAAGGCTTGGTAGCAATAATAAAAAAAGAGCTAATTGTACCCTGTAAAGAAACTTCATTGTTTGGGAATATACGTTTTAAAGCATAGATGACGCATAGCTGTCAACTATTCCATACAGATGCTTATCTTTATCGCAGACCAGCACTGAATGGATCTTGAACTTGTGCATTATGCGTTGTATCTCAGACACTTTTGCATTAGGCAACACTGTCTTTGGCTCTCGTGTCATGATGTCGGCAACGGTGTGGTCGAAGAATTCTGCTTGCCATTTCTGCATTGCTCGCCTGATGTCGCCGTCGGTGATTATTCCGGCAAGGGTCTTGTCGTCGTTGAGAGCCACGCCCAATCCGAGCTTTCCTCTCGACACTTCTATTATCGCCTCGCCAAGGTGCATCTCTTGTGGAATGATTGGCAGGTCGTCGGTTCTCATCACGTCTTCGGCTGTCGTCAGCAGGCGCTTGCCCAATTCCCCGCCAGGGTGGAACTGCGCGAAGTCGCGTGGCTTGAAGTCTCTCACTTTCATCAACGCCACTGCCAACGCGTCACCCATCGCTAGTGCCGCCGTAGTTGAGCTTGTGGGGGCGAGATTGAGAGGGCAAGCCTCATGTTCTACGTACACTTTAACATGTACGGTAGAATATTTCGCAAGCAAGGAGTCGGGGTTCCGGCTCATGCCAATGATTGGCACCTTCATGTGAAGCAAGATGGGAATGAACCTCAACAACTCGTCGGTCTGCCCCGAATTGCTCAGTGCGAGCACGACATCTTCCGATGTCATGGCACCAAGGTCGCCATGATAAGCGTCGAGGGGATTTATGAAAAAGGCAGGAGTGCCTGTCGAGGCAAGTGTGGCTGCGATCTTTGCCCCGATGTTGCCACTCTTTCCCACGCCAGTCACGATGACCTTGCCGTGGCAGTGATACATGAGTTCCACGGCTCTCTCAAAATTCTCGTCGAGTTGGGGTATAAGGTTGAGTATCGCCTGTGCCTCGTCGCGCAAGCATTGTACTCCGTAATCTTTCGAGTTTGCCAATCTTTCCACCTGTGCTTTTGTTGTCATGGCCTGTCTTCGAATTAATCTTCAATAAGTTTTTCAATCAGAGCTTCGAGCTTTTCCAGCTCCAGCATGTTGGCGGCATCCGAGAGACCCTTGTCTGGATCGGGATGTACCTCAAAGAAGTATCCATTTGCGCCAAAGGCTTTCGCCGCGAGAGCCATTGATGGCACGAAACGGCGGTCGCCCACGGTCTTGCCGTTGCCAGCCGAAGGACGCTGCACGCTGTGGGTGCAGTCCATGATGACAGTGGAAGCAATCTCTTTCATGTCGGGAATGTTGCGGAAGTCGACAACAAGGTTGTTGTAACCGAAACAGTTGCCTCGCTCAGTGAGCCACACTTCCTTGGCACCACTCTCCATGGCTTTCTCATAAGGATAGCGCATGTCCTTTCCCGACAGAAACTGTGCCTTCTTTATGTTTACCACCTTTCCCGTTTTCGCAGCCTCCACAAGCAGGTCGGTTTGTCGGCAGAGGAAGGCTGGTATCTGCAAGATGTCCACCACTTCGCCCGCCTGTTTAGCCTGCCAAGGCTCATGGATGTCGGTGGTGAGCATCAGGCCGTACTTGGACTTTATGTCGGCAAGCATCTGCAATCCCTTCTCTATGCCCGGGCCACGGAAGGAGCTCAAGCTCGTGCGGTTGGCCTTGTCGAAGCTCGCCTTGAATATGATGTCGGTGCCGAGACGGCGGTTGATGTCGACCAACGTTTGAGCCACGGTGTCGAGAAGTTCGGCAGACTCGATGACGCATGGCCCGGCTATCAGCTTAATGTTTTGCGCATTATTGTTGCGCACGTTGCTATCTTGTTGTTTGTTGTTCTCCATCATATTCTATTTTTTCGGGAAAATCATGTTCTCCGCCTCTTCCTCTGAGTCGGCATGCTGAATCTTCGAGGGCGTGGGAGCCACGACGTGAGCCGTGTCCGACACGATGTGTATGTCGCGCTGAGGATAAGGTATCTCTATGTTCTTATCGTTCAATGCGTTGTATACGGCTTCCATGATGTCGCCCTCGGCGTAGGTCTGTTTTCTTGAGTCTACCCAAGCCAGGATCTTGAAGTCGATGGAATTGTCGCCGAATCCGGCAAACACGGTTTTCAAGTACTTTATGTAGTTGGCCTTGTTGAGCTTCGTCAATGCCGCGTCGATGGCTTCTTTCACCTCGGGCACCCTTGAGCCGTAAGCCACGCCAATGGGTATTACGGAGAGCACGTTGCCGTGGTTGCGCGTGAGGTTCTTGTAGTTCTTTGAGAACAGTTGCGAGTTTTGGTAGGCTATTACGGAGCCGTCGAGCGCTTCCAATGTCGTTGAGGTATAGCTTATGTTGCTCACGGTACCTTTCGTTCCGTCAATGGATATGTAGTCGCCCACCTTTATTCGTCCAGCCATGAGGGAGATGCCATAGTAGAGGTTCTCAAGAATGTCTTTCATTGCGAATCCGATACCGGTGGAGAGACCTGCCGAGATTGCCACGATCCACGAATTGTCGATATGGAAGATTGTGAGCGTCAGGAGCAACCACGCTCCCCAGACCACCACCTGTATGAGGTTGCGCCACATGGCAGTGTGGCTCATCACGGTTTGCATGCTTGGCTTGCGTTTCTCTTCCTTGGCCTTTCGCTGCTCACGAAGGGTCAGCTGATAGTGAAGGGTGTGCAGCGACACGTGGTTGACATATTTTGCCATGAAGAAGAACACCGACGCTTGCACGGCGCGTATGATGCTGAACGTGAACTTGTCTGTGTTGACCAGCGAGCTGTTGAAGAGTGAAAGGGTGGTATCGCTGAGGTTAAACACGTCGGCTGCCCAATAGATGCTTAGCAGAATCGACAGCGTGCCGAGGATGGGCATTGCCGCGGTATATATGAAACGGAAGAACCAAGTGCGGCTCACCGGCGTGTCGTCGTCGAAGAACTTTCGCTTGGGGTTGTTGCCGTATTGTTTCAGCAAGTCGGATGCGCAAGTTATGGTGAGTATGCAGGTGAGCTGCATGGTCCACCAAATGAGGATTTCCACCGACAGGAGTGAGTAGCCCACCATCGACGCCACGTCGCTTGCCAGGAATACGGAGAGCGACACCCATGCGTAGAATGTATCGGTGGCTGGCAGATGCCTGAAGTTCTTCCTGAGCGCGAACCATTGCCAAATGGTGAAAACCAGCAGCAGCAGAGGCATCACGAGGTTCGACAGGTTGTTCGGAATAAGTACTATACGGAAGAAGATCACAATGAAGCACATTGCCATGATGGGCGTGTAGATTCTCAATCCGTGGAGAATCTGCTTGCCGTCAAGCCTTATGAGCAGCGACAGCAATATCACCGCCATGAGCCATGCGTACTCCACGAGCAATCCGGATGCCATAGAGAGGAAGTTCTGGTCAATGGTCGCCTTTATTATGCCCAAGACCGCCGCGAACGTTATCACGGTAGCGGCAAGGATGATACACACGCGCTTGGCTCGGAAATCCTCTTTCGCCTTCTCGCCACTGTCAGAGCCGGAAAGCCAGCTCAGCAGGAAGCCGGCCTTGTTTTTCTTCACGAGCCTTGTCACCACGAATCCGATGGCGATATAAGCCACACCCGCGGCTATCAAGGCGTAGAAAACTATTATACCGAGCAAGAAGAGAATGATGCGGCTGTCCCAATCGGAGCGGAACTTGTTTGTGGGTTTGTATTTTTCCGCCATGGTCTGGCTCGTCGCCTTTACCTCGCTCTTGAGGTTGCGCAGCAGCGACAAGATGTTCTCGCCATTGTTAGAGAAGATGCTTGTCTGTATCTCCGTGTATCTCTTGTTGGCGTAGTCGTTGAGGGCCTTCAGCCTCGCCTCCGTCTTATTATATATGTCTATATACTGTTGGCTTTGCTGCTTTTTGTGGTTAAGCGTGCGCCTTATGTTCACCGCGAGCGTTAGGCACACGTTGCGATCTATCTTCTCCCTTTCCGTCAAGGATGTGGAATACATCGAGCTGAGGTCGGCAATGAGGCTGTCGTATCGTGCTATCTCCGTGTTGGCCTCATCGACATACTCCCTGAAGGGTCCCACGGTCTCCTTGAAGCTCTTGTATTGCTCGGTGGCCTCGTGGCAGGCGTAGGTCAGGTTGAACACGTTGCCGCTCTTTTGCGAATAGAGCATTATGGCGTTCTGCTGGCTACGGTTCATCGTCGCGAGGAGCTGCTTCATTACCTGCTCCTGCTGCTCCTTCATGGCTCCCGATTGTTTTTCAAGCTTGTTGTGATAGTTGGTCAGCTCTATGCGGAGCATGGCCAACGAGCCACCGATGGTGCGCTCCTTGAGCACGGCATGGGATGGCAACGCCACAAGCAGCAACAATATGATGTTTATGAGAAATGTCTTGCGCATATTTTTATTAGATTTCAATGGCGCAAAGGTAATAAATATTTTTTTATGCACCAAACTTATGCCTCGGTCAGTGACGCTATTTTGAAGGCTTTCGGCTTTGCACTGAAAAGGCAATGACATAGCACTGGAAAGGCGATGGCATAGCACTGGAAAGGCAACGGCTTTACAGTACTATGTCGAAAGTGGGTTGCCGCGTGAAATATTATCCCCCACATTTGCAAAAAACTTGGCTGTTTGAAGAAGTTGTATTAACTTTGCAGTAGTCAAGAAGAAAGCTATTTTTTATATGAATAAACTGATTCTTTTTTGTTTGTCACTGCTTATGTCGACAAGTGTCTCTTTTGCCTCTGAGCCTGTTACCCTCAAGCAGGTAACCTCTGGCGAGTTTTCAGCTGAAGGTGTCTACGGCATCAACCCGCTTAAAGGCACCGACCAGTATGCTCGCATCTCGGCCGACGGGAAGCGCATTGAGCAGTATTCTTTCAAGACCGGCAAGCTCACGTCGGTGCTCTTTGACGTGGATAACACTCAAGGCGAGAAAATCAACAACTTCGATGGTTACGTCATGTCGCCCGACGGCACGCGCATGCTCATTTCCACCAAGCGCGAGAAAGTGTATCGCCGCTCATACAAGGCGGTGTTCTATATCTATACCATCAAGAGCCGCAAGTTGGAGAAATTGTCCGACGGAGGCCCGCAGCAATGCCCTGTATGGTCGCCCGACGGCATGCAGGTGGCTTTCGTGAGAGACAACAACATTTTCCTCGTCAAGCTGCTCTACGACAACGCCGAGAGCCAGGTGACCAAGGACGGCAAGTTCAACGAGATTATCAACGGCATACCCGATTGGGTCAACGAGGAGGAGTTTGAGTTCAACACGGCATTGACATTCAATGCCGACGGCACCATGCTTTGCTGGCTCAAATACGATGAGAAAAACGTCGGCACGTATTCCCTCCAGATGTACAAGGGCAGCAATCCCGAGTATAAGGACTATGCGGTTTACCCTGGAGAGTACAGCTATAAATACCCAAAGGCAGGGCAAGACAACTCAAAGATGTCGGCATGGAGCTACGACATCAAGAGCCACAGGACGCAACAGTTGCAAGTGCCTCTCGATGCCGACGGTTACATGCCTCGCATCGTGCCCACCCCCGATGCCGACAAGATTCTGGTCTACACCATGCCAAGGCATCAAGACGTGCTCAACCTCTACGCCGTTAACCCTCGCAGCACCGTGGCCAAGCTGCTCTTGAAGGAGAGCGTGGCCAAATATGTGAAGGAGGAGACAATGGCGAACCTCAGGATAGGCGACAAGTTTATCTTGGTGCCTTCAGACCGCGATGGCTACAACCATATATACGTGTACAACCACAACGGGCAGTTGCTCAGGAAGGTTGCTCCCGGCAATTACGACATCACCGACGTGTATGGCATGGATGAGGCGACAGGCGACATCTACTATCAAGCGGCAGCCCTCAACCCGCACGACAGGCAGGTTTACGTGGCCCATAAGAACGGCAAGACCGAAAGGCTCACCAAGCAGGAGGGTTGGAACTCTGCCGTGTTCTCCGGCGACTTCAAGTATTTCCTCAACACGTGGAGCGACTACAACACGCCCTATGTCTATACCACCCGAAGCAACAACGGCAACGTGATTGCCACGAATGTGGACAACAAGAAGCTGAAGGAGAAGATAGAGAAATGTGGTTGGGTTAAAAAGGAGCCATTCTCGTTTACCACGTCAGAGGGCGTGAAACTCGACGGATGGATGGTGAAGCCAGCCAACTTTGATGCCTCGCGCAAGTATCCCGTCATCATGTTCCAATATAGCGGTCCTGGCAGCCAGCAGGTTGTCAACTCGTGGAGCGCTGGCTCGATGGGGCAGGGGGGCGCTTACGACCAATACCTCACCCAGCAAGGTTTCATCGTTGTTTGCGTTGACGGCCGTGGCACTGGTGCACGTGGAGCAGAGTTTGAGAAATGCACTTACCAACGTTTGGGCGACTTTGAGTCGAAAGACCAAGTGGAGACAGCCCTCTACCTCGGCACGCTTCCTTATATCGACAAGGCCAACATCGGCATCTGGGGCTGGAGCTACGGAGGTTTCTGCACCTTGATGAGCATGAGCGAGGGCCGCCCCGTGTTCAAGGCCGGCGTGGCAGTGGCACCGCCAACAAGCTTCCGCTACTACGACACGATTTACACCGAGCGCTACATGCGCACTCCGCAGGAGAACCCAACGGGTTACGACGATTGCCCAATTAGTCGCGCCTCTAATCTCAACGGAGCGTTGCTTATCTGTCACGGCTTGGCCGACGACAACGTGCATCCGCAAAACACCTTCGAATACACCGAGGCGTTGGTGCAAGCCGACAAGGACTTCAAGGAGAACATCTATACCAATCGCAATCACAGCATCTACGGTGGCAACACCCGTTACCACCTGTTAAGGCAAATCACGCAATGGTTTGAAGAACACTTGAAATAAGTCATTTCAAGAAATCATAAACGTAAAAAGGCGACCTCCAAAAAGGCCGCCTTTTTAGTTTATATCAATGCCGTGACATCTTGCGTTTGCCCCTTTCATTCGATAGGGAACTGGCGTTTCACGTCGTCCCAATAATAGTAAGGGCTTGGCAAACTGAATGTCTTTCCGCGATTTGCCTCGATTGCAGGCAGTGTAATCTCGCGCTCGTTGTGCATGAGTTTCACTATCACCTTGCCTTGACCGTTGCCGAAGAACACCATTTGCAGATTTGCCGCCATGGGTATTATCACGTCCATGCGGTTCTCGTCGGCATAGAGGCCGAGGCGCGACAGAAGTCTGTAAAGGCTCGTGTCGTGGCCGAACAGCAGGTCGGCAGCGCGGTCGCCCGTGGCAATGGCATTGTCGGCACTCTCCACGATATGCTTCCACAGCGATGCCGCGCAACGCTCAGGCGTGCCGTGGTTGGCGAGGTTGATGCCGTTGCACAGCTGCATGCGGCGGTTGTTCATCTCGTAGATCTGGCGCATCTCGCTCTCGGTGAAGATGTCGTAGAGCGAGATTCCGATGTCGGTGTTCTGCATGTCGCTGGCTATGGTGTGCAGTTCCTGCGCCACGTCTCGCGCGTTGATGTGGGTGTAGTCGGTGAAAAGCGATCGCATGAGTCTTTCGGGCTGCATTGTCCACAGGTTGCGAGTGCTGCCTTCAAGGGCGTACTCCTCGGGCGACGTGTAGGCTATGTATGCCATGTAGCGTTGTCCCGTTTCAGCCGACAGTTTTATTTGCGGAAACATCTGCCCCAGTTGCGTCACAAAGGCCGTCATGCTCATGGCGCATCGCAGCACGGTGCTCGACTGCGCGCGCACAAGCTTGCCGTCTTGGAACACTTTTGGATATGTCTCGGCCATGCGCCTCGCAAGCTCGCGGTGTTGTCTTGCTCCAGTGGCGGTGAGGCCTCCGGCTCTCCCACGTGCGTCGTCGTGTATGGCGGCGAGCCTCCTCCGCACGTCTTTGCCGAGTGGGGTGAGGTTGAGGGTGTCGGCAAACGCGCTGTCGATATCGTCGTAACGCCGCTCGTCGGGCAGCCACCGTGAACCGTGCCGGGCAAACATGCTTATGTATATGGGCGTGTAGCCGCTTGGGGGAGGCGTGTTTGTTATTTTTTCGGGAGCAGGGTAGGCGGCATATACGCCGCCGTAGTGTTCCCACTGTGCCATTGCCGATGTCGTGGCGAGCAATGCCGCCAACAGGAATGCTATGCGTGCTAATGGTTTCATAGTTTTGTGGTATGGTTGCGTGTATGAAAAAAAGGAACAGTCCATCAAGCTATGCACTGTTCCCTTGGTTGTGTTCTTACAGGCAGAAACCGTGTCTCGCCGGTTAATATCCTGCGTTCTGAGTCCAGTTGGTGTTCTCCTTCATCACGCTCTGCGGCACGGGCAGTATGCGGCAGGTCTTTTCGAAGCGTGCGTCAGGATTTGTGCGCACATGGAATCCGTATTCGCTTTCAAACGTGCCGAAGCGTATCATGTCGTTGCGTCGCCAGTTCTCGTCGAAGAATTCGCGCCCGCGCTCGTCGAGAAGTTCCTGCAATGAGGGCGTGTGGTCGAGTTGTGGCGCGTGCACATAGCCGCGTATCTGGTTGAAGAGCGACTGCGGCGTGTCGCCGTTGGTGGCTGCGGCACCGCGCAGTATGGCCTCGGCCTTGGTGAGGATGATGTCGGCGTAGCGGAAAATGGGCACGTCGTTGCTCTGCGAGCGGTTGTAGGCACTATACTCGTTGGGGTTGGGATAGAACTTTATGGAACGCCATCCCTGCCTCCATCCGTCGGTGGTGGCTCCGCAGTTGAGCTGCGACAGTCCGCCGTCTTTCAGCGTTATCGTTTTCGTGAACTCGAGTTGTGCGCCCTTGTATATATATGGCTTGCCCGTGTCCTCACCCGTTATGGCATCGTGAATGTTCACCTTGCCGCCAAGCACGGCATCGTTGCGGTCGTCGCCAGGCAGCGAGAACAGGTCGGCAAAGCAGGTGTTCATGGCGCAGATGCCCGCGCACGACTTGCTCATCTTGCCGCTGTAATAGCCGGTCGTGTCGCCGTTGTCAATCTTGCGGAACGTGCGGTAGCGTCCGTAGTACATACCGGGGGCGTTCACCTTGTCGTAGGGCATGGCATAGATGAAGTCCTTTATCTGTGAACCGTTGTCATACATGAACTTCTTGCGGTAGGAGTCGCTAAGGTCGAAAATTCCGCTTTTCATTATGTCGTCGCAATATTGCACGCAGGCATCGAGCTTCTCGTTCTTTGCCGTTGCCGCGTCGTATGCCGTGACATCGCCGCAAGTGTAGACAGCCCAGTTGATGTAAAGTTTCACGAGCAGGGCCTCAGCCATCCATTTGTTGGGCTTGCCGTAGGTGGAGGCATCGTTGCTGGCCGACAGGTAGGGCAGGCATTCTTTCAGTTCTTTCTCTATGAATTCTGCCACATCCTTGCGCTTGTTGCGCACCACGGCTTCGTTGTCGTCAGGAAGGTGGTCGAGTATTGGCACGTCTCCATAGCTATCCATGAGGATGAAGTGGTAGAAGGCGCGCATCACGCGTGCCGGTGCTATGCTTGCCGGCTTGTCGCCGAGGTCGTCGATCACCTTGTTGCATTTGGTTATGCCGCTCGCCAAATCGGTCCAGTAGGTTGCAGGCGCGTCTTCGGCAAGGAAGGCGTGGAGCGTGGGGTGCACGTTCTCGCCGTTGTCCCAGT
>CAVKWN010000094.1:0-10757 GCA_963660075.1 Lachnospiraceae bacterium
CGGAAAAACTGCATTGTTTATAAGTAAACTGTTGCATGACCTTAGAATTTAGGAAAGGCTTTTCGAGGAATAACATGAATCGCATTGCTCTTTCCACTGGAGTCATTTTGACTTTACACTGAAATGACGTCGGCTTTGCACTGAAATGACAACGGCTTTACAGTGGAAAGGCAATGCCTTTGCACTGTAAAGCCGTTGGGTAATGTTTAGAGGAGAATTTTGGCTTGATGGTTACTTCACTTCCCAGATGTCGTTGGTCTCAAGCAGTTCCGTGAAGTTGTGGTATTTCTTCTTGTCCTTGACCTCTTCTATCTGGTCGTTTACCGCCTGGTCGTAAGTGGGAGCTTCAACGTCCCTGAACACGCCGAAGGCCACGGGGAAACCGTGCTCGTTGTCCATCATGGCGAGCTTGAGTTGCAAAGTGTTGTCGGGGTTGTGGCTGTCGTGAACAAGGATGTCGTCGAGGGTATAGCCGTCTTTGCCTATTTCCACGACCTTCAGTCCGAAGCCCTCCTGCACGAGGCCGTATTCGTTGTTCTCGCCGAAGACGAGCGGCTTGCCGTCTTCAATGTATATGGCGTTCTTCTTGCGTCCGTCGCGAGTATAGATGGAATCGTAGGCTCCGTTGTTGAATATCATGCAGTTTTGCAGAATCTCGCAAACCGCAGCGCCCTTGTGGTTGTATGCCGCCTGGAGTATCTTCACGGTCTCCGCGCTGTCCGACGCCACTGAGCGGGCGAAGAAGCGCCCTCTCGCGCCAAAGCACAACTCTGCAGGGCGGAACGGGTCTTCCACCGTACCATAGGGCGACGACTTGGAAACGAAACCTCTTGGCGACGTGGGCGAATATTGACCTTTCGTAAGGCCATAGATGCGGTTGTTGAGGAGAATCATGTTAAGGTCGATGTTTCGCCTCATGGCGTGGATGAAGTGGTTACCGCCAATGGCGAGCCCGTCGCCGTCGCCGCTGATTTGCCAAATGCTGAGTTTGGGGTTTACCACCTTCGCGCCAGTAGCCACGGCAGCCGCGCGGCCATGAATGGTTTGCATGGCGTAAGTACTGACATAATAGGGTAGGCGGCTTGAGCAGCCAATGCCGCTTATCACCGCCGTCTCATAAGGCGGCACGCCTATCTCTGCCATAGCCTTTTGCATGCTTGCCAAGAAACTGTGGTCGCCGCACCCGGGGCACCAGCGGGGTTGGCCTTTCTTATAATCGCTTGCTGAATATTCCATTTTAGATGATGTTAAGAAACTGTTTGGAGAACATGATTAAAGGACTCGTGTGTTGAAATAATCACCACCGGCGTTCGATGCTTGGTTTATGAGACCTTCAAAATGCTTTACGAGTTCGCTGACATTGAAGGGTTGTCCCTTTACCTCATTGTATTGATAGGGCACGAAACCGTTTACGCGTATGCGCAACAATGCCGCGAACTGCCCGAGGTTTTGCTCTGCCACTACCACTTTAGGATATTTGAGCAGTACCTCAGCCGTGTTTTTTGGCAGAGGGTTGACATATTTAAACTGTGCCAAGGCAACCTTGTAGCCATTCTTGCGCATCTCGTTCATGGCGGCGTGCAAGTGCCCGTAGGTAGAGCCGAAGCCAACGATGAGCAGGTCGGCATCGTCCTTGTCGCCCTCAACCTCAACGTCGGGTACGGGGATGAGCGACACCTTCTCAGAACGGAGGTGGTCCATCACATTGTGGTTGTTGGGCTCTGTGGAGATGGCACCGGTCTTGCCGTCTTTCTCCAGTCCGCCGAGAATGTGCTCGTAGCCTTCTTGCCCGGGAGTGGCCCAATAGCGTGCCTTGCTTTGAGGATCACGCAAGTAAGGCGTGTATTTGTATTTCTGGTCTACGGGGGCATAGTGAGGGTGAATCTCAGGCATGTTGTTAATGTCGGGCAACTTCCAGGCCGATGAACCGTTGGCTATGAAGGCATCGGTGAGCAAGACTACAGGCGTGAGATGTTCCAATGCTATCTTGGCTGCCATGAAAGCTGCGTCGAAACAGTCGGTGGGACTAGTAGCTGCGATGACCGGCATCGGGCTCTCGCCATTTCTGCCATAAAGCACCTGGAGCAAGTCGGTTTGCTCGCTCTTGGTGGGCAGACCGGTAGACGGGCCACCACGCTGCACGTCAACGATGACCAATGGCAACTCGTCGATGACGGCAAGGTTTATGGCCTCGCTCTTGAGGCAAATGCCAGGGCCCGATGTTGACGTGCAAGCCAGAGCTCCGGCGAAAGCCGCGCCTATGGCAGACGAGCAAGCGGAAATCTCGTCTTCTGCCTGGACAGTGATCACGCCAAGACTCTTGTGCTTTGACAACTCGTGGAGAATGTCGGTGGCAGGCGTGATGGGGTAGGAGCCAAGGTAGAGCTTCAGCCCGGCTTTCTCGGCAGCGGCAATAAGTCCGTAGGCAGTGGCCTTGTTGCCGGTAATGTCCATGTAGCGTCCCGGGTTCTTCTGCTTGGTTTCTATGCGGTATGTGGTGAATGGCGTAGAGGCATGAGTGTTGGCACCATAATCGTGGCCAGCTTTCACCACCTTGATGTTTGCCTCCGCCACGGCGGGTTTCTTGGCGAACTTCTCGCGCAGGAAGTTGTTGACCAGTTCGAGATCGCGGTTGAAGAGCCAGCACACGAGACCCAAGGCAAACATGTTGCGGCATTTGAGCACGCTCTTGTTGTCCATGTTCTCGTCTTTGAGGCATGCCTTGACCATCTTCGTGATAGGGCACGCCACTACGCGGTCGTTGTCGATGCCCATTTCCTCAAGGTAATCGTCGGTCTCGAATTGTGCCTTGTTTAAGTCGTTGGGACCAAAGGAGTCGGTGTCTATGATAATGGTGGCGGTAGGCTTGGCGTATTTGTATTGAGTCTTCAATGCCGCAGCGTTCATTGCCACGAGCACGTCGCACTTGTCGCCAGGAGTGAGGACCTTGCCCTCTCCAATGTGCACTTGGAAGCCGCTCACGCCTGTCAATGAGCCTTGCGGGGCGCGGATGTCGGCTGGATAGTCTGGGAATGTGGATATTCCATTGCCTACCGTGGCGGAGACAGTGGAGAAAATGTTTCCTGCAAGCTGCATGCCATCGCCTGAGTCGCCAGAGAAGCGCACGACGACATCGCTGAGTTCTTTCACTTCAATCTCGTTAGACATAATAATAGATTATATTAGTTTTAAAATTTGGGCAAAGATAAATCATCTTTTCCAAATGGCAAACTATTGTAGTATCTTTTTTACTGTTTTATGCGTTTTTTCCTTTCGTTTTCTTTCTCACAAGGTAAGATATATAAAAAGACAACGCCCCCTCCATGTTTGCAGGAGAGAGCGTTGACATTATATGGTTTGAATGCTGTTAGCAAAGTTTGCGTATATTCCAATAGTCTTTTACCCACAAGAGAACAGTACGCATATTTGCGCGGTGAAGATGCGCAAGAACATCGACAGTGGATAAACTGTGGAATAGCCAATGGCTGGGGCTTCCTTGGAGCAACTTGAGTTGGCGTAAGCAAGTGCTGGTGGATCGGTATATGTACCAGCTATCATGCCCATGAGGGTGAAGTAGTTGAACTTGAACTTCCATCTTGCCAAAGGACCTACTATGAGAATAGGTATGACGGTGATGAGGAATCCGGCGAGCACATAGAGAAGGCCGTCGCCTTGCACCACCGTGTCCACGAATCCGGCTCCTGCCTTTATTCCCACGCTTGCCAAGAATAGTGCGAGACCCATCTCGCGGAGCATCATGTTGGCAGACGTCGTGGTGTAGGTGACGAGCTTGATGCGGTAGCCAAAGCGGCCAATGAGTATGGCGATGATGAGTGGACCGCCGGCAAGTCCGAGCTTCAATGGCACGGGCACGCCGGGTACGGCGATAGGTATGCTTCCGAAAATTATTCCAATCACTATTCCTATGAAAATAGTGGCGATGTTTGGCACGTTGAGGCTGCGTGCCGAGTTTCCCATGAGCTCAGCCACGCGGTTGACATTCTCCTCACGGCCAACAACCATTACGCGATCGCCTATGTGGAAGTGGTGGTTGCGAGAGGCAAAGAGATCCATGCCTTGACGTGTGATGCGCGTGATATTGACACCGTAGACCGAAGAGAAGTGCATCTTGCCGAGAGTCTTGCCGTTCATCTTCGGGTTGGTGACGATGATACGCTTGGAAATCATGGGCTGGTTCTCGGTCCTGGCGCTCTCCCACTCGAAATCGGTCTCGGGGCCAATGAACGCCTTGATAGCCTCGGCGTCAGCTTCGGCGCACACGATATGCAACTTGTCGCCAACCTCAAACTTGGTGTTCTTGTTTGGCAGCGACATCTCGCCTTGGTGCAATATGCGTGTGCATACTATGTCGCGACCGAGAAACTCGCAAATCTGCGACAAAGTGCGCCCGCCGAGATAAACGTTACTCACCTCAAGCGTTATTGCCAAAGGCTTGGCGTGAGGGTTGGCTGCCTCCTCGGCTTCCAATTCATCCTCCTCTTTCTTGAGGTTTGTCTTGGTAATGAACCTAATGAGAATGGTCGCGCCAATGATGCCGAGCACGCCGAGCGGGTAGGCGCAGGCATAACCGTTGGCAATCTGTGGAATCTGTCCGTTGGTGAAAACGGAGTTCAAGGCTTCGTTGGCCGCACCAAGACCAGGCGTGTTTGTGACGGCACCGTAGAGTACGCCGATCATCATCGGAAGGTTGGTCTTGTTGGATGTGTCGAAGAACAGGTAGTAGCAGGCGAACATCACGATGATATTGAGGAAGATCATCAATATCGACATGCCATTGAGTGCCACGCCTCCTTTCTTGAAACTCTCGAAGAATCCAGGGCCCACTTGCAAGCCAATGCAAAAGACAAATAGGATAAGGCCGAAATCCTGGAGGAAGTTAAGGATTGGGGTGGGGCCAGTAAAACCGAAATGACCCGCCACAATGCCACAGAACAACACGAAGGTGACTCCAAGGGAAATGCCCCCTACCTTCAGCTTGCCCAACATTATGCCTATGGCTATGACAATGCCGTATAACAGGACAATATGGGCAATGGAGTCTTGAGTGGTGAATAAATTTATTAACCAGTCCATGCTTAATAGTTAGTTTTTGTATTCAAATAAGTTACCAATGTGTTAAAATGAAATTTTCTGCAAAGATACTCTTTTTAATTGTTAAAAAGGCTCTAAACATGAGATTTTATTTAAAGTTTAACTAAATACTTTATTATAAATATGTGTATGCCACAATAATGCTATGGCTGCTGGCTTGTTATGCCATATTGTTCAAGCCATTTGTCTATGATTCGGCGTGCAATGCTCAGTTTTTGTGGGATTTGTGGCATGTTGTCGTAGCGGAACCATGCTCCGCGTGATAGCTCTGAGCGCTGGAGGTGGATGTCGCCTGACTCATACTCAGCCATGAAGCCAACCATCAGTCCGGAAGGGTAGGGCCAGGGTTGTGACCCGAAGTAGGTGATGTTTTTGATAGTGAGATGGGTCTCTTCCATTACCTCGCGTCTTACGGCTTCCTCAAGAGTCTCGCCAGTTTCCACGAATCCTGCTACCAGGCCGAAGAAGTCGCCCTTGAAGTTTTTTGCGTGGACAAGCAGCACCTCGTCGCCTCTATGGATGAGCACGATGATGGCAGTGGCGAGCTGGGGCCAGACTTCCTTGCCGCATTGGGTGCATCGTTTCGATATCATGGTGTGCATTTTCATTGGAGACCCGCACACACCGCAATACTGGGAATTGAAGTCCCAATAGAGCAGTTCCTGACATTTGCCGGCCTTCAGGTATAGCTCTGTCGTAAGGTGGTAGAACGACTCGCGAAGTCCGATGAAGTCGTAGCCGTCGTGTTTAAGGTCTTCCGACAGGATTTCTATTTGTGTTGGGTTCTCAACCTTGAACGTGTATACCTCAGTGCCGTCCTCCATTGGGCTGACACTCATGACGTGGGTCCATGGATGGGTCTTCACTGGCACATCGTCCGAGCAAGGGATAGTGTGGGTGCCGTCGGCCTGCCGTTTAAGCAACAAGTCGGTCTTGGAGAATATGAAATAATAGGCCATTGTGATAAAATGATTTGCTTGTCGGCTTGGAAACCTATCTCAGTTCAAGGAGAACAACGTTCTCAACGTGTGGCGTATGTGGGAACATATCCACAGGCTGTACGGCTGCAACCTTGTATTTGGCGTCCATCAGTTGGAGATCCCTTGCTTGGGTGGCAGGGTTGCAACTGACGTATACTATGCGTTTAGGCTGCGCGTTCAGAATGACGTTGACCACGTCTGGGTGCATGCCGGCGCGAGGTGGGTCGGTGATGATGATGTCGGGGCGGCCATGCTCTTCGATGAAAGAGTCGGTGAGGATCTTGCGCATGTCGCCCGCGTAAAACTTCGTGTTGGTGATGTTGTTAATCTTGCTGTTCACCTTGGCATCCTCTATGGCTTCTGGCACATATTCGATGCCTATCACCTCGCTCGCCTCACGAGCTACGTAGTTGGCTATGGTGCCAGTACCAGTGTACAGGTCGTAAATAAGAGGATGAGCGTTGTTTGACAAATCCTTGTATGCGAAGCTCTTGGCGACATCGTAAAGGCGGTGGGCTTGCTCGGTGTTGGTCTGGTAGAAACTCTTGGGACCAACCTTGAACCTTAAGTCGCCCATCATCTCATAAATAAAGTCTGTGCCCTTGAAAGTGGTCAGTTCCTGATCGCCAATGGTGTCGTTTCCCTTTTGGTTGTCTACATATATTAAAGAGGATATTTGGGGGAACTTATCCGCGATATGCTGCATGAGTTGTTTTGCCAGCTCGTCATCGTTAGGATTGTCGTAATGGAACTGAATGAGCAACATCCATTCGCCCGTGTTAGAGTTTCGGAACATGAGGTTTCTAAGCAAACCTTTTTGTGCCCTCACGTCATAGAATGTCATGCCTATTTCCTTGGCATAACGCTCGATTTCATTGCGTATCTCGTTGTGTAGGTCGTCCATGAGCCAACAGCTGCTTATAGGGTAAATCTTATCGAACGCCCCAGTGATATGGAAACCGATGGCGGAATGGTTGCCCTCGGCAAGGTTGAGGCTCTCGTCGTTAAGCTCCTCTTTGGTGAACCATCGGCGATCACAACAGCCAAACTCCAGCTTGTTGCGGTATTCTTTTGTCTTGACCGAAGCAAGTATTTGGCTGATCTCTGGCAGCTCCACCTTGCCGATGCGGGTCAGTTGGTCGGTGACCTGTGTCTGTTTTGCCTTCAGTTGTTCCTCGTAAGGCAAGTTTTGCCATTTGCAGCCACCGCAGATACCGAAATGTTGGCAAAACGGCTCTGCACGCACTTCGCTCTTCTCAATGAACCGTAATATGCGGCCTTCGGCGTAGCTGTGTTTCTTTCTGAGTATTTCTACGTCGGCTACGTCTCCTGGTACGCAAAAAGGTACGAAGACTACATAGTTGTCGTGATGGAAAAGGCACTTGCCTTCTGCGGCAATTGCCTCGATTGTTACTCCCTCAAGAATGGTGTTGGGTTTGCGGTTTCTGCTCATAACGTATTTGTTTCTTATGCAAAATTACTTGAAAAGTGTGTCATTGGCAAAACTTTTAGCTTTTTGTTTGCGTTAACATGAAAAAATATGTTTAGAGACATGATTTTTTTGTTGTTTCATTTGTAATACTAAAACAAAATTATTACCTTTGCAATGTCAGCATTACAAAACGACCATAAACTAACGAGATTTACACAAACAATATAACTATATGAACGAGAAAAGGGTATATACTTTTGGTAATGGCAAGGCCGAGGGTAACGCGAAGATGCGTGAAGAACTTGGTGGCAAGGGTGCCAACCTTGCCGAGATGAATCTTATTGGAGTGCCTGTCCCTCCAGGTTTCACCATTACGACGAGTTGTTGTAATGAATATTATGAAGTAGGGCAGGATAAAATCAAGGAAATTCTGCAAGACGAGGTCAAGGCTGCCGTGGCTCACACTGAGTCGTTGATGAACTCAAAGTTCGGCGATGTGAAGAATCCTCTTCTTGTCAGTGTTCGCTCTGGCGCACGCGCTTCCATGCCTGGAATGATGGATACCATCCTCAACCTGGGTCTTAACGACGAGGTGGCCGAAGGACTCGTTGCCAAGACTGGCAATCCGCATTTTGTATACGATTCGTATCGTCGTTTCGTCCAAATGTATGGAGATGTGGTTCTTGAGATGAAACCGGTCAACAAGGAAGACATCGACCCGTTCGAGGAAATCATCGAGAGCGTGAAGGCAGAGCGTGGAGTGAAGCTCGATAAAGACCTTTCGGTAGATGAACTCAAGAAACTCGTCACACTCTTCAAAACCGCTATCAAGGAGCGCACGGGCAAGGATTTCCCTACTGACCCGATTGAACAACTTTGGGGGGCCATTTGCGCCGTGTTCCGTAGCTGGATGAACGAACGCGCTATCCTATACCGCAAGATGGAAGGTATACCCGACGAGTGGGGTACTGCCGTCAGTGTCATGGCCATGGTATTCGGCAATATGGGTGACACGTCGGCCACAGGTGTTTGCTTCAGCCGTGATGCCGGTAATGGTGAAAACCTCTTTAACGGCGAGTATCTCGTCAACGCGCAAGGAGAAGACGTTGTTGCTGGTATCCGCACTCCGCAGCAGATTACCAAGATTGGTTCGCAGCGTTGGGCTGAGCGTGCAGGCATTAGCGAGGAAGAGCGCGTTGCTAAATATCCTTCAATGGAGGAAGCGATGCCCGAAATCTACAAGCAGCTCGACGAACTGCAGGACAAACTTGAACACCACTACCACGATATGCAGGACATGGAGTTCACCGTCCAAGAAGGTAAACTTTGGTTCCTCCAGACTCGCAACGGTAAGCGTACGGGTACGGCCATGGTGAAGATTGCCATGGACTTGCTCCATGAGGGCATGATAGACGAGAAGACCGCAGTCTTGCGCTGCGAGCCTCAGAAACTTGACGAACTTCTTCACCCTGTGTTCGACAAGAAAGCATTGCTCTCAGCCAAGGTTATCACACAGGGCTTGCCCGCTTCTCCGGGCGCAGCTTGTGGACAAATCGTGTTCCATGCTGATGATGCACAGGCATGGCATGCCGATGGTCACAAGGTGGTGATGGTACGCATAGAGACCAGCCCTGAAGACTTGGCTGGTATGGCCTCTGCAGAAGGTATCCTTACAGCACGTGGCGGTATGACTTCTCATGCAGCTGTTGTTGCTCGTGGCATGGGTAAATGCTGCGTTTCGGGCGCAGGTTCCATCAATGTAGATTACAAGACAAAGACCGTAGAAATCGACGGCATAGTATACAAGGAAGGTGACTACATCTCTCTGAATGGTTCTACAGGTCAGGTTTACGCGGGCGAAGTTCCCACTAAGGCCGCTGAACTCAGTGGCGACTTCAAGGAGTTGATGGATCTCTGCGACAAGTATACTAAACTTCAGGTTCGTACCAATGCTGATACTCCTCACGATGCACAGGTGGCCCGCGCTTTCGGTGCCAAGGGAATTGGTCTCACACGTACCGAACACATGTTCTTCGAAGACAAGAAGATTATCGCCATGCGCGAGATGATTCTTTCTGATACCGTGGAAGGTCGCGAAAAGGCTCTTGCCAAGTTGTTGCCTTACCAGAAGGCCGATTTCAAGGGAATCCTTGAGGCTATGGACGGATGTCCTGTTAATATCCGCTTGCTTGACCCGCCACTCCATGAGTTTGTGCCTCATGATATCGCAGGTCAGGAGACAATGGCCAAAGAGATGGGTGTAGACGTGGCTACTATTCAGCGGCGTGTAGCATCATTGGCTGAAAACAACCCGATGCTTGGCCACCGCGGTTGCCGTTTGGGAATCACATTCCCAGAGATCACGGCAATGCAGACCCGTGCCATCCTTTCAGCTGCTTGTGAATTGAAGAAAGAGGGCAAGGATCCTAAACCAGAGATTATGGTGCCTCTCATCGGTATTCTTTATGAGTTGAAGCAACAGAAGGAAATCATTCAGAAGACTGCCAAGGAGGTGTTTGAGGAGTACGGTGTGGAGATTGAGTTCGAAATAGGTACAATGATAGAGATACCCCGTGCTGCCCTCACAGCCGACAAGATTGCGACTGAGGCAGAGTATTTCTCATTCGGTACCAATGACCTCACTCAGATGACCTTCGGCTATTCACGCGACGATATAGCCAGCTTCTTGCCTGTCTACTTGGAGAAAAAGATTCTGAAAGTCGACCCATTCCAGGTTCTTGACCAAAACGGTGTAGGCCAGTTGATAGAGATGGCCGTAGAGAAAGGCCGCTCGGTTCGTCCACAGTTGCGTTGTGGCATCTGTGGAGAGCATGGTGGTGAGCCAAGCTCAGTGAAGTTCTGCGCTAAGATTGGCATGAACTATGCTAGCTGCTCTCCGTTCCGTGTGCCAATAGCACGCTTGGCTGCGGCACAGGCCGCGGTGGAGGAATAAGGCATAAAACGATACGTAATTCGGCTTTAGGCTGTAAGTCTCTAATGAAAAGGGGCTTACAGCCTAAACTATTTTTATGCGGCATGCACATTCTGCATGATAATCGTGCAGAGTTTGTGGGATTTGCTTACAATATAATACTCCCCCGATTTTAGACACCCACATTTGGTCAATCAAATAAAAATATTGCTGTCCGCTAAAACTTTTTTGAGCATGAAAAAGATAGGGCTGGATTCCTCGCTTGGAATTCAGCCCATTTAGTTACTTTTGTTTATTGCTA
>CAVKWN010000095.1:0-10126 GCA_963660075.1 Lachnospiraceae bacterium
TTAGATGTAGACAGGATTGCGATACCCAGTCCGTTAATAACTCTCGGCATGTCCTTGTAACCGGTGTAACGGCGAAGGCCAGGTGTGGAAACGCGCTTCAAGCTCTTGATGGCGTTCTCCTTTGTTTGCGGATCATACTTCAAGGCAACCTTGATCGTGCCCTGAGGACCATCCTCGATGAACTTGTAGTTCAGGATGTAACCCTTCTCGAAGAGAATCTTCGTGATAGATTTCTTCATGTTTGACGCAGGAACCTCAACCACGCGGTGATGAGCCATGATTGCGTTTCTGAGCCGTGTCAGATAATCTGCTATTGGATCTGTCATAAAATAAAAATGTTTAATTAATCGGGACTACCCCGACAATATTAAATATGTGAGTTTCTCTTTTTAAACCTTTTGTTTAGTTGACAGCACAGATGCATCCTGCTGGAAATATCTTGCTGTCAACCAAAGGGTAAGAGTTGCTTACCAGCTTGCCTTTGTCACGCCGGGAATCAAGCCCTGAGAAGCCATCTCGCGGAACTGGATACGTGAGATACCGAACTGGCGGATATATCCACGTGGACGACCGGTCAGCTTGCAACGGTTGTGCTGGCGGATTGGGTCGGCGTTCTTTGGAATGGCCTGCAATTTGCGGGCAGCCTCATAAGCCTCAGCTACGTCGTTGGAAGTAGCGATGATCTTCTTCAGGGCCGCGCGCTTCTCAGCATAGCGGGCAGCGAGCTTGGCACGCTTTACCTCGCGAGCCTTCATTGATTCTTTTGCCATATCTCTTAATCGTTTTTAGCGTTTTTGAAAGGAAGGCCGAATCCCTTAAGCAGAGCGAAACCCTCCTCATCAGTGTTGGCTGTAGTGACGAAAGTGATGTTCATACCCTGAAGGCGGTCCACCTGGTCGATGTTGATCTCAGGGAAGATGATCTGCTCATCAATACCAAGAGTGTAGTTGCCGCGTCCGTCAAACTTTGAGTTGATACCCTTGAAGTCGCGGATACGAGGAAGAGCGATCTTCACGAGACGCTCCAGGAACTCGTACATGCGCTCGCGGCGAAGTGTAACCATTACGCCGATAGGCATCTTCTTACGAAGCTTGAAGTTAGCGATATCCTTCTTAGAATATGTAGCCACGGCTTTCTGACCAGTGATGGCAGTGAGCTCGTTGATGGATACATCAATGATCTTCTTGTCCTGAGTGGCGTCGCCAAGACCCATGTTGATGACGATCTTCTTCAAGACAGGAACCTGCATGGCAGAAGTATAGTTGAACTGCTCTTTGAGAGCTGGAGCGATCTGCTCTTTATACTGTTTCTTAAACTGTGCTGTATCCATTACTTGATCTCCTCCCCTGACTTTTTAGCGATACGGATGACATTCTTGCCCTCGTGCTTTACAGCGACGCGAGTAGCCTTGCCACTCTTTGGATCGATAAGGCTGATGTTTGAGATGTGAATAGGAGCCTCCTGCTTCACGATTCCTCCTTGAGGATTCTTAGCTGAAGGCTTCGTGCTCTTTGAAACCATGTTGACACCCTCAACGATGGCACGGTTCTCTTTCACAAGCACCTTGAGCACTTTACCCGTCTTGCCCTTGTCGGAACCGGCAATGACGATGACGTTGTCGTCTTTCTTGATATGTAACTTACTCATTACTTCTTTCATTTAAAGATTAAAGAACCTCAGGTGCGAGAGACACGACCTTCATGTTGACAGCACGCAGCTCACGGGCAACGGGGCCGAAAATACGGCTGCCGCGAAGCTCACCAGCGTTGTTGAGCAACACGCAAGCATTGTCGTCGAAACGGATGTAAGAACCATCCGCGCGACGGATCTCTTTCTTGGTGCGAACGACTAAAGCCTTAGATACCGCACCCTTCTTCAAGTCGCTGCTGGGCAGGACGTTCTGGACAGCAACAACTATGACGTCGCCTACACTTGCGTAACGACGGCCTGTACCACCGAGCACACGGATGCACATTGCCTCACGAGCGCCACTGTTGTCTGCTACTGTAAGTTTTGTTAATGCCTGTATCATAATTACTTAGCCTTTTCTACGATTTGTACTAATCTCCACCTCTTGGTCTTGGAAAGTGGACGAGTCTCCATGATCTGGACTGTATCGCCCATGTGAGCCTCGTTCTTCTCGTCGTGAGCGTGATACTTCTTCGTCTTCTGGACGAACTTACCATAAATAGGGTGCTTCTCCTTGAACTTAGCTGCGACTACGATGGTCTTGTCCATCTTGTCACTGATAACGACACCCTGTCTTACCTTTCTTAAATTACGTGTTTCCATTTGTGCCATTACTTGTTAAGTTCCCTTTCGCGAAGCACTGTCTTCATGCGTGCAATATCACGACGCGCAGCTTTGATCTGTGACGGATTCTCAAGCGGGGAAATCTGATGGTTGAGCTTAAGCTGCTTGTAAGCTGCCTCAGATTGCGCCAGCTTCTCGCGCAAGTCCTTGTCGGCGAGTTCTGTGATTTCTTTGATCTTCATTATTATGCGTTTTTGTCGTAATCACGACGGATGACGAATTTTGTCTTCACTGGGAGTTTCTGGGCAGCCAGACGAAGGGCCTCCTTGGCCACCTCGAGGCTTACACCTTCCACTTCGAAGAGTATGCGACCGGGAGTGATAGGAGCCACCCATCCAGCTGGATCACCCTTACCTTTACCCATTCGGACGTCTGCAGGCTTGCGGGTGATTGGCTTGTCAGGGAAGATACGGATCCACACCTGACCCTCACGGTTCATGTAACGGTTGACAGCTACACGAGCTGCCTCGATCTGGCGGCTGTCCAGCCATATGCTCTCAAGGGTCTTGATGCCGAACGAGCCGAAAGCCAGTTGCGTGCCGCGATGAGCGTTGCCTTTGTTGCCACGTCCATCCTGCGGCCTTCTATATTTTACTCTTTTTGGCTGTAACATTGTAGATGATTCTTTTAGCGATTATTGTTTCTACGGCGTCCGCCACGGTTGCGGCGATCACCATCGCGGCGTGAGCCACGTTCGTTACGTTCCTGCTGGAAGTTAGGAGCGAGCTCCTTCTTGCCATAGACCTCACCGCGCATGATCCAGACCTTGATACCAAGCAGGCCAACCTTTGTCAGGGCCTCTGTCTGGCAGTAGTCGATGTCGGCACGGAAAGTGTGCAGAGGAGTACGACCCTCCTTGAACATCTCCTGACGTGCGATCTCGGCACCGTTCAGACGGCCAGAGATCTGCACCTTGATACCCTCGGCACCAGCGCGCATTGTGTTCTGCACGGCCATCTTGATGGCACGGCGGTAAGCCATGAGGTGCTCGATCTGGCTGGCGATGTTCTCGCCAACGATTGTAGCGTCGAGCTCAGGGCGCTTCACCTCGAAGATGTTGATTTGGATATCCTTCTTGTAAAGCTTCTTCAACTCCTCTTTCAACTTGTCCACGTCGTGACCAGCCTTGCCGATGACGATACCCGGACGAGCGGTGCAAATAGTGATGGTGACGAGTTTGAGAGTACGCTCGATGATGATGCGTGAAACCTGGGCTTTCTCGAGACGCTTCTTCAGGTAAGTGCGAATCTGCTTATCCTCTACGAGGTTGTCGCCGAAGTTCTTGCCACCGAACCAATTAGAATCCCAACCACGGATTATACCAAGACGGTTGCTTATTGGATTAACTTTCTGTCCCATTCTATTTAATCTTTATCGTCATTAGTTTTGGCATCCACGAACAATGTGACGTGGTTAGAGCGCTTGCGAATTCTGTATCCGCGACCCTGTGGGGCCGGCCTCATACGCTTCATGGTTACGCCTTCGTCTACGAAGACCTTGCTGATGTACAGTTCTCCGTCCTCAGCCTTGCGATCGTTCTTGGTCTCCCAGTTGGCGATAGCAGAGCGAAGAAGCTTCTCCACGTCCTGAGCGGCACGCTTCTTAGAGAACTTGAGCACGCCAAGGGCACGGTTGACCTCCATACCACGAACCATGTCTACCACGTAGCGCATCTTGCGGGGAGAGGAGGGAACGCCAACGAGCTTGGCGAAGTATTGATTCTTACGGGCTTCTTTCAACTTTTCAGCCGCGTTATGTTTTCTTGCTCCCATTATGTTTGCTTGAATTTAATGCTTATCCCGATTACTTCTTGTTGTTTCCGGTGTGACCACCGAAGCGACGTGTGAGGGCGAACTCACCGAGGCGGTGACCAACCATGTTCTCAGTAATGTACACGGGGATAAATTTGTTACCGTTATGAACTGCGACAGTATGACCCACGAAATCGGGTGAAATCATACATGCTCTGGCCCATGTCTTGACAACGCTCTTCTTGCCGCTCTCGTTCATGGCAAGGATTTTCTTCTCGAGCGAGACATTAATGTACGGGCCTTTTTTAAGTGAACGACTCATAATTTGCTCTGTGTTTTAAGTTACTTCTTTTTAGCCCTCTCGATAATGTACTTGTTCGAGAGCTTCTTCGGTGCACGAGTCTTGAGGCCCTTAGCGTACAAGCCCTTGCGTGAGCGTGGGTGTCCACCGCTCTGACGGCCTTCACCACCACCCATCGGGTGATCTACAGGGTTCATGACAACACCACGGTTGTGAGGACGACGACCGAGCCAGCGTGAGCGACCAGCCTTACCTGACTGCTCAAGAGCGTGGTCTGAGTTGCCTACGCTGCCAACAGTTGCCTTACAAGCGGAGAGGATCTTGCGAGTCTCACCTGAAGGGAGCTTGATGACGCAGTAGGAGCCTTCACGAGAAGTAAGCTGAGCAAAGTTACCAGCCGAACGAACGAGCAGGGCACCCTGTCCCGGACGCAACTCGATGTTGTGAATCACGGTACCGACAGGAATGTTCGCAAGCGGAAGGGCGTTGCCAACCTCAGGAGCGGCCTCAGCGCCTGACATGAGATTGTCGCCAACCTTCAATCCGTTAGGAGCAATGATGTAACGTTTCTCGCCATCTGCGTAGAAGAGAAGAGCGATACGAGCAGAACGGTTTGGATCGTACTCGATAGTCTTCACTACAGCAGGAACACCATCTTTCTCTCGCTTGAAGTCAATGAGACGATACTTCTTCTTGTGGCCGCCGCCGATGTAGCGGACAGTCATCTTACCGGTGTTGTTTCGACCGCCGGTTGAACGCTTACCGTAAACGAGAGACTTCTCTGGCACGGATGCAGTAATCTCCTCGAACGTGCCAATAACCTTGTGTCTTTGACCCGGAGTAACCGGGTTGAATTTACGTACTGCCATTTCTTATTTTAGATATTGCTGTAAAAATCAATAGTGTCACCGTCCTTCAAGGTGATGTAGGCCTTCTTGTAGGCGTTCTTCTGACCGCGGATAAGACCTGCCTTGGTGTAACGGCTTGAGCGCTTGCCGGCAAAGCGTGCTGTGTTGACAGATTCCACCTTCACGTTGTAAAGGCTCTCTATCTCTTTCTTAATCTGGAGCTTGTCGGCCTCGGGACGAACGATGAAACCATAGCGGCTTGCGTCCTTCTCGGTGATTTTGTTCTGTTTCTCTGTTACCAGAGGCTTAATGATAATGTTTGCCATTTCTTTCTTCCAAATTACTTGTTAAGCACGCCGTTGATCATCTCCAGTGAAGCCTCAGCAATCACGAGCACATCTGCGTTCAAAATCTTGTACGTATTGATGTTGTTTGCGCTCATGATCTCGGCCTTCTGCAGGTTGCGAGCGGACAAATATACATTTTTATTCACTTCTGGCAAAACCACGAGAGTCTTCTTGCCCTCAACTTTAAGATTTTTAGTGATATTTACGAAATCTTTAGTTTTAGGAGCTGTCATATCGAAGTTGTCCACCACGATAATCTCGTTGCCCTGAGCCTTGTAAGAAAGGGCTGACTTACGAGCAAGAATCTTTACTTTCTTGTTGAGCTTGAAGCCGTAGTCGCGTGGCTTAGGACCGAAAACGCGTCCACCGCCAACGAGCACTGGTGAGTTGATGTCACCGCGACGTGCGCCGCCGCCGCCCTTCTGGCGACCGAGCTTGCGTGTAGAACCGCGATGCTCGCTACGCTCCTTAGACTTTGCCGTTCCCTGACGCTGGTTTGCCAGATACTGCTTAACGTCGAGATAGATGACGTGATCGTTTGGCTCAATGCCGAAGACAGCGTCATTCAATGTAACCTTCTTGCCGGTCTCCTGACCGTTGATATTCAAAACGCTGAGTTCCATTACTTCTGAATTAAAACAGTTGAACCATTGTAACCTGCCGTAGAACCCTTCACGATGATGAGGTTCTGCTCAGGGATTACCTTTAACACTTTGAGGTTCTGGGTTGTAACCCTGTCGCCTCCCATTTGGCCGCCCATGCGCATGCCCTTGAACACCTTTGCGGGGTAAGAGCAGGCACCGATTGAACCCGGCTTGCGGAGACGGTCATCCTGACCGTGAGTAGCTTGTCCGACACCGCCGAAACCGTGGCGCTTCACAACGCCCTGGAAGCCCTTACCCTTGGATGTGCCAACGACGTCGACAAACTCGGCACCGTTGAAAATGTCAACAGTGACAGTGTCGCCGAGGTTGTACTCCTCGTCAAACTTGAACTCGGCCAAGTGCTTCTTCGGTGTTGTTCCGGCCTTCTTGAAGATTCCTGTCATTGGCTTGTTGGTGCGGCTTTCCTTAGCCTCGCCATAGCCCAACTGATAGGCTTTGTAACCGTCCTTCTCGACAGTCTTCACCTGGGTAACAACACAAGGACCAGCTTCGATAACAGTGCACGGTACGTTCTTACCGTCGGCACTGAAAACGGATGTCATTCCGATTTTTCTTCCAATTAATCCTGGCATCTCAGTTTAAAAAATTAAATAATAATATAATGTTGTTTTGTGTTCTCTTTAAGTGATACCCGCTTTTTTCAAGCTCACAACACACTTAAAAAGAACCGCTCACTTCTTCTAAACTGAAGGCCAAGTTGCTCTAATTCAGCGTATTGATGGCTTCGAGCCAGCGCAATACCCACTTTTGCGGTGCAAAGGTACGACTTTTCGCGCTATCCACCAAGAGTTTACGCGATTATTTTCAAAAAGTTTTTAGTCTCTTGTTTATTCGTGTGAGTAGAATGCACATTACATTCCTTCGCGCTGACTCCCACGCGGATTAAAAAGATTTTAAAGATTGCTACGCCGCAAGCGGCTACGCGGTGCCTAACTAATCCGTGAGAAAAATAAATATGAGAGATCTACATTGAACCTTATTTCTTCAAGTGCCGCTTGATAATTGGTGTCATGTAGTCGGCGCAGCGCTCGAAGCCGAGGTCGGTGAAGTGGATGCCGTCCACGGTGGCCTCGTTGTCGGTGCCTATCATGCCGGCAGAGGAGACGAAATACACGTTTTTGTCGCCAGCGGCGCGAAACTTCTCGTAAAACTTGGCAAGCGTGGCATTCTTCCCCTCGATGCTTTTCCGCGTCTCGGAATTAAATCGCGTGGGCGGGAAGATTGGGTTCTCGACGAGGAGTATGGGCGTGTCGGGGCGCGCCTTGCGCAGGATGGAATAGAAACGCTCAATCTTCTCGTTTATCATGTCGACAGTGCAATTGGGCAGCATATCCATGATGTAGAGTGCGGCATCGTGCTTCGCCATTACCTCGGCTACCTCGGGGTCGAGCCTGCCGTTGCCGCTGAAGCCGAGGTTCACCACCACGCGGTTGAGTCTGCGCCCAATGATGTTGGTCGCCGCCATGCCCGGCCTGGAGGCGCATCCGCCTTGCGTGATGCTCGTGCCATACCACACTATGGGCTTGGCCTCAACGGGCAACTCCACCTGCGGCTTGGCTATCGTCGCGATTTCGTCTACTCCTATCTCAAGCGAGTCGATGCCTTCGTAGAGTGGCAGGTAGAGCATGTACTCATGTTCCATGCCGTCGAGGTTCTCTATCAGCTTCGACTTGTTGCTGATTCGCTCCATCGGCTTGGTGCTGTTCACGAACACCCATTGGTCATTGGCTTGCAGGCAATAGAGGTCAAGTCCGCGAATGCCCGTGGCGGTCATGTGGTTCATGTTGAACACCGAGCGGTTTTTCCATTTCACTCCTATCTGCCTCGCGTCTGTGCGGAATCGCACCGCCATGCCCGCCGTGTTCTGCCCGAGGCTCCACAGCTCGTCGCGCACCTTGCCCTTGAGCGAGTCGGGCAACCGAGTGTACACGCGCGACCCGTCGGGCACAGGCTGACCGATGATCTTGAATTGCGTGGCCTCATGATAACGGAGCTGCGCCATGGCTGTGGCACAAAGGGCGAGAAGCAAGGATAACAGCAAGCAGAATCTTTTCATGACGTCGATTATTTAGATTAATGTCGCAAAGATAGATAATTTCGCGCAAGAGTGCGTACTTTTACAAGCCGCCTTGAAAGATTTTCCTTTACCCCTCCTTGATAATCCAGTCGCCAATCGTCATTTGGTTGCTGTCGTAGTTGACACCAATCTTAAACAATCGCTTGCCCTCGGCTGAATAAGGAATCAGATAGCCCTTGTCGTCGATCTGCTTGATGGCTTCCTCTGCCGAGCCGTCATATTTCAGCTCGAAGACATAGACGGCATCGGGCATGTGGACCACGGCATCGGCTCTACCTATGGCGCTGTCTTCCTCCACCAAGATGAGAGCGCCCATCAAGTTGAATATCAAGTAGAACACCGTCTGGAAATCACGCTCGTTCTTATTCGACAAGCGGTTGGAGATACTTGCGAGATAAGCCTTCAGACGAGCCATCGCCCCCTCCAAGTCACCATCGTAGAGCATTTCCACGAACTCTATCACCAAACTGTTGTTGTCTATCGACATCGGCGAGAGATAGTTGGGTGCCAAGCTCTTCAACATACCGATTTTCACCTCTTGGTTAGGATAGCCCAGCTGATAGCTCTTGGTGATAGCCCTGTACTTCTTGATGGTGAGATAGCCGCTCTGATAGAGCAATGGCAGAGGGGAGGTCATCTGCTCTGGCGACACGTCGAAGTCATCCACGCTGGCCCCCTTCTTCTCGATGTCCATCACGTTGACATGATATTTCTGTAGGCTCTTGATGAGATAACTTGGAGTGCCTGAGCCAAACCAATACGACTCTATCGCTTGTCCGTTCATTGCCCTTATCAAACTGAAAGGATTGAACACGTCCTCGGAATTTTTGCTAAAATGGTAACCATCATAATACTGGCGCAGTTCTTCCAAACACTCTTCATACGACAAGCCAAGAGCCTTTCCCAAACACTCCACATCAGGCTTCATCGCGGTGGTTAGTTCGGTAATGCTGATGCCGCAAATGGCTGAATATTGGTCGAGCATGCTGATGTTGTCGAGGTTGTTGAGCTCGCTGAAGATGCTGAGCTGTGAGAACTTGGTGATGCCCGTGATAAACGTAAACTCCAAGTATGGGTCGAGCTTCTTGAGTGGGCTGTAGAAGTTTTGCATGATGAGTCGGAGGTTCTTCAAGTTGTCCTTCTCATGCACCACGTCGAGCAATGGGGCATCATATTCATCAATGATGACCACTACCTTCTCGCCTGTCTGCTTGAAGGCACGTTCAACGATGCCCATCAAACGTTTGTTGGGCGTATCTTCTCCTTCTCCCTTACCATAGATTTCTTCGTATGGTCTGAGAATAAAGTCGAGATAGCCTTGCAAGGACTCGGCATCGAAGTGCTTGGCTCCGCTCATGTCGAAGTGTAGCACAGGATGCTTTACCCAATCCTTCTCATAGTCGGCGATGGCAAGCCCTTCGAAAAGTTCCTTTCTGCCCTCGAAATAGGCTTGGAGCGTAGAGGCAAAGAGAGATTTTCCGAATCGTCTTGGACGGCTCAGAAAGACATAGTTCATCTTCTTTTTGCGAAAATCAACGATGTATTTTGTCTTATCTACATACAGATATTTTTCCTCTCGAATTTTTTCGAAAGTCTGCACTCCCACAGGATAACAATTCACCATTTCTGCCATCATCTTGCTCGTTTAGCATTTACAACTGTAAAAATACGCAGAATATTTCTAATCGCCAAACTTTTCGATGCAAATCTTACTGTTTTATTCCGAAAAAGCAGACTATCCATTGTCGTTAATATAAATAGGCTTTTAGGTCCGCGGATGGGCACTGAGTCGCCTCCGCATGGCATATCGTAAAGAATTATTGC
>CAVKWN010000096.1:0-10048 GCA_963660075.1 Lachnospiraceae bacterium
TGCCTAAGCCTCCAGCACAGGTCTATCTCCTCGCAATGGGCGAAGAAACGGGCATCGAGCCCTCCTACCGCCCAATAGTCTTCGGCACGGATAAAGAGACATGCGCCCGTGGCCCACAACACGTCCATGACACTATCGTATTGGCCACTGTCGCGCTCCACGGTGTCGAAGATTCTGCCTCGGCAAAACGGATAGCCATACTTGTCGAGGAATCCTCCGCAAGCTCCGGCATACTCAAAACTGCCCTTGTCGGCTTCCGACAACAGTTTAGGCTGGCATGCCGCCACATCCTCGTGAGCATTCATAAACTCCACCAACGGCGCGAGCCAATTGTGCGTGACCTCCACGTCGGAGTTGAGCAGCACATAGTAATCGGCCTTTATCTGTGCCAACGCCCTGTTGTAGCCTTCGGCAAAACCATAGTTGCGGTCGTTGCGCAACGTGCGCACCGTTGGGAAACGCTCGGCTAGCATCTCCATTGAATCATCCGCGGAGGCGTTGTCTGCCACCCACACCTCCGCATCGTCCTCTGAGAACTTTAACACGTTAGGCAGATATTCCGCAAGCATCTTCCTGCCATTCCAGTTGAGTATTACTATCGCGGTTTTCATAGTATCTGTCCTTTCAGAGCATTCTTGGCATGATTGAATTCTCCCAATCTCACCCTCACAATCTCGTTGTCGAGGCGGTCGTTGTCATCGGATGGCGGCAGTTCCACACGCACATAGTTTCTCGTGAACCCATGCATGGCCTTGCCGTGTGCCGACTTCTCGAAAAGCACCTCCGCTTCCTTTCCAATATGCTGGGCATAGAAGTCGAGCGTCTTCTCGTCGGACAGTTTCAACAACCTGTGCACGCGCTCTTTCTTGTCCTTGTCGGCGACGACATAATTGATACGCAACGCCGCCGTGCCACGACGCTCAGAGTAAGGAAAGACATGAAGCTGGGTCACTGGCAGCGAGTCGAGGAAAGCGTAACTGTCCTCAAAACAGTCAGGAGTCTCGCCCCGACAACCCACCATCACGTCAACACCGATAAACGCGTCGGGCATCAGTTTCTTGATAAGTTCTATCTTGTGGGCGAACAAGTCTCTCGAATAGCGACGGTGCATGAGCCGCAGCACCTCGTCGCTGCCACTTTGCAAGGGGATATGGAAATGAGGCATGAACGCACGGCTCTGGGCACAATACTCTATCAACTCGTCGCTAATGAGATCGGGCTCTATGGAGCTGATGCGGAAGCGGCGGATGCCTTCCACGCCATCAAGAGCCTTCACCAAGTCGATGAATTTCTCGCCCGTGGTCGCACCGAAGTCACCGATATTGACGCCTGTAAGCACTATTTCCTTGCCACCCTCACGCGCGGCTTGTTCAGCCTGGGCCACGAGAGAGGCAATAGAGGGGTTGCGCGAGTTGCCACGCGCAAAAGGTATGGTGCAATAAGTGCAATAATAGTTGCACCCATCCTGCACCTTAAGGAAATAACGCGTGCGATTGCCTCGCGAGCAGGAAGGCTGAAAACTCTTAATGTCTTTTGTCTTGACATTATGGAAAATATGCCTGTGGCCATCATCAGCCAAGTCAGCAGGCTGCGTCCATGCATTGTTGAGATATTGTATGAGGTCTGCCTTCTCATTTGAACCAAGCACAAGGTCCACGCCATCCATCTTGCTCACCTTCTCGGAGTCGAGCTGCGCGTAACACCCCGTCACCACCATAAAAGCGCCGGGGTTCTCCCTCACCAAACGGTGGATTGACTGACGGCACTTATGGTCTGCCATCTCCGTCACCGAACAGGTATTGACAAGGCAAATGTCAGCCTTCTCGCCCTCTTCCGCCTCCACGACACCCATCTCACGAAGGAGTTTGGCAAAAGTAGAGGTCTCTGAGAAATTGAGCTTACATCCCAATGTATAAAATCTTGCCTTCTTGCCTTGGAAGGCCGATGTGTCTATCATATTGTAATCCGATTTTCATGCAAAGGTACGGTTTTATTCAGACTTACACATTATATTATTATAAGAGTTTTCCAATATCATGGGGAGAATTGCCTTCCTGTTAAGGCACACAACAACGCTTGATATAAAGTTGAGCAAAAATGATTATTGTTTAACAGGTATATACACCACTGATAATCAAACCGTTATAAAAAAGTTACAAAAAAGGGTGAAAAAAGTCGGTAAAAAAAGAACAACGTATTAAAAAAATGTCTACCTTTGCACCGTTGTTAATAAACAGATTGTTTTACAGATTTAAAAAGCAAAGAAAATGAAGAAATTAGTTTTAATGTTCGTGGCTATCGCAGCTATCTCATTCGCATCATGTGGCAACAAGAACCAGAGCGCAGCTCCTGCTGCTGATTCTGACACAACTGCTGTTGACACAGCTGACACTGCTGCCGTTGACACAGCTGCTGCTGACACAGCCGTTGCTGAGTAAGTCAAGCTTCTTCGTTAGCACGAAATTAAAAAATTGAGAGACTCCGCCTAGGGCTTTACCCTTGGCGGTTTTTTTGTGTTCTTTTCGCGAATAGTCATTCTTTTTTACTAACTTTGCAATTGCATTCTCACGCATCATAGAACACATGCATCACCTAAGATATTTTTTATTGTTGCTAGCCCTTTGCGCGCATATCTCCGGAGCATACGCACAGAGACCACAAAACACGGCTTACCAGCTCTATATCAGCCAGTTTAAAGACTTGGCAATAGAGCAAATGCAACGCTACCGCATACCCGCGAGCATAACCTTGGCACAAGGCCTTTTCGAGAGCCGAGCCGGGCAAAGCCGTCTTGCCACGGTGGGCAACAACCACTTCGGCATTAAATGCCATGGATGGACCGGGCGATCAATCAACGCCGACGACGATGCCTTGGGCGAGTGTTTCAGGGCATACGACAACGCCAAGCAAAGCTACGAGGACCACAGCAAATTCTTGCGCAACAACCAACGCTATGCCATGCTTTTCCAACTTGGCCCCACCGACTATCGCGGTTGGGCGAGAGGCTTGAAGGCATGCGGCTATGCCACGAACCCTAGATATGCCGACAACATCATCAATATCATAGAGCGGTATCGTCTTGACCAATACGACCACGCCAAGGAATACGACCATTTCATGGCCGACAAGTACAACGCTAAAGAACATCCTTATTCCCCAACAGGATTCCACCCGATTACCAAGTGCAACAAGAACTATTATATCGTGGCGCGCAATGGCGATACCTTCCGCAGTCTCGAAAAAGAGACCGGCATATCCAGACGGAAGCTTGCAAAGTATAACGAGCGCGACAAGGATGACGCACTTCAGGCTGGAGACATCATATACCTGCAAAAGAAGCAGAAGAAGGCATCGAAGGCATTCAAGAACAAGCCACATACAGTCAAGGCGGGCGAGAGCATGTATTCCATCGCCCAGACATACGGCATAAGGCTAAAGAGTCTTTACAAAATGAACCACATGAGCCCCGACGATTCCATCGTAGCCGGGCAACAACTTAAAGTCAGATAATCATGAAAAAAATCCTTTTCTGCATCGCATTCTCATTCGCATACTTGTGTGTCCATGCGCAAGACTTTGACACCTGGTTTGAGGACAAGACCCTTCGCTTGGACTACGTGTTCTCAGGCAACGACCACGAGCAGCATATTGCCGTAGACGAGCTCTGCCAGTCGCCGCGCTGGTATGGCAAGAGGCAACACCTCAGCGAGCTGCCCATGGAAGGCAATGGCCAGATAACCATGCGCGACCACGCCACGGGCAAGGTGATATACCGCAACTCCTTCTCCACCCTATTCCAAGAGTGGCAGACGTATCCAGAGGCAAAGAAGCTCGACAAGAGCTTTGAGAACGTCTTCCTCGTGCCAATGCCCAAACGCCCTGCCGACATCACTCTCGACCTTCGCGACAACCGCAAGCAAGTGAGCTCGTCGCTCACCCACGAGGTAGACCCGAAAGACATACTCATACGTCACATCGGAGAGAAAGCTGTGACTCCTTATGTCACCCTGCAGAAGGCTGCCGACACCACACGCTGCATCCGAATAGCCTTTGTGGCAGAAGGTTACACCAAGGCTGAGATGTCACGATTCCTCGAAGACGCACAGCGCGCCACCGGGTTCTTGTTCTCTTACGAGCCTTTCAAGAGTTCAAGAAGCAAGTTCAACGTGGTCGCAGTGCAATCTCCGTCTGAGGAAAGCGGTGTCAGCATACCCGACAAAGGCATTTGGAAGACCACCGCGGTGCTTTCCAACTACGACACGTTCTACAGCGACCGCTATCTCACCACCCTGCACCTCAAGACCCTTCACAACTGGTTGGCAGGCATTCCCTACGAGCACATCATCGTGCTCGTGAACACCGACCGCTATGGCGGCGGCGGAGTGCTAAACAGCTACGACCTTTGCGCCGCACACCACCCCACTTTCCGTCCCGTGCTGGTACACGAGTTTGGACACAGCTTCGCCGGGCTTGCCGACGAATACGCTTACGAGCAAGAGGCACTGCCACAATATCCACACGACGTGGAACCTTGGGAGAAAAACATTACCACCAAAGTTGACTTCAAGGGAAAGTGGGAGAACCTCATCGGCAAGGATCCAAAGGCAGGATTCTATGAAGGAGCCGGCTACAGCGTCAAAGGTGTGTATCGCGCTTATGCCGATTGCCGCATGCGCACCAACGAGAACCCTGAGTTTTGCCCAGCTTGCAAGCAGGCACTTCAAGACGTGATAGACTTCTACACAAAATGATTCTGTACCTATCAGACACAGGCAACACGGGATGGGCAGCCAAGGCCATAGCTAAGGCGACAAGCGACAAGCTCCTTTTCATCCCCGAGCTGATACGCTCAGGGCAATACGAGCTCACGCTCACGGAGGGCGAACGGCTTGGGGTGTGCTTCCCGGTGCATGGTTGGAGGCCTCCTGTAATAGTGCGCGAGTTTATCAAACGCCTCAACATAACAAACGTCAAAGGCCATTATGTCTACGCGCTATGCACGGCTGGCGACAACATTGGCGAGACGATGAACATACTTCGTGACGACTTGAAAGTCAAGGGGTTGACATTGAACGCTTCGTTCTCGCTCATCATGCCCGAGTCGTATCTCGGACTGCCTTTCTTCAACGTCGACAACGCGAGGAAAGAGAAGGAGAAGAAGGAGAAAGCTGCCGCCGAACTGAAAGAATATATCAAAGAGATTACAAACTGCCAAGCGGCAAGCCATCTCGTCGTTGGCCGTTGGCCTCGCATCAACTCGCGGCTGCTCGGCGGTTTCTTCGAGAAGTATCTCATCACCGACAAGAAATTCAAGGTAGACAGCTACCGTTGCGTGAAATGCGGCATTTGCGCGGAAGCATGCCCCACCAAAAACATAGATGGCGGCAAGGGCCTTGAGCCACAATGGAAGCACGACGGCTCATGCCTCGCCTGTTTCGCCTGCTACCACCACTGCCCGAAACATGCCATTAACTATGGATCATTGACGAAAAACAAGGGACAATATTTTTTTGGCAGGAAAAACGATTGAAAGTTGTCTTTCAACAATTACTTAAAAAGGCAAAACGTTTGCCGTGTCAATAAAAAAAAGTATCTTTGCGCACTGAAAATATCAACAAACAATGCCTGAAATATCAGTACGTGGCCTTGAGATGCCACAATCACCAATAAGAAAGCTTGCCCCACTGGCAGCGCAAGCAAAACAACGTGGCATAAAGGTTTATCACCTCAACATAGGTCAGCCAGACTTACCCACTCCACAATGCGGCCTTGACGCGCTGAAACACATCGACCGCGAGGTGTTGGAGTATTCTCCATCGCAGGGCTATCTCTCCTATCGCAAGAAGCTCGTGGATTATTACGCCAAGTTCAATATCAACGTATCTCCCGACGAGATCATCATTACCTCCGGCGGCTCCGAGGCCGTGCTTTTCGCCTTCATGAGCTGCCTGAACCCTGGCGACGAAATCATTGTGCCGGAGCCAGCCTACGCCAACTACATGGCATTCGCCATATCTGCCGGCGCGAAGATTCGCACTATAGCCACCACAATCGACGAGGGATTCTCCCTGCCAAAGGTTGAGAAGTTTGAGGAGCTTATCAACGACAAGACCCGCGCCATAATGATTTGCAACCCCAACAACCCAACGGGTTACTTGTATACACGGCGCGAGATGAACCAGATACGCGACCTCGTGAAGAAGTATGACCTTTACCTCTTCTCCGACGAGGTGTACCGTGAGTATATCTACACTGGTAGCCCCTACATCAGCGCCATGCACCTGAAAGGTATCGAGAACAACGTCATACTCATCGACTCGGTATCGAAGCGCTATTCGGAGTGTGGCATCCGCGTCGGTGCCTTGATTACCCACAACAGCGAGGTTCGCAAGGCCGTGATGAAGTTCTGCCAAGCACGCCTTTCACCGCCTCTCATAGGACAGATAATAGCCGAGGCGTCTCTCGACGCTCCGGAAGAGTATTACCGCAACGTTTACGACGAGTATGTAGAGCGGCGCAAATGCCTTATCGATGGGCTTAACCGCATTCCTGGAGTATATTCACCAATACCAATGGGAGCCTTCTACACCGTGGCGCAACTTCCCGTTGACGACTCTGAGAAGTTTTGCCGTTGGTGCCTCGAAGAGTTCAACTACGAGGGCGAGACCATCATGATGGCACCAGCCTCCGGCTTCTACACCACGCCAGGGGCGGGATGCAACCAAGTCCGCCTTGCCTATGTCCTCAAGAAGGAAGACCTCAGAAGAGCGCTCATCGTCTTGGGCAAGGCTCTTGAAGCCTATCCCGGGAAGACGATGTGACCCAAGATGTGATTGTAACGACGTGATTATAACAATGTGAGGTGATGAACTTTCCACTCTACATAGCAAAGAGAATATACGGAGACAAGGGCGACAAGCATAAGGTGTCGCGCCCTGCCATTGCCATTGCCACGGCAGGCGTGGCTATAGGCTTGGCGGTGATGATTGTATCCGTGTGCGTAGTGTTGGGCTTTAAGCATACCATACAAGCCAAGGTAATAGGTTTCGGGTCGCACATACAAGTGACCAACTTCGTGTCGCAAACCGAGTCGGAACAGTATCCCATAGCCGCGAGCGACAGCATGATGAAAGCCATACGCTCCATAAGCGGGGTGAGGCACGCCGAGAGGTTCGCGTATCAACAGGGAATACTGAAGACCGACAGCGACTTCCTTGGCATCGTGCTCAAGGGCGTGGGAAGCGAGTGGGACTCCACTTTCATACACGAGAACATGGTGGAAGGCAGCATCCCACGTTTCTCATACACGTCTTCCTCTAACAAGATCCTGATTTCGCAAAGCATTGCCAGCAAGTTGAAACTGAAACAAGGGCAGCGCGTCTTCGCATACTTCATTGACAACAGCGGAGTGCGAATACGAAGGTTCACCATACAAGGCATTTACCAAACCAACCTGAGCCAATACGACTCTTACATGTGCTTCACCGACCTCAACACTGCCGTGAAGCTGAACGGGTGGCAGCCCGATCAGGTGTCGGGAATAGAGGTAACCGTCAACGACTTCAACCACGTGGACGACGTTGAGAGGCAATTCATCAAGCAAGTCAACAAGCGGCAAGACCATTACGGTGCCACCTACACGTCGCAAACCATAAAGGAAATCAACCCGCAAATATTCAGATGGCTCGACTTGCTTGACATGAACGTGTGGATCATACTCGCGCTGATGACCGCCGTGGCTGGCGTGACGATGATATCCGGACTGCTCATCATCATCCTTGAGCGCACTACGATGATTGGCACAATGAAGGCCCTTGGCGCGCGCAACAAGACGATAAGGCATCTCTTCCTGTGGTTTGCCATCTTCCTCATAGGAAAGGGTCTTGTGATAGGCAACGTGGTTGGCATAGGCGTTTGCCTGTTGCAAAAATACGTGGGCATCGTGAAACTCGACCCTGCCACTTACTACGTAAGCACGGTGCCAATAGAGTTCAACTTGCCGCTAATCGTGGCTCTCAACGTTGCCACACTCATCGTAAGCGTGTTAGTGCTGATTGGCCCAAGCTACCTCATCTCGCACATACATCCGGCCAAGAGCATGAAATACGAGTAAACACAGATACGAATAAACAACAAGGCGCCTTTGGGACATTTCACCCAAAGGCGCCTTGTTGTTTTATCTTGATTAGGAAGGCTAAGCGTGCCTGTAACTGAGCGCGGCTCCTATTGCCGTGCAAAATTCCGAATGCTTCGGGATTATGAAACGAACCTTGTAGAGCTTTTCAAGCCCCGGGAACACTTGCTTGCACTGTGGCAACAACGTCAGGTTGCCAATAAGCACATATTCCCTTATCCCGGAGTTGAGCGACGAGAGGATGCAGCTTGACCCAATGGTCTGCAGCACGGTGGTGATGATGCCCGTGGCTATGTCCTCGCGCGAGGCGTTGCTCTTCGCCTTGCCAAACAGGGATGCCGTGGCATGCTTTGGCAGGCCTGGCAAGGCGTTGGGCGAAATGTCACCAATCTGCAAGTCGATGTTGGATATGTCGCCTTGCATGGCAAGCGAAATGACCTGCTTCATGTCATCGGTTTTCAGTATGACACGGCTGAGGCCCGCCAGCGTGCCGCCACCAAGACCGATGCCGCCTATGTGGCGGATGCCATGGTGGTCACACTGCACAAGGCTCGTGCCAGTGCCCATGGACACCACGATCATGCGGTCGAGCCCTGTCTCATAGCGCGCGCCAAGGCCATCGGCGATAAACTCCTCGGCCTTCTCCGTGGGCAAACCATAAATAGGAGAATTGACATAAGCGGCACCAACGCCCGTGATCATCACGCGCTCAATGTCCGACAAGGCTATTTGGTTGTCGTATAGATATTTACCGAACGCCCCGTAAAGGGAAGTCACGGGATCTGTGGCGCGTATGCGTATGGGCGACACGACGCCCTCGTCACCGGTTATGCCCACTATCTTTGTCGTGCTTATGCCAACGTCTATTCCTATTATCATTTTGCAGTGTTATTATTGATGGAGTTTATCGTCGACCGGATTATACAGTCAACTCATTTATCGTGTGCAAATTTACTAAATCTGTTTGACACAATGATGCCAAACGCATACATTTAATATATGAAACACGCATTTAATATATGAAAAAACTGCCACCGTCGCTGCCACAATACTTCTTCAGCAGTTCGCGGATATACTCCGCGTTTGCCCTTACCTGCTGCTCGTTGCCGTCGTAGCCATTGATAAGCACCACAAGATGGGTTGTCCCAAGGGTTATCTTCGTGCGCTCGTTGTCGGACGTAGGCGTGCCTACCCCACCCTTGCTGTCGCGATAGACTGGAAGTCCGGCAATGTTTATCATGCCTCTTCCAATGCCCTCGTAAGGCTCGCCCTCACGGCCAATGCCTAGCGTCAGGATGTCGCCCTCAAACTTGTCGGCATCGAATCCGCCAATGCTATAGCCATAGGCTATGCTCGCGAGGTTTACCAGGTCGACAAGCGTGTCTATCTGGTAAAGTCTCTTGCCTGTGAGCTGACGACGGATAAGTGCCTCGGAAGCAGGACGATAGCGCGAGGGATCTTTGCCGCAAGCGCGGTACACACGCCGCGTGGCGGCTATGCCCGACTTCTCTTTCAGCGTCTCCGTGGTGAGCGTCTGACGATAACGTTCGCCCAAGGCGTTTATCTCATCCCACAACGGTTGGCAATACTCACTGTTTACCACCTGAGCCTCGACGCACGCACCAACAAACGACGGGCACACGGACTCAATCTCCCTTGAAACAACAATCTTCATTTTACCTTGTGCTTTTATACTTGTAAACCTCTCTAAGACTTCAATTCTTTATCATCTTCTTGACGCCCTTGTTGCCAACCAAGAAAACCTTGTCGTCGGCAATCAATACCGCCCTGCCATTATAAAAACGCTTGACATCCTCGAATATTGTGTGCTACAAAATTAATAAAAACATGGCTATTTTTACCTATTATTTAAAAGAACAAGCTATCAAACAGGTAAAAACCTAAACATGGCAA
>CAVKWN010000097.1:0-3601 GCA_963660075.1 Lachnospiraceae bacterium
TATTTTGTCATTGCTGACGCTATAAATCAACTTCTCCCAACTTCATAGAAAGATGGAACTGAAACTCGAAAACAACCTCCCTCATCAGACGGCGCCCGTTAATGGCGTGGCCGCGATTGTGGAGACTTCCATAGCAGAACCGCCGAGGGCGGCACACCAAAACCCAGTGCTTCGCCACCAGCTTGACGGCGAGGCCATCAAAGTCGTGCGCCAAAGCGTTGGCATTCTCGATAAGGCTACCAAGCAAAGAGTGACGCCTTTTATGCTGTCTGACAAGATAAAAGCTCTGCCTCACCATAGCATTCTTGACATAAAAATGGAGACAGGCACAGGTAAGACTTATGTCTACACGTGTACCATGTTTGAACTGCACCGACGCTGCGGCATCAATAAGTTTATCATTGCCGTGCCCACGTTGCCTATCAAGGCCGGCACGGCGGCATTTCTGACAGAGCCGGAAGTGAAACGTCATTTTAAGTCGGTATGTGGCTATGACACCGAGATTGAGCTTTGCCTGCTTGAGCCGCAAAAGCAGAAGGCCAAGGGACGGTTGAACATGCCTTCCGCCGTGGGGCATTTCTTTTACGGTACACACAATGTCAAGCGTAAGATATACGTGTTGCTGCTCAACACGCAGTTGCTGACCAATGGCAAGCTCTTGACGCGCGATGACTACGACCGGATGCTTGGCGACTTCCACCGACCCGTGGATGCCATTGCCGATACTAAGCCGGTGCTTATCATCGACGAGCCTCACCGTGTGGAGCGAGGCGGCAAGTCGTATGCTGCACTCATAGAAAACTTCCGTCCGCAGCTCGTGTTGCGCTATGGTGCGACTTTCCCAGAGTTTACAGTGGGCAAGGGCAAAAATAAGCACGCAGTGAAGGACTATCAGGAATTGATATACGATCTGAACGCTGCCGAGTCGTTCAACCAAGGACTCATAAAGGGCGTGGCCAAGGAACATCTTGAACTGCCAGGAGGAAAGAAAGCCGACAAGAAGGTGAAAGTCGTATCTATGGTGAAGGGCGACAGCGTGAACTTGAAGCTGACCAATGCAGACAACACGGCCAAGACGTTCACCGTTCATGTTGGCGAGTGTCTTGGCGTAATAGACAAAGACCTTGATGGCGTTGCGGTGGAGGCTATTAGCAAGAATAGCGTCTCGATGAGCAACGGACAGGAGAAGCAGGCCGGGGAGGAGTTTTTCCCAGACCAATATGGTGTGTCTTATCAAGAAGGCATGATAGAACTTGCCTTGACGCGCCATTTCGAGATCGAACGCGAGAACTTCTGCCGCGAAGGCTTGCCTATAAAGACGTTGGCATTGTTCTTCATCGACAACATCGAGAGTTTCCGTGGACAGGAAGGCAAGAACGATGGGTGGCTTCGGCGAAAATTCATCGAAATATTGTCGGCGAGACTGAAGAAAGAGCTTGCAAAGCAGAATACGCCAAAATATGCGGCCTATCTCCAAGCCACACTCGACAATATAGACGCTTCGTGTGCTGGATATTTCGCGCAGGACAACAACGACTCCGATGAGAATATCGCGAACGAGGTGAAGGTGATTCTACATGGCAAGAAGGAGTTGTTGAGTTTCACACATGCCGACGGCAAACCGAATGTGTTGCGTTTCCTCTTCTCTAAATGGACGCTGAAAGAGGGCTGGGACAATCCCAACGTATTCACTATTTGCAAGCTCCGCTCGAGTGGCTCGGAGATAAGCAAGTTGCAGGAGGTGGGACGTGGCTTGCGTTTGCCTGTGGATAGCGCAGGTAACAGAATCAGCGACTCGTCGTTCATGCTCAATTATATCGTAGACTTTACCGAGAAAGACTTTGCCAATAAGCTTGTTGCTGAAATCAATGGTGAACTGGAGGTCAATCAGAGGAGTCCGCTCTCAATCACAGCAGAGAATATTAAGAAAGTGGCAGAAATGCGTGGCGTGGATGTAAACAGGTTCTTCATAGAACTGATGCAAAAGGGATATGTAGACTTTGACAAGAAGGTCGTTGCGGACAAGTTTGACGATATGCTTGTAGAATATCCTGAGTTCAAGGATGTGGTCGGCGGTGTGAACCCAAGCCGCATTGTCAATCGTAATAGCAAACGCACGGACAAAATCCATGTACGCAAGGCACGGTTTGAGGAATTGCGCGAATTGTGGTCGCAACTCAACCGCAAGTATGTGCTCTATTTCGACCGCGAGATAGACCACAAGATAGAAGCGGATCTTCCTATGGTTATCAAGGAAAAGCATGTGTTCTCAATGCAGACTGTGAACTCGTCGCGTCAGGTGCTTAGCTTTGAAAACCAAGTGGCAGTGGCCAATGAAGGCTCCCACATAGAGCTGACGTTGCGCAACCGCCACTATGCGTACAATGAGTTCTTACGGCGAGCCAGTCGCCACACAAATATCCCTGTACAAATATTACATAGTGCTATCTGTAGTGCCGCAAACGATGGATGTGAAATCACGAGCGAGATGTTCAACGACAATTCGATGGCAAGGCTCATAGGTGCCATAGACGACTGGAAGTGTGAGCAGCTGATAGGATGTGTGCGCTATAAACAGGCTAATTATATGGCTAAGGAGACGAAACTCACACATGCCGACGGAACGGTAAGAAATGAAGTGGTGCAGGCTTTCATCGGCAATAAGATGGTACCTGGTGAGCCGCCTGCCAAATATCTGTATGACGCTTACGCCCACGATTCGCCTTTAGAGCTCCAGAACATTAAGGCAGAGATAGACGAGGTTGTGGTGTATGGTAAGATACCATCGCGCAGTATTTGTATCCCGACGGTTGCGTCGAGTAATTACAGTCCCGACTTCATGTATGTCGTGAAGAAGATTGATGGCACAAAGGAATTGAATATCGTGGTAGAGACTAAGGCATACGACAAGGAAACAACAATTTCCCCAGACGAGGAGATCAAAATATCTTGTGCCGATGAGTTCTTCAAGGAGATGACGGCAAAAGGATATACCGTTTGTTTCCGCAAGCAGATAAACAGCACTGCCGTAAAGGATATCATTAATGAATTACTGGTGATAAGATAACCAAACTGCAAGGTTTGGAATAGTTTTTCTTTGAGATGTCTGAAAATAGTCGTAAGTTTGCACGACAGTAAAAAACAAGATTCCATGAACATAGAAGAGCAAAAGAAAATCATAGAGTCGCAAGAAGGCTTGAGCCACACGCTTGGTATGGAGTTCCTCTCCACGCCCGACGACGACACTTGCATGGCGCGCATGAAGGTGAACAGCACTAACCGTCAGCCGTTTGGCTTCCTCTCGGGTGGTGCCACGTTGGCGTTGGCGGAGAATCTCGCCGGCGTGGGTTCCATGGCCCTTTGCCCGAAGAAGATCCCCGTGGGCATAAACGTGAGCGGGAACCATGTGCTGGCAGTCAGGGAAGGCGACACGGTGACTGCCTATGGCAAGTTGCAGCATAGGGGCGCGACCCTGCATGAGTGGCAGATAGACATAAAAAACTCGCACGGTGACCTCATATCTACCGTTCATGTGACAAACTATATCATCTCGCCAAGGAAGAATGACTGACACCAGGTGTATGGACGAGGTGATGTATCG
>CAVKWN010000097.1:3871-9706 GCA_963660075.1 Lachnospiraceae bacterium
CTTGAAGAAGGTGGTGCTGGCACGTCGTGCCGACATGGAACTGGCAGAGCCGTTGGAGGCGCACGAGGTGTTCGCCAAGGCGTGCGCGATGTACCCTCATCAGATGGTGGCTCTCGTGAGCACGACGCTCACGGGGACGTGGCTCATGGCTACGCCCGAACTGCTGATAGAGAGACAAGGCGATAGGTGGACAACCATGGCATTGGCAGGTACCATGGCGACACCAGGACCGTGGAGCGAGAAAAACATGAGGGAGCAACGCATAGTGGCGGAATACATATACGACTGCCTGTCGCGTAGCTGCGCCTTCGTGAACCAGCAACCGCCACGCACGGTGACCGCGGCAAGGCTCTTCCATCTGCGTACCGATTTTGAGTTCGCGCTGCGCGACGGCGCTGACATCGTCGACGTCCTCGATGACCTCTTTCCCACGCCGGCGGTGTGCGGCATGCCAAAGCAGGAGGCTATGGAGGCAATACTCGAAGAAGAGGCATTGGACAGGCGATATTACAGTGGCTTTTGCGGACCGTGGAACATGCCGCATGCTTCATCAGCCTCCTCCGCCAACGATGCAGCCACGGCGCTTTACGTGTCGCTGCGCTGCATGGAGATGAACGGCAAGAGCCTTAGCCTGTACGCCGGCGGAGGACTGCTCGACGAAAGCGAGGAAGCCACTGAATGGGAGGAGACGGAGAAGAAGATGCAAACGATGAAGGCGTTGATCTGACCGCTTGCAGTTAAAACACAACAGACGATAAATGTATTCTGACAAGGAAAACATAAACATACTTACCGCCCTGCTCCTTGCTCATGGCGTGCACCATGCCGTGGTGTGCCCAGGTTCACGCAACGCGCCCATCACCCACAATCTTTGTGAGACCCCGGGCATGACGTGCGAGTCGGTGACCGATGAGCGTTCGGCGGCTTTCATAGCCTTGGGAAAGGCGCAGGCTTTGGGAGAACCCGTGGTGGTGTGCGTCACATCGGGCTCGGCATTGGTAAACACCTTGCCGGCAGTGGTGGAGGCGTGGTACCAGCACGTGCCGATAATAATGGTGTCGGCAGACAGGCCCGAGGCGATGATAGGTCAGTTGCAAGGGCAGACCATGCCGCAGCAAAAGACCTTGGAGGCTTTTTGGGCCAAGGAGGTGAGCCTGCCAGAGCCTCACGACAGTGTGGAGCGATGGTATTGCAACCGATTGGCGAATGAGGCATTGTGCGCAATGGTACAATCGGGCGGAAGGCCTGTGCATATCAATGTGCCAATAAGCGAGCCGCTGTTCAACTTCACCACTCGTGAACTTCCCGCTGAGCGTCGCATTAACCTTGTGGACAACCATTTATGGCAAGGCGAGTTGACCGAAATGTTTCTCGCGAGTCCTCGCCCAATGATTGTCGTGGGGCAGTTGCAAGGCGACGTGGCTTGTCGCGTTAGCGATGCCATTAAGCGTTTGGAAGAGAAATGTGTGGTCTTTCGTGAGCAGTTGGCCATATACCAAGGAGAGCCTTGCCATTTTGATGAGGCTCTTATAGAGATAGGTGATCAGGAGGCATACAAGCCTGACTTCATAATCTATATCGGCGACACCCTCGTCAGCAAGCGGGCAAAGCGTTTTCTGCAACATTGCAGTCCGAGCCGCTGCGTGGTGGTCAACGCCACTGGAGAACTTACCGACGTGACCATGAACGTTACCGACGTGGTGGCTTGCCCCGTTGAGGATGTCGTGAACAGCCTTTGCAAGGAGATGGAAAGCGAAGGCTTTTGTTTAAACGACGAGGCATTGGCTTTCCACGAGAGATGGGTTGTGGCATTCGAAAGATGGACAACACGTTGCAAGCAGTTTGCCCCAGCCTATTCGCAAATGATGGCCGTGAGACTACTCTGTGAGCAGACCAATGGGCAGGAATGCAGCATGCAGTTTGCCAACAGTTCAGCGGTGCGCCTCGGCCAGTTGTATTCCTCTCGCCACCTGTTCGTGAACCGTGGCGTGAATGGCATCGAGGGCAGTTTGTCCACAGCCGTGGGCTTTGCCTCGGTAAGGGAAGAGCCAGTGTATTGTGTCGTTGGCGACCTGAGCTTCTTCTACGACCAAAACGCGTTGTGGAATGGGGTTGACAAGCGGTGCCTGCGCATAGTAATGCTCAACAATGGCGGTGGAGGCATATTCCATCAGCTTCCCGGCCTTGAGAAAAGCCCATACAGGGACGGTTTCGTGTCGGCTGCCCATTCCGCTTCAGCCAAGGGAGTGTGTGAGGCCACTGGCGTGGCTTACAAGGCGGCAACAAACGAGGAGCAACTGCGTGAGGGCTTAAGTTGGATAACCAACCGTCAAGCCGCTGGACCGCTCTTGTTGGAGGTGTTCACGGACGCTGAGGCTGACGCGCGAGAATATAAAAGGTATTTTGAAATAATATAAAAGAAAATGGAAAACAGGGAATGGAAATCGATAGAGGGGTTCGACTTCAAGGAGATACTCTTTGAGGAATATAACCACATCGCCAAGATAACGATAAACCGTCCACGCTACCGCAATGCCTTCACGCCGCTCACGGTGTGGGAGATGAGCCAGGCGTTCACGTATTGCCGTGACCGTCTCGACATTCGCGTAGTCATCCTTACGGGCGCTGGCGACAAGGCTTTCTGCTCAGGCGGCGACATGCACGTCAAGGGCAGGGGCGGATATGTTGGCAACGACGGCGTGCCACGTCTCAACGTGCTCGACGTGCAGATGCAGATTCGCCGCATGCCCAAGCCGGTGATAGCCATGGTAAATGGCTTTGCCATAGGCGGTGGGCATGTGCTCCACGTGGTTTGCGACCTCACCATAGCCTCGGAAAACGCGCGTTTCGGGCAAACGGGACCCAAGGTCGGCTCATTCGACGCGGGACTTGGTGCCTCCTATCTCGCCCGCATCGTAGGACAGAAGAAGGCTCGCGAGATATGGTTCCTCTGCAAGCAATACACTGCGCAAGAGGCTCTCGACATGGGGCTCGTCAACAAGGTGGTGCCTCTCGACAAGCTGGAAGACACTACGGTGGAGTGGGCTGAGACAATGATGGAACGCTCGCCGTTAGCACTGCGCATGATGAAGGCTGGCTTCAATGCCGAGCTCGATGGACAGGCTGGAATCCAGGAACTCGCTGGCGACGCCACGATGCTCTATTATACCCTCGACGAGGCGCAAGAGGGCGGAAAGGCTTTCCTCGAAAAGCGCAAGCCCGATTTCGACAAGTACCCACAGTTTCCTTAAACAACGGGGTTGAGGATTGTAGGCTATTTTGACTCGTGTGGGTAAAATGTGCTTTCTTGCGGATTTTTTTACACGGATAAAAAAGATTTGAAAGATTGCTACGCCGCAAGCGGCTACGCGGTAATTAATAAAATAATGTGCAGGGGCGGGTCCTGTGCCCGTCCGCATCCCGAATGGCAAAAATCGGTAGAAAGATGGTATGCGTAATCGGCAAAGCCGACATCTTTAAAATCTTTTTTATCCGTGTGAAAAGAAATGTGTGAAGGAAAAACTCTCATGCGAACTTCATAGAACTAGGATTCTACAGACTCAGCGAAGTAATGTTTTTATAAAAGATGATAAAGACTTTCGATTCTTCCAAGCTCTTGCACTTCAAGCAACCGGCAGGCACTTCACGTGGCGTTTACACCACTCATCTCTCTTATTATGTCACCCTTGAGAAGGATGGCGTCAAGGGGGTGGGCGAGTGCTCCGTGTTGCCCGACTTGAGTTGTGATGCCATGCCTGTTGACAGGTATGAGGCATTGCTGCGCAAGGCGTGCCAATGGGTGGAGCAGACCGGAGGTATACCCTACGAGATGCTGAGGCCGTACCCCTCTATACTTTTTGGTTTGGAGACGGCGTTTGCCCAGCTCGATGCCAATGGTTCTACCGCATTGTCGGAAACACCGTTCGCCCTTGGAGAGGAGGGCATCCCCATCAACGGGCTCGTGTGGATGGGCAGCTTTGAGGAAATGTACGCACGGTTGGAGGAGAAGTTGCGGTTGGGTTTCCACTGCGTCAAGCTGAAGATTGGGGCGATAGACTTCGCACGCGAACTGGATCTCGTGAGGCACATCCGTGAACATTTCACCAAGGAGCAGATAGAGCTGCGCGTGGATGCCAACGGCGGCTTCACGCCCGACAATGCGATGGAGCGACTTGAGGAACTTGCCAAATACGACATCCATTCCATAGAGCAACCCATAAAGCAGCACCAATGGAAAGAGATGGCGCGGCTTTGCGCTGAGTCGCCCCTGCCGATAGCCCTCGACGAGGAACTTATCGGCGTGAACCAGCCTGAGCAGAAGGCGCGGTTGCTCGATACCATACGTCCTGCCTACATCGTGCTCAAGCCCAGCCTGCACGGTGGCATGATGGGCAGCAGAGAGTGGATAAGGCTGGCCAAGGAGCGTGGCGTAGGCTCGTGGATAACCTCGGCGTTGGAGAGCAACGTGGGCTTGAACGCCATTGCCCATTTCTGCGCCGAGGAGTATGGTCCGCAGATTTCCATGCCGCAAGGATTGGGCACGGGCATGCTCTACACCGACAATGTGGAGATGCCGTTGAGGATTATAGGAGACAAGTTATGGTTCTTGAGGAATACCTGAACGAGTGGCACAACGAAAGCCCCACGGTGCTTGTGCATACGAGTGGATCCACGGGCAAGCCTAAGCCGATGTGGGTTGAGAAAGAGAAGATGCTCAACTCGGCTCGTGTCACGTGCGACTTTCTTGGACTGAAGCCCGGCGACACCGCCCTGCTCTGCATGCCGCTCGATTATATCGCTGGCAAGATGGTGGTCGTGAGGGCGATAGAGCGACATCTGAGGCTTGTCAGTGTGCCTCCCAGTGGGCATCCGTTGGCTTCAGTGGATGCCACCACGTTTGCCGCCATGGTGCCGCTGCAAGTGTACAACTCGCTGCAGGTGCCAGAGGAGAGAGCCAAGTTGATGCGGACAGAGCATCTCATAATAGGAGGCGGCGCGATAGACGCGGAGTTGGCAAGAGAGCTGCAGGCCTTCCCCAATCATGTCTGGAGCACCTATGGCATGACGGAGACGCTCTCGCACATAGCGTTGAGGCGGCTCAACGGAAGCGAGGCGAGCCAATGGTACACGCCGTTCGACGGTGTGGGGATAAGCAAAGACGAGGACGACTGCCTGGTCATTGACGCGCCTCAGGTTCATGATGGCGTGCTGAAGACCAACGACAGGGTGGAGCTTCGCACGGATAATCTCACTGGTAAGCAGCAGTTCAGAATCCTCGGGCGTAAAGATAATGTCATAGACTCTGGTGGCATAAAGATACAGATAGAGAATGTGGAAAACCGCCTTAGGCAATGCTTGCCCATGCCGTTTATAATCACCAAGATGCCCGACAGAAAGTTTGGCGAGGTCATCGTGCTCTTGTATGAAGGCGACAGTTTTTCAAGCGACCATCTCCTCGACTTGTGTGCCAAGGCCTTGCCAGCCTATTGGGTTCCCAAGCGTTTTGTCAATGTCGGACGTCTCCCGATGACCGCCACAGGAAAGCCGGCAAGGGCGGAGGCTGAGCGCATTGTAGCTCAGAAGTTACACAACGCATCAAAGCCAATTGCCTAAATCTTATTTTCACGCATATCCCTCACACGGATTTAAAAGATTTAAAAGATGGCTACGCTATTCGCTACGCGGTGTTTACATACCTGCTAGCAACTGTAAAAACTTATCTGCGAAGCCGAAATTTTCGTGTCCTTGAATTTTCCTGTCAGTTCGTGCGCCTTCGTGGACAATAAACGTGGGCAGCTAGAGCTGGCAGTCCATGCGTTTTTAATCAGTTTTATC
>CAVKWN010000098.1:0-2701 GCA_963660075.1 Lachnospiraceae bacterium
CGTAAAAGCTTATAAGAAAGGCGTTTCGGCATTGCACTGAAATGACGATGGCTTTACGCTGAAATGGCAACGGCTTTGCACTGAAATGGCAATGGCTTTTCAGTGCAAAGCCGAAGCACGCCGAAAGGTCATGACATTTTCTTCTTCCTGTCTTTCAAGATTCCTGCCATGTTGTCTTGCGCCCACGCTATCATGCTTTCCACCAATGGCATGAACGAGCGGGCGCGGTCGGTGAGCGAATACTCCACTCTTGGCGGGACCTCGGCATATACTTTTCGGGTTATGAGACCGTCGGCTTCCAACGAGCGCAGGGTGGAGGTCAGTACCTTTTGCGAGATGTCGGGAATGGCCCTGTGGAGGGCATTGAAGCGGATGCTGCCGTTTTGGCGCATCACGTAGATCACCAGCAACGACCACTTGCCGCAAACATGCGCCAAGACATTGCGTATGGGACAATCCTTGAAAACGGTGTCGGTTATTTGGTTGCTCATTATCGTGTTTTTCTGTTAGAAAAGCGTTTATGAAGGCTTGTAATGACCTTATTATCACTAATGGTGTGTAAAAGTAACCAACTTTCCTTACACGCAGCGTGCATTGCAAGTTAAACTATTCTAAAACCCGCAAACCTTAACTCTTGATAATCAGCAAAGGTTACTTCAAGGTAAGTAACCCACGCGAAAGTCACCTCTTGCTAGGATGGAAATATCATCGTATTTTTGCACCGTCAATCAAGGACAATATTCCATAAAACAACTAAACATTAAAAGGCGATGAAAGAGACAAGGACTATTATCGAGGGTGAGAATTTGACAGCCGTGGATTTCGGCAAGATGAGCGACTTAGGCGAGTATGTATTGGAACTCTCGCCGGAGGTCAAGATACCGGGAAAGGTGTTCGGAGGCGCGTTGGTTGGCGCTACCGGTGGCGATTTCTCGTTCCAGGCGTTCGCGCCCGGCACGGCGACAGGCTTTCTCCATAGCCATAAGACTCACGAGGAGCTGTATTTCTTCCTCAGCGGCAAGGGCGAGTTCCAGGTGGATGGCAAGGTGTTCCCCGTCGCGGAGGGAAGTGTGGTAAGGGTAGCCCCCTCAGGCAAGCGCTCCGTACGCAACAATGGCGCGGAACCATTGGTGATGCTGTGTGTGCAATATCGTGGCGCCACTTTCACTGAAGAGGATGCCACAGACGGGGTCATCTTGGACGAGAAGGTTGAGTGGTAAGGTCTTCTTCCCGTCTTTTCCCGACAAGGGCTGCCCGTGACTTTGTGCACGAGCAGCCCTTTTTATGTCATTCTGTTGTCTTATAGCCTATTCTGTCTTTTTCCGTAATCTCGCGCAAAACCCGGCAAGGGTTTCCCGCCGCTATCACTCCCGACGGAATGTCGTGGGTGACCACGCTGCCAGCCCCTATGATGGTGCCGTCGCCTATGCTGACACCCGGCACAATGCTCACGTTGCCGCACAACCACACCCTCTTTCCTATGGTGATGGGCTTGGGTATAAGTCCTCCGGCCGCCCGTTCCTCAGGGTCTGTGGTATGGTTGCCTGAGAACAATCCCACATTTGGGCCTATCAAGGTGTTGTCTCCAATGTGTATTTGTCCGCAATCGAGCATCACGCAGCCGAAGTTGATGTAAACATCATTGCCTATGGTGATGTTCTTGCCGAACTCGCAACGGAAGTCGGGCTCTATCCACACGTTTTTACCAACCGCCTTGAAAAGTTTCCGCATTATGTCGTCGCGCTTTTCCACCTCATTGTCCTCGGTGCGGTTATAAGCACGAAACAGTTTTTTCGCCTCTACTCTGCGGTTGAACAAGTCTTTGTCAAAATCATTGTAGACTTTGCCCTCTTGCATCTTATCCCATTCTGTCATACTCATCATCATTTTTTTTAAACATGAATCATGTTTTTGTGCAAAGGTAACATTTTGCTCCCGAAATGCCATGTATGCGACACATAACAATAAACGAAATGCCGCCTATTCATTTTATTTAATAGTATTTTCAACGCTCGTTATGCAAATAGGTTGTAACTTTGCGGCACGTTGAGCGACACAAGATGAAAAGACTGATTATCATATTGCTACTTGCGTTCCCAATCCTCGCCATGGCTCAAAACAACAATGACGCAAAGCCGGAGGACAGGGACGTCGACATGGACAACCCCACTTTCGTGCCAATGGTAAAGATTGGCAAGGTGAAGCAGGGCAGCGACTCCATACAATATGTGGAACTCAACAACATCTGGGTGTATCCTCAACCAGAATTCAAGAACGCGCGGCAGCGTGCCGCCTACAACCGCTTGATATACAACATTAAGCGAGTGTTGCCCATAGCCAAGGAATGCGACCGCATCATCATTGAGACAGGCGAATACCTGGAGCTGCTGCCCAACAAGAAAGCCAAGGACGAACACATGAAAGTGGTGGAGCAAGACATCAAGAAGGAATACACGCCTCGCGTGAAGAAGCTCACCTACTCGCAGGGCAAACTACTCATCAAGCTCATCGACCGCGAGTGCAACAACTCATCCTACGACCTCATCAAGGCATTCCTCGGCCCCATCCGCGCCGGCTTCTACCAGTCGTTCGCCTGGATTTTCGGAGCCTCGCTGAAGAAGTCGTATGACCCCAACGGCGCCGACCGCATCACCGAACGCATAGTGAGGCAAGTGGAGGCCGGACAACTGTAGGACAACAA
>CAVKWN010000098.1:2854-9539 GCA_963660075.1 Lachnospiraceae bacterium
TGCGCATTCTTCTCGTTGAGCTGCGCATTCTTCTCGTTGAGCTGCGCATTCTTCTCGTTGAGCTGCCTTCTTTTTTCAGTGAGCTGCTCGTTGAGTTTCATCACCTGTGTGTCGCGCGCCTCAAGCACAGAGTAAAACTCGTCTTCATCGTTCATCTCTTGCCGCACGTCGGCATCCATTGCCGCAAGGCTCAAGCGATGGAGGATATACATCATATCCGAGTCGTTGGCATACTCCTTCTCGTCGAGGCAAACAATCTGCTGGTTCTTGACATCGCGCTGCGACTGGTCAAACACGCTAAGCACCCTGTCCAACCTATTGTTTATCTTGCCGTGGAGCAACGGTATCTGCACTATTATGCTGTCGTGGATCAGGCTGTTGATAAACGGGTCTTTCATGCCGCCCTCAACCACCTTGCCATCATAGTCGAAGGCGTTGTGCGTGACATACACCACCGCCTTGTCGATGTCGCCAACCCTATGTCCAAGCAAGTACACGGCTATCATGGGCACGGCATAGCCCTCCAGCTCGCCTTCCTTCACCATGTTCTCCTCGGCATTGTATTGAGCGGCAAGATAACGGCGGAAGCGTAGTGTCTCCGTGTCGACCCACGTCTTTTGCAGCTCTATGAGGATGAGCCTCACCGTACCGTCATCCTCCCTGACCCTCGCGGCGAAGTCGATACGAAACATAGAAATCTTGTCGCGAGTGACGTTGGGGTGTTCATTGCGTCGCATCTCCACGCTCAAGACATCTTTCTTCAGCAAGGCTGAGAGTATGGTCTTGGCTATGCGCTCGTCTTCCATCAAGAACTTGAACACGCAGTCGTATATGGGATTGGCAACAGAACATATCATAATAGTGCGGCTTTTATCATTATGTCGCTAAGTTAGCGTTTTTTCCGAATACTTCCAAGCCTTTTACCCAAAATACTTATTAATTTTCAATATTCCCCAATTTCTTCGTATCTTTGCACTTAGAAATTAATAACTTAGCAAAGCAATGGATTACAATTTCAGAGAGATTGAGAAGAAATGGCAAAAACAGTGGGTTGACGACAAGACCTACAAGGTGACGGAAGACCCCGAAAGACCGAAATATTATGTGCTCAACATGTTTCCTTACCCTTCTGGCGCGGGACTGCATGTGGGCCATCCACTTGGCTATATAGCCTCCGACATCTACGCGCGCTACAAGCGCTTGAAGGGCTTCAACGTGCTCAACCCCATGGGCTACGACGCCTATGGACTGCCTGCCGAGCAATATGCCATAAAGACCGGACAACATCCGGCAATCACCACCAACGAGAACATAAACCACTATCGCGAGCAGCTCGACAAGATAGGATTCTCGTTCGACTGGGATCGCGAGGTGAAGACCTGCGACCCAGGCTATTACCATTGGACGCAGTGGGCATTCGAGAAGATGTTCAACTCCTATTACGACAACGACCTGAAGAAGGCGCAGCCGATAGACAAGCTCATCAAGCACTTCGAGGAGAAGGGCACTGAGGGCGTAAACGCCGCTCAGACCGACGACACCCTGCAGTTTACCGCCGAGGAGTGGAACGCCATGGACGAGAAGCAGAAGAGCGACACCTTGATGAACTACCGCATAGCCTTCAAGGGCGAGACCATGGTTAACTGGTGCGCCGGCCTTGGCACCGTGCTTGCCAACGACGAGGTGGTGGAGGGTGTCTCCATACGTGGCGGCTTCCCCGTGGTGCAGAAAAAGATGAGCCAATGGTGCCTGCGCACGTCGGCCTATGCTCAGCGCTTGCTCGACGGTCTCGACACCGTGCAGTGGAGCGACAGCATATCCGACACTCAACGCAACTGGATAGGACGCTCGGAGGGTACCGAAGTGGAGTTTGACGTGAAAGACTCCGACGTGAAGTTCACCATCTTCACCACACGCGCCGACACCATGTTCGGCGTCACGTTCATGGTGCTTGCCCCTGAGAGCGATTACGTAAAACTAGTTACCACGGCAGACCAGCAGGCCGAGGTGGAGACATATCTCAACTACGTGAAGAGCCGCACCGAGCTCGACCGCATGAGCGACCACAAGGTGACGGGCGTGTTCAGTGGCTCATACGCCATCAACCCCTTCACGGGCGATGAGATACCAATCTGGATTTCAGAATACGTGCTTGCCGGCTACGGCACGGGAGCCATCATGGCAGTGCCTGCCCACGACAGCCGCGACTACGCCTTCGCCAAGCACTTCAACCTGCCCATCATACCTCTTATCGAGGGTGCCGACGTGTCGGAGGAGAGCTTCGACGCCAAGGAGGGTATAGTGATGAACTCGCCACGCGAGGGCCACACGAGCATCGACGGATTCACGCTCAACGGTTGCACCGTGAAAGAGGCCATAGCCAAGACAAAGAAGTTCGTCACCGAAAAGGGCATAGGCCGCGTGAAGGTCAACTACCGTCTGCGCGACGCCATATTCTCGCGCCAACGCTATTGGGGCGAGCCGTTCCCCGTGTACTACGACAACGGTATACCAAAGATGGTACCCGAGGAGTGCCTGCCCGTGGAACTGCCTGAGATAACGGAGTATAAGCCAACCGAAGACGGTGAGCCACCATTGGGAAGAGCCAAGGTATGGGCTTGGGACACCGTGGAAAACAAGGTTGTGGAGAACTCTAAAATTGACAACAAGACCGTGTTCCCGCTCGACCTCTACACCATGCCAGGATTCGCCGGCAGCTCGGCCTACTACATTCGCTACATGGATCCTAACAACGACAAGGCTCTCGTTGACAAGGACGTGGACGAGTATTGGCGCCACGTTGACCTCTACGTAGGAGGCACCGAGCACGCCACGGGCCACCTTATCTACTCAAGGTTCTGGAACAAGTTCCTCCACGACTACGGGGTGAGCTGCGAGGAAGAGCCTTTCCAGAAGCTTGTGAACCAGGGCATGATACAGGGACGAAGCAACTTCGTTTACCGTGCCAACGAGCTTTCAACAGCCGACAAGCCTGTATTCGTGAGCCTCGGACAGCGCAAAAACTACAACGACGTGACACCTATCCACGTTTGGATAAACCTCGTGAAGAACGACATTCTCGACATTGAGGCTTTCAAGAACTGGAGCCCTGAGTACAAGGACGCTGAGTTCATATTCGAGGACGGCAGCAAGTCAGCCGACGGAGCCGAAGGCAAATACCAGTGCGGCTGGGCTATTGAGAAGATGTCGAAATCGATGTACAACGTTGTAAACCCCGACGACATCGTGCGCGACTATGGTGCCGACACTCTCCGCCTGTACGAGATGTTCCTCGGCCCCGTGGAGGCATCCAAGCCTTGGGACACCAACGGCATAGACGGTTGCTTCCGCTTCTTGAAGAAGTTATGGGCTCTGTTCTGGGACAACCGTTCCGATGAGAACCTCGTAGACGATGCCGAACCGTCACAAGAGAGCCTGAAGAGCGTTCACAAGCTCATCAAGAAGGTGACGCAAGACGTTGAGACATTCTCATACAACACTTCCATCTCGGCTTTCATGATTTGCGTCAACGAGCTCGGACAGCAGAAGTGTCACAACCGCAAGTTGCTTTCCGACATCGTGGTGCTCATCGCGCCTTTCGCCCCGCATATCGCCGAGGAGCTTTGGCACCAGCTTGGCAACACCACCACAGTGTGCGACGCCAAGTGGCCTGAGTGGGACGAGAAGTACCTAGTGGAGAACGAGATGCAGATGACCGTGAGCTTCAACGGCAAGGCGCGTTTCCAAAAGACATTCGCAGCCGATGCCGACAAGGACACCATCGAGAAGAAGACACTTGCCGACGAAAGGTGCGCCAAGTATACCGATGGCAAGAAAATCGTGAAGGTCATCGTGGTGCCAAAGAGAATAATAAATATCGTGGTGAAGTAAGCCACTGATGGATGGGTTATGATTGTTTAATCAGTTAATCATTAAGCAAAATGACATTAAACCAGCGAGTAATATTCAACGAGATCAAAGACTATGCGGGAATCACCTTTGGCGTTTCCCTCTATGCCTTTGCATTCACCCTTTTTCTCCTTCCCTATGAGATAGTGACTGGAGGAGTGACCGGTATATCTGCCGTTATCTATTACGCCACTGGTTTCCCCATCCAAAACATGTATCTCCTCATCAATGTAGTGCTGTTGGGAGTGGGCCTGAAAGTATTGGGAGTGAAATTCCTCATGAAGACCATCTATGCCATCTGTGTGCTGTATTTCATGCTATGGTTTGCCCAATGGCTCATGCCAATGGATTCCAACGGTCACTATATCAAGATATTAGGAGAAAACCAAGACTTCATGTCGCTGCTCATAGGCTGTATGCTCACAGGCTCGGCACTTGCCATAGTCTTCCTGAACAACGGCTCAACGGGCGGCACCGACATCATAGCGGCATCTATAAACAAGTACTACAACTTCTCGCTGGGCCAAGTGTTGCTTGCCATCGACTTGTGCATCATCGGAAGTTGTATGTTCTTCCCTCAGTTTGGCGACACCATAAGCAGGGTTCATAAGGTCATGTTCGGCCTATGCACCATGGTTGTGGAGAACTTCATGCTCGACCACGTGATGAACGTGCGCCGCGAGTCGGTGCAGTTCATGATTTTCTCAAAGAAAAGCCAGGAGATAGCCGATGCCATCGGCACCCAGCTCGACCGTGGAGTAACCATCCTTGATGGTCACGGCTGGTACACGGGGCAGGAAATGAAAGTGCTTTGCATACTTGCGCGCAAGAGTGAAAGCACGCCAATATTCCGACTGATAAAGATGATAGACCCTAACGCCTTCGTGTCGCAGAGCTCGGTCATCGGCGTATATGGCGAGGGCTTCGACCACGTGAAGGTGAAACTGCCAAAGAACAAAAAAGATAAAACAAACGAAAAGATAATAGATGAAAATAGTTTTCGCGACAAACAACCAGCACAAGCTCCAGGAAATACGGGAGATTCTTGGTCCAACATTTGATATTGTCTCACTTGCCGACATAGGTTGCCATGAGGATATTCCAGAGACAGGCAACACCTTGGAAGCCAACGCGCATCAAAAGGCAGAATATATATTCGACAAGTATCACATAGACTGTTTCGCCGATGACACGGGGCTTGAGGTTGACGCGCTCGACGGTGAACCAGGGGTTCACTCGGCACGCTACGCTGAAGGCACCGACCACGACAGCGAGGCCAACATGAGGAAACTGCTCGACAGGCTTGGCGACAACACTAACCGCAAGGCCCGTTTCCGCACCGTCATCTCGCTCATCCAGATGGAAGGCGGCAATCCAGTCTGTTCGCGCGAATATCGTTTCGAGGGCATAGTGGAAGGCACCATAGCCCATGAGAAGCATGGAACGGAAGGCTTCGGCTATGACCCTATCTTCATTCCGGAGGGCTACGACAAGAGCTTCGCGGAACTCGGGGAAGAGATAAAAAACAAGATAAGCCACAGAGCAAAGGCCGTGGAAAAACTCGCCGACTGGCTCATTAACGAAGAATCGTAATCCACATTTTGTCCACGAAAACTATTTTTGTCCACGAAATACACTGAATACACGAAATATCAAGAGGGCTGAAATATGTTGTTATAAGTATACCTTTATAATAAGCAATGAAAGGAAGAAGAATTCTTTTGTGTGCCTTGTTTTGGATAGCCTTCCTTTGTGAAGCGTCAGCGCAATGGAAAGCTTACCTGAGCTATTACGAGCCAAAAGAGATAGAGAAGGCCAACGACGGAATGCTCTATGTTCTCGCCTCTGGCGGACTGTTCAGCTATGACACACAAGACCAGGAGGTGAGAACCTACGACAAGACCACAGTGCTATCCGACTGCGAAATATCACACATAGCATGGTGCAAGACCGCGAAGAAGCTTGTCATAGTGTATGATGATTACAACATCGACTTACTCTCACAAAACGGCAACGTGGTGAACATGCCGGCATACATGAACACGTCGATGACCGCGGACAAAACCATCAACAGTGTGGATATCAATGGAAACGACGCTTATATCTCCACCAATTTCGGGATAGTGAGGCTCAACGTGGCCAAGGAATCGTTTACCGACACCTACCAACTCGGCTTCCGCGTGGACTATTGCTACACAGACAACAAATACATCTATGCCGCAAGCTCCACTATGGGGCTCTACCGCGCCGAGCTTACCTCCAACCTCCTGAATCCAAACCAATGGACACGCATTGGCGACTTCACGGCACGCCCCAAGACCATGGACGCAGACCTGCTTGCAACCGTAAACAAGATAAAGCCCGATGGACCCAAATACAACCACTTCGGGTTCATGAAGATGCACAACGGTAAACTGTATAGTTGCGGAGGAGTGTTCAACTACGAGCCAGGATGCTTGCAAGTATTGGACAATGACAAATGGACAGTCTATCAAGACGACATGGCTTCTTCCACAAGCATAAACTATCAAGACGTGATGAGTCTCGACATCGACCCACGCGATGACAATCACGTCATGGCAGGAACGAGAAGCGGCGTTTACGAATTTGAGAACGGCAACTTCGTCAAACTGTGGAACCACAAGAACTCGCCCATAGAGATGTTTGACAAGAAGAGTCAAGACTATGAAATGGTCTTCAGCGTGATGTACGACAAAGACGGAAACCTATGGGCGCTCAACAGCCAGGCACCAACACAGTCAATCCTAGAATACAC